>NZ_JAWRXB010000032.1:0-82694 GCF_046535245.1 Paraburkholderia sp. SIMBA_030
TAGTAGTAGTAGTAGTAGTAGTAGTAGTAGTAGTAGTAGTAGTAGTAGTAGTAGTAGTAGTAGTAGTAGTAGTAGTAGTACCCCAGCAAGCAGGAATTTTATATGGAATCTTCTTTGCGTACGACACACCTGCGGCATTGGCGGGGCAGGGGCTTGTGCAGCGGGATTACTTCGACAAGGTGAGCGACACGTACTATTACTTCCCGGTCAGCGGCGGGTTCGCCGGATGCCTGCCTACGCGTATGACACGCCGCAGATCGGTTTCGAGAATCAGTACACGGTGGATGAGCCGTGGTTGTTCAACGGCATGCTGGACCGTTTCACATGGAAAATGGTTGGAAAAAAAGAGATTTACGTGCCCTATAACGACTTTGGAATGTACAACATCAAAGCAAAATTTGACGAAGTATTTAAACCGGACGGTGTAAGTCCGGAGGCCCGTCGCTATGAGCTCCATAGAGTATACGTTGTTGAGGCAACGCTCGCGTCGGGCGTGCGGCATGTCGCGTCAAAGAAAGTCTTCTATATCGACGAGGACTCTGGCGTAGCTATAGCCGCTGAAGATTACGACGCACAAGGAAAGCTTTGGAAGGTCAAGGAAGCGTACCTTATTCCTGTCTATGAACTCCATGGCGCATGCGATGCCGAGGCCTTCGTGCAATACGACCTGAGCAACGGTCGATACGTGTCCGATCAGTCGACTATCGGGACGGGGACTGATATTCACTGGTTTGAGGAATCGTCAGATCTCCGTTTTAAAGACGATTACTACACGTCCGACAGCCTTCAAAGCGTGAGCGAGCGATAGAAAAACAGAGCCTGGGCGCAGCGCGCGCCCAGGACTAGTTGACATTAGGCAAGGGGTAGATCATGGTAGCGCGAGCATTCAAGACATTGTCATCATTCGGACTGCTACTTGTTTAGTGGGGAGCAAACGCTTACGATGTCACGATGGCAAACGATAGTATTAATGGGTCGTGGCTTACGAATTTGACCGCCGGCGCAGGTATCCGCACGAAGAATCCAAGCTGTTCATGCCGATATGGAACCAGTCAGGAGTCCGCGGTGCCACGGACCCAGCCACACTGGTCGAGTGCAGCAGCGACAAGCTCTTCGAGCCTGCGCATCTCTTCCAGCGGCACCGCCGTGACTACCGTTCAGTCAATTGCAAGACGCAGGTCATCGTGGTGGAGCGGCACGCGTGTCAGGCTAGGGCGCTGGAGAGCACAAGCGAATCGTCGAGCCGCTATCCCCTCGCATTCGACACGGCCGGCGATAACGTGGAACTGGTCGTTTTCAATGTGCTCACCGCAGTTGAGCGTCTCTTTGCGAACAGTGGCGTGAGACAGGGTGTGCAACCCGGTGAGATCGGCGACATTGCGCGTAGCTGACCGGTAGGAAACGGCAGCGCCTTGCTTCGCACACAGGTATGCAAGCTCCAGTGTACGTCGTCCCGGTAGCAAACTTTCTATCGGGCACTCGGAGAATCGAAGATCCGCTGACTCTTCGTTCTCGTCGAACGGTTCAGGGGCGCACAAGCACGATATCACCCGGGGCACTCGCACTTTGACACTGCCCAACGCGGTCGCAAACACCCGAGGGCGCCAGTCTTTTGTGCGGCGGTATCGCCCGCAATGCCTGCAGCCGCGACGCCGAGCGTCGTAAGCACGGATCTGGTCTTGAATCACCGCATGTTGAAGACTGGAAAGCAGACTTCTTGCCTCAGACATCGACAATCCGAAGTCGGCTGGGGTCGCTCCTTCGAATGGGTGCTGAAATCTGGCTAACGACACTTTCTCGTCGGTACCGTCCCGCTGCAGGTAAATCGTCCAATGCATGTCCATTCTTCACCTCGCCGAACGGGTGTCGAAGGTAGCCTAGGGCAAAAAAGTCGCGTTCCCCCAGTTTTTGTCCACTCCCATCAATTGTGAACGCCAACAGCCGGCAAAGTCATCTGTCCGGCCATGCGGCGCGCATCGCGCGCTCAAGGTCGTCCACGTAGTCGTTTACCACCATTTCGTATTGGGCGGTGTTCGCTTCGTAGTCCGACGGATTGGGTTTGCCCTGCGCCTTGCGAATGGCGGAAACGCTCATGCGGAGCATCATCATCTCGTCCCATATGGTGCGGGAACGTCCAGTGTCGTCGTCGTTCATCATGGTTGCCCCACCATCTGGAATCGCTGCATGCCGGGCCGCCACTGAAGCAGGCACTGCGTCGGCATGCACTCTCGTGGACCTTCAGTGCGCCTGCGACGTATCCGCGACCCGCGTTGGTTTCGGCGCGAGCCACACCGCCAGCGCGGCGAAAATGAAACACGCACCTGCAATCGCGAAGAGCTGATTGGTCGCGAGCATCACGGCCTGCGACTGGACGACGTCGCTGATCTGCGCCTGCGCCTGGCTGGCGCTCCAGCCGGAATTCGTCAGCATGGTCGAGAAGTGGCCGGCCTGATCGACCAGTCCCGACAATTCCGCCCGGTCATACTTGGTCCGGTCTTCCCAAACCGTATTGACCAGCGACGTTGCAATGGCGCCGCCGAAAGTCCGGCAGAAGTTCATGAGTCCCGCCGCCGATGCCGTTTCGGGCTCGTCGACGCTGGTCAGTGCGAGACCCGTCAGCGGCACAAAGAAGAACGGCAAACCGACGCCTTGTAGCAGCAGCGGCAACGCCACCTGCCAGAACGTCATGTCGGTGTTCGCGTGCGTGCGCCACAGCGTGATCGCGCCGAGCCACATCACGCCGGCGAACACCAGCCAGCGTCCGTCGAATCTGGACGACAGGTTGGCCGCGAGCGGCGCCGAGAGCACGGCGAGGATGCCGGTCATCGCCGTGGCGCACCCCGCCCACGTCGCCGTGTAGCCCATGTAGCTCTGTAGCCACAGCGGCGTCAGCACGGTCGCGCCGAAAAACGCGCCGAACGCCAGCGTGATCGTGACCACGCTCGCACTAAAGCCGCGATGACGAAACACCCGCAGGTCGACCACCGGATGACGGTCCGTCAGCTCCCAGATCAGGAACGACGCGAAGCCGATCGCCGCAATGATGCCGAGCACGCGGATTTCCGTCGACGCGAACCAGTCGTGGTCCTTGCCTTCGTCGAGCAGGATTTGCAACGCGCCGACCCATACGACGAGCAGCGCGAGACCGATGGCGTCGATTGGAACGCGCATCAGGCTCGTCTCGTAGCGCTTGAGCAAACGCCAGCCGAGATACCCGCAGATCAGCGCGACGGGAACGTTGATATAGAAGATGTACGCCCAGTGCGTGCGGTCGCAGATCACGCCGCCCAGGATCGGGCCTAGCACCGGCGCGACCAGCGTCGTCATGCTCCACAAGCCGATCGCCGTGGCCGCTTTCTCTTTCGGGAAAATACGCAGCAGCAGCGTTTGCGACAGCGGCATCAGCGGCCCGCCGGCGAGTCCCTGAAACACGCGGAACAGCACCAGCATTTCGAGCGAAGTCGCCATGCCGCACAGCGCCGAACACAGGCCGAACATGATCAGCGACGTGATGAACACGCGCACCGTGCCGAAGCGGTTTGCCAGCCAGCCGGTCAGCGGCACGGTAATCGCTTCGGCCACCGCGTAGGACGTGATGACGTAGGTGCCCTGGCTGGACGACGCGCCGAGCGCGCCGGAAATGGTCGGCACCGACACGTTCGCGATCGTCGTATCCAGCACCGCGACGAAGTTGGCGGCGGCCAGCAACAACGCCGCGCCGATCAGCATGCCGCCGCTGAGCGGCGGCAACGGGATATCCCGCGTTTGATGCGTTTGACTGGATGACATGGCGGGCGCGGCCTCAGCTTGCGGGCGTCGCGTTGTCGACGCCGCTGTCGCGCGTATCCACGGTCGCTTCCATCGACAGGCCGACGCCCAGCGGATGCGCGCGCAGATCGGCCGGGTCGATCGCGACCCGCACCGGCAACCGCTGGACCACCTTGATCCAGTTGCCGGTCGCGTTCTGCGCGGGAATCATCGCGAACGCGGAGCCCGCGCCGCCGGCCAGTCCGGCGACCTTGCCGTGATAGATGACCTTGCCGCCGTACAGGTCGGACGTCAGTTCCACCGGCTGACCGATCCGCACCTTGTCGAGCTGAACTTCCTTGAAATTCGCGTCGACGTGCAGCGAATCCACCGGCACGACGGACAGCAGCGACGCGCCCGGCTCGACCCGCTGCCCCACCTGCACCTGGCGGCGCGCGACGACGCCGTCGACCGGCGCACGCAACACCGTGCGTTGCAGATCGACGCGCGCCTGGTCCCGCTTGGCGCGCGCGAGCAGCACTTCGGGATTGGTGTCGACGGTGGTGTCAGCGAACAGCACCTTGTTGGCGTCCTGTGAACCGATGGCCGCCGCACGGCTCGCCTGCGCCTGCAAGGCGTTGGCGCGGGCCGCCATCAGCGCCGCCTGGGCGCTCGCAAACGAGGTCTGCGCGTTGCTGAGTTCCTCGCCGGACACCGAGCCGGAATGCGCGAGCGCTTCGCGGCGCTTCAGATCGATCGCCGCGCGGTCGAAATCGGCCTTGGCCGACGCGATTTGTGCGTTCATGCGCGCTTCGTCGGCGGCGCGCGCCGCCACCTGGGCGGCGAGACCGGCGTCGGTCGCGAGGTAGCCGCGCACCTTGCGCTCGGCGCGTCCCACTTCGGCTTCGGCCTGTTCGAGCGCGAGCTTCGCATCGGTGTCGTCGATCACGACGAGCACGTCGCCCTTGCGGACATGCTGCGTATCGACCGCGGCGACGCGCTGCACGATGCCGTTCACCGATGGCGTGATCGACGCGATCTCGGCCGCGGTGTACGCGTTGTCGGTCGACACGTAACGCGAGCCGATGAAGTACCAGTAGCCGCCATAAGCGAGACCGGCCAGCACGATGACCGCGCCCAGCAAGGCGAACAGCTTCTGGCGGCGAGCGACGGGCGCGGCGGCCGTCGTGGTCTTCTCGCCGGCATAGGTCGAATGGTCGGCGCTCGGCATGGACGGCGCGTCGGCCACGGGGGAATGGCTTTGAGACATGTTCTGGTCCTTGGGATCAGCTTTGATTTTTCGGATTCGCTTCCGGGTTCGCTTCTGGGTTCGTTGCGGCGGCGGACGGCGTGGTGGTTGGTGCATTGGCCTGCGCGTCAACCTGATAACCGCCGCCGAGCGCGCGCACGAGCGAGACGTCGAGCGTGAAGGTGCGCGAGCGCATGTCGGCGAGCTGGCGCTCGGCGCTCACCAGCGTGTCGGCGGCGCTCAGCACGTCGAGATAGCCGGACAGACCGCCCTGATAGCGCTCGAGCGCAACGCGATGCGATTGCGCGGCCGCGTCGTACGACGCTTGCGTCGCCTGCAACCGGTCGGTGAGCGCGCGTTTGCTGACGGCGACATCGGCGACGTCGCGCAGCGCCTTGGTCAGCGTTTCGTCGTAGTTGGCGACGGCTTCCTCGTAATTCGCGCGCGCGCCGCGCAACTCGCCGCGCAAGCGGCCGCCGTTGAAGATGGGCAGCGTGACGGCCGGGCCGACATTGCCGACCGCCGAACCGGCGCGCGTCAGCATGTTCAGGCCGAGCGACTGGAAGCCGATCATCGCGGAGAGGTTCACGTTTGGATAGAAGCCGGCCCTGGCGACGTCGATCCGCTTGCTCGCCGCTTCCGCGCGCAAGCGGGCGATCACGACGTCGGGACGGCGACCCAGCAGGCCGAGCGCGAGGTCGGCGGGCATGCCGGCCGGCTGCGTCAGATCCACCGCCGGACGGCCGATGGCGAGGCCACGATCGGGACCGTCGCCCATCAGCGCGGCAATCCGGTTGCGGGTGAGCGCGATCGATTCGTCGAGTTCGAAAAGATCGGCGCGCGCGCTTTGCTGCTTCGATTCCGCCTGCTTGACGCCGGCCTGCGTCTCCAGTCCGTTGGCGAAGCGTTCGGCGAACAGTTGCGCGGATTGCGTGCGCACCTTGACCGCCGCTTCGGCGCTGTCGCGTTCGGCGAACTGGCGCGCGAGATCCGCATACGCGTCGGCAATCGACGCCGCCAGCACCATGCGAGCCTGGGCGGCATCGGCGCGCGCCGCGTCGAGTTCCGACGTGGCCGCGGCAAGCGACGCGCGATTCTTGCCCCAGAAGTCGATCTCGTAGCTGAAGTTGAGTTCGGCTGTGCCGTACGGGCGCCAGCCGCGCGGCACGAAGGCGGGCGGCACGCCGTTGTTGTAACTCTGCTTCTGCTTTTCGACCGACCCTTGCGCGCTGATTTCAGGCAACAGCGCAGCGCCCGCTTCCTGCGCCGACGCTTCGGCATTGTGCAGACGCGCCTGCGCGATCGCCAGGGTCGGCTCGCCCTTTAGCGCTTCGGCGATCAGCGCGTTCAACTGCGGATCGTTGTAGCGCAGCCACCACTGCTCCGTGGGCCACGTGGGCTGCGCGCCCTCGCCCGTACCCGTGCCGAAACTGCGCGCGGTCTCGTAGCGGCTCGCATCCTTTGGCGACGGCTTTGGCGGCATGTCGGGAAATTGCGCGCATGCGCTCGCCAGCACGCTGACGACAAGCGCCGCGACAAGCGTCATGGCCGGCTTCGTGGTTCGTACCAAACGCGCCCTCTCTCCGATTACCGCAGCTTCTTTCACGATCTCAGTCTCGTCCTTAACAATACCGCGCAGTTTAGTTATGCGGATATTGGCGTGTCAATTAAAATAAACTGATCGGTTCAGTTTTGAGGGCGAAGTCCGGCAACGGCCTTTGGTAACATGACGCACGGACAGATTTCATGAACCTTCCGGCAAAGCACAGGGAAGCCTCGGGAATGAGAAAGAAAACGGAAGAAAAGCGGCAGGCGATCGTCGACGCCGCATTTGAGGTGTTCAGCGAAACAAGCTTCGAGCAGGCGTCGATGTCCGACATCGCGGCGCGTGCCGGCGCGTCCAAGGCGACGCTGTACGGCTATTTCCAGTCGAAGGAAGAGATGTTCTTCGAAGTGATGCACGAGTGTGCCGCGCACGAAATCAAAGGGGCGTTCGCGCTGCTCAAGACATCGGTGCCGATCCGCGAGGCGCTGACGAGCTTCGGCAAGCACTATCTGATCGCCATCCTCAAGCCGCAGTTGCTCGCGGTACGGCGCCTCGCCATTCATGAAGGCGGCCGCTCGCACGTGGGCGCGCTGTTTTACGAACGCGGACCGAAACTCGGCTGGCAAACGGTGGCGAACTTCCTGCAGCAGTCGTGCGAAGCGGGCCACGTGCGCAAATGCAATGTCACGGTCGCGACGGCGCATCTTCGCGCGCTATTCGAAGCCGAACTGGCCGAGCTATGTCTTCTCGGCGTGCCGACGGATACGTCGGCACGCAACATCACCCAAGTGGTGAACCGGGCGGTGGACGTTTTCATGGCTGCCTATGAGGGGTAGCACCGACCGAAGCTGCAAGGGCTCTGGTGCAAATGTGTTCGGCGAATCGGTTAAAGTTGTCGGAGCAAAAACGACCTGATGTCCAGCAGTGAGCAAACTAAAGAGTTTGGAGAAGTTGTTCGGTGGACGCCATTTTGATCGTGAGATCATCGTTCTGTGCGTTCGCTGGTACCTACGCTACAAGCTCAGCCCGCGCGATTGATCGAGATAATGGCCGAGCGAGGTTTGTCGCTGGCACACACGACGATCATGCGTTGGGTGCAGCGCTTTACACCTGAGTTCGTGAAGCGCTGGAATCGTTTTGCGATACGGTCAGGGCAGTCATGGCGTGTTGAGAGACCTATCTGAAGATCCGCGGGAAGTGGGTTTACCTTTATCGCGCGGTGGGCCGGCCAGACGGTGGACTTCATGCTCCGGGCGAAGCGCGCTGGCTGCGGCCAAAGCTTTTTCAGGAGCTGCCAGTTCGCTTCAGCGTTGAACCCCCGACGCGGCCGTACCAGGTAGTCGAATTCGATCGTCATCGGCTCGATGTACGGCTGAAGGTTGTCGTTCGCGATCCACTCGGTAGCATACGCTGCCAGTTTCCGGTCCACACACGCGCAGTTGCCCTTTCGGCTGCATCAATGTAGTTTTGAGCATGAATTTGAAATCGAGCGCGTGTGGCTGCTGGTGCCGCCATCGCAATGCGCAGCTGTCCGCAGGCCAAACGCTTCTATGAGCGCAAAAGAGCCCGGCGCATGCCTGTCGTGGCCATGAAGGCGCTCGCACACAAGCTCGCGCGTGCCGCGTTCTACATGCTACGTGACGGCAAAACCTTTGAGGTCACGAAATGTTTTGGTTAAATCTGGCAGGAGATCGTAAGCGCGGTAAATTTGTTGGCGTAAGCTAGGGCAAGTGATTGGGCCACGCACTCCTGCCACCTTCCGTTGACGAATGCTGGGACGCCCAGACCATGAGCCGAAATAAGCATGGCACTGCTAACGCAATATGCCGAACTTGGTGAATACTCCCGTGGACAGCGTCTGGTACCGATGGTTTTCTGGGGCTCTACATGAGCCAGGGGCAAACGCCAGAGCACCGGCCCTCGCCTTGATCCCGATGGATGACTGGTGCAGACCAGCGCTGCAACCAGATGATAGAAAAATCGGATGCGACTCGTGCGCTTCAACGTGAAGACGTGGTTGAAATTGCTTCACACAAGCAGGGACAGGCCTGAGAGGCGGGTATTTGCCTCTTGACCTTGGCCTTTCAATGGGTGACATCTTTAATGTGTTCTACGACCACCGCATCGGCTTCCTTCTCTCACCTGCCATACTGAACTAGCACCGTCACACCATCTTTCGCGAGGGCGATGGCGCCTCGGCGATCGCCTCGGCATCGTTGCGATCGTTCTTCTGGGATTTGACGAAAGGTTTGACGAACCGCGGAGCAATGATCTGCACGCGATGTCCCATTGCAGAGAATCGGCGCGCCCAGTAGTGTGCCCCGCCACAGGCTTCCATCACGATGCGGCAGCAGGGTATGCCGACGGCCGCCTCCAGCAGCTTGACGCGGCTGACGCGCCGGCTCAGCACAGGCCTGCCACCCACGGACCAGGCTCGTTCGCGTGTGTCAGCACGCTGCGGGCACCGTGAATCAGCAACGTGCGCAAATACGTGTCGCCCCTTTCGCTGATACTGCCCAACTGGACCCCTTCCCGGCCGTTTCTGTCTGCCTGGGCACGATTCCGATGCAGGCAGCAAACTCCCGTCCAGATCTGAACGATTTCGGATCGCCCATCGTTGCGACCGCCGCAGTCGCCGTCAGCAGGCCAACGCCCAGAATTTCGGCGACCGCTTGACACGCCTTGTCCTCTTTCATCCAGGTTTTCAACCGTCGTTCGATGTCGGCAATCTGCCTGTCAATATCTGCCAGCCCGTTCCACTGCTCGCGCAGCGAGTCGATCAGCATCGCCGGCAGGCGCTCTGTCAACGTCTCAAGTACGCCGGGCATGGCCTTGTCCAGCACCGCCGGGACGCCGCCTGTTGACCCCGCCGGCGCGCCGCGGCCCGCTGGCAAATCAGGCGAGCGTGGGAATTCGCCGGCTTGCGCGGCCGCGGCACTGTTGGCATCCGGATTTCTGTCAATGATCATCATATGACGACTACTAACATGGAGACGTTTCCTACGAATCTGCTTGTGCAGCGTCAAAAAGTACGACAAATCATGAGTTAATGAATCGGCGACCAGGTTCTGTGGCAAATTTCATGAATTTAAGAAGATATTAAAGTCGTCAATTGACGATTTATTTTCTCAGTACTATCTTCGCTTCCCAAGAGGTAGCCGAACCAGCGGCTACGCCAATGTGAACAGCGCCGCGCAGGCGGTCGGAGCGAAGCCATGAGTAACGTGAAGAGGGTCGGGAATGGTCGTCGTCGATTTCTACAACTGTCGGCGGGCGCGGGACTCGCCGCTTCGGGTCTGCTGGGCGGAATGTCGCGCGCCCTCGCTGCCGACAGCGTGAATCTCCACACCTGGTCGGCCGGCGTTGATACGGTGAAACGCATGCTGGTGTCGTTTCAGAAGGAATCGGGGCTGAACGTCAACTACAACAATCTCCCGTTCGCCCAGTATCGCGAGGCGATGGTGACGAAATTTGTCGGTCAGGCGCCGATCGATGTGCTGTGGGTGTCGGACGGCTGGCTGCCCGAGTGGGCCGACGCGGGCTGGCTCGCACCGCTCGACGGGTTTCCGCGGCTTCTCGCGTACAACGGCGAAGTGCAGGATTTCTGCACGCAATCGATGCGCTACAAGGGGCGTCAGTACGGCCTCACCTACTACACCGACTACATGGCGTTTCTCTACGATGCAGACAAGCTGGCCAAGGTTGGCATTGCGGCGCCGCCCGCAACGTGGGACGAACTGGTTGCGCAATCGCTGAAGATCAAGAATGCAGGCTTGTCGCAGTACCCGCTGATGCTGTCGATGGCGCGAGAAAGCTGGCTGATCGAGTTCATGTCATCGCTTGTGTTCTCCAACGGCGGCCGCTTTGTCGACGACGGCGGCAGGGCGGTGATGGACGATCCGAAGCACGGAGCGGTCACGTCGCTGCAATGGGTTGCCGATGCGGTCAACAGGCACAAGATCGTGTCGCCTGCCTGTGTCGAGCTCGGCGAACTGAACGGTTTCAAGGCCGTCGCCTCGGGCAATCACGCATTCGCGCTGTTGCCGCGCTACCGCATCCAGGCGCTCAACGACCCGCGGCAGTCGCGGGTCGCCGGTCATATCAGGCAGGCGTTGATGCCGGCCGGCCCGAACGGTTCACATGCCACCGTCGCGTGGATGCGGATGCATGCAATGAGCGCCGCCGCTGGCGCCAACAAGACGCGGGCCGCGGAGGCGGCACGCCTCATCGAGGCGTTTGGCGGCCGGTTCGACGGCCAATATGCGTTCCAGAAAGCGATGTTCCTGGATACGGGCACGGCATTCGGCGTCAAGCCGCTCTTCAACGATCCGGAAGTCCATACCGCGTATGAGAAGTACGGCGACTTTTCGATGTTCCAGAAACAGCAGGACCTGGCTCGCAAGAAGGACGTGATCACGCGCTGGTTCGGGGAATGGGACGAGACCAACGGCACGGCATGGCAGTCCGCTATTCTCGGTCAGTCCAGCGTGGCCGACGCGTTGAAGTCGTCCGCTCAGAAGTGGACAGCACTGAGCAAGGCCTGAGATGGATACGAGTATTCAAACGTTGGGTCGCCGCTGGACCGCGAGACACGCCGTCGCGACCTCGGATCAACGCAGCGCGATGCTGCTTCTGGCTCCGATGATGGTGGTGCTGTTCGCGGTCGCCGTGTTCCCGATCCTATACTCGTTCTGGATCAGCCTGTTCGACATCCACTTGACGCGCGCGAACAGCGGCTCGTTCGTCGGTCTCGGCAACTATGTCCAGACCTTCCGCGACCCGATGTTCTGGGCCGCCGTGAAGCGCACGGCGTGGTTCACCGTCGTGTCGGTCCTCGCGATCATGGTCATCGCAACGTTGTTTGCGCTGCTGCTGAATCAGGAGTTTCCCGGCCGACGCATCCTGTCGACGGCATTGCTGATTCCATGGGCGATTCCCTATGTCGTCGACGGCCTGATGTGGAAATGGATCTACGACTCGGGATACGGCGCGCTAAACGGACTGCTGATGCAGCTTGGCGTGATCGGCCAGTACATGGTGTGGTTGGGCGACACGCACAAAACGCTGGCGCTCATCTGCAACGCGTTTGTCTGGAAGGAAGTGCCGCTCGCGACCATCCTGCTGCTGGTCACGATGAAGTCCATTCCGTCGGACCTGTACGCCGCGGCGCGCGTTGACGGCGCCAACGTGCTGCATCGTTTTGTGCACGTGACGCTGCCGGCCATGCGTCCGGGATTCATGCTCGTGATGATCTACGAGGCCATGATGGCGGTGCGGCACTTCGACCTCTTCTTCATCCTGACAGAGGGTGGTCCGGCTGACGCATCGCACGTACTGTCCTGGCACATCTACGCCGACACATTCCGCAATCTGTCGTTCGGTACGGGTGCGGCGGTCGCCTATGTGCTCGCGCTCGCCACATTCGCGATGTCGTACGTCATCATTCGCCTGCTCGGCAAGAGGATCTAGCCGATGTCATCTTCTCTCGTTATCAAGCGCCTTGTGCTTCTTGCCGGGTCGGTCCTGATGTTGCTGTATGTGCTGGCACCGGTCGCCTGGCTGCTGTCGTCCTCACTACAGCGCGAAGCGGACATTACGTCTATTCCGCCGCATTGGATTCCGCATCCGCCGGCGCTTTCGAGCTTCAAGGCGATCGTCGCGGCGAGCTTCGGAACAGCGTCGGACGACGTCAATGCGGCGTTTATCCCGTCCACGGCGCAATACCTGCTGCCCGCGCTGCGTAACAGCCTCGTGGTCGCTGCAGCGGTGGTGGTGCTCAACCTGCTCGTCAGCGTTCCCGCCGCTTATGCGATGGCCAAGATCCGCTATATCGGCCGCGATCTGTCGGTGTATTTCATGCTTGCCACACGCGTGATTCCCGATATCGCGCTTGTCGTGCCGTTCTTCCTGTTCGTGCGCAAACTCGGACTGCTCGACAGTGTCGGAGCGCTGATCGTCACCTACCTGGCGATCACGATCCCGTTCAGCGTCTTCATGTTGCTCAGTTATTTCGAATCGCTGCCCGACGAACTCGACAAGGCGGCGCGGGTCGACGGATGCTCGCGAATCCAGACGATGCTGAAGGTATTTCTGCCGCTCGCGCTACCTTCGCTCGTTGCCGTCATCCTCTTCACATTCCTGACGAGCTGGAACGAGTTCCTGTTTGCATTGATGTTTACGCAGACCGCTGCATCGCAGACGGTGCCGATCATCGTCGCGTCGTTCACATCCGATTTCACCACGAGCTTTTCATTCATCAATGCGGCCGGCGTGGTCGCGATCGTGCCGCCGGTGATCATCGCGGTGGTGTTCGAGCGCTACATCGTGTCGGGTCTGACCGCGGGTGCGGTAAAGGGATAACGGGAGACGTCATGGCTCAAATTGAATTTCAGCAGGTGGGCAAGCGGTATGCGAACGGGCATGTCGCATTGGACAACCTCGACCTGCGGATCAGGGACAAAGAGTTTCTCGTCCTTCTCGGACCGTCCGGCTGCGGCAAGTCGACGACGCTCAACATGATCGCAGGACTCGAAGAAGTCACGCAAGGCAGCTTGCGGTTCGACGATACCGAAGTGAACGGCTTGCCGGCGCACCAGCGCGATGTGGCGATGGTGTTCCAGAGCTATGCGCTGTATCCGAACAAGACTGTGTACGACAACATCGCATTCGGTCTGCGAATGCGCAAGCATCCCAGGCAGGAGGTCGACACCAGGGTGCGGGCGGCGGCCGAGTCGCTGGAGATCACTCATCTGCTGGACCGGCGGCCAGGGCAACTGTCGGGCGGGCAACGCCAGCGCGTCGCGCTCGGGCGCGCGATGGTGCGCCAGCCCGCTGTCTTTTTGATGGACGAACCGCTCTCGAACCTCGATGCGGCGTTGCGTGTGTCGATGCGAGCGCACATCAAGGCATTACACCAGTCGATGCAGACGACCTTCGTGTACGTCACCCATGACCAGGCGGAAGCGCTGACGCTTGCCGACCGCATCGTCGTGATGCGCCAGGGCGTGGTGCAGCAGATCGGCACGCCCGACGACATTTACGAGCGTCCCGCGAATAAATTCGTCGCGAATTTCCTCGGCAGTCCACCGATCAACTTGATTGATGGCCTGCTGATGCAAGGCGATAACGGCTTGCATTTCCGCTGCGGCGATTTTTCTCTCGCGCTCGATCGAGACGTTCAGCGCAGCCTCGCGGGGTGCAGTGGTCGGGCTGTATCGATCGGCATCCGTGCCGAGGATATCGACGAGCATGGTGACGCGACGGACTGCGCGCTGACGGGCGACATCGCGTCGTTGCTGCCGGTGGGTTCAGATCAATTCATCGGCATGCAGTGTGCGGGCCGGTCAATGTTTTTCCGTGTCGACAAGGAGCGCGCGTGCAAGGTCGGCGAACGCGTAACCCTGGCGGTCAACCGCCGCAGATTGCACATCTTCGACCAGACGAGCGGCGTGAACCTGAAGGCGCATAACGCATGAAACCCGCTGTATTCTCGTATCACCGGCCTCGCACGCTCGATGAGGCGCTGTCGCTTCTTGCGCTGCATGGATTCGACGCCAAGGTCATCGCTGGAGGACAAAGCCTTGCACCGATGATGAACATGCGCTTTGCGCAGCCGGCACATGTCGTCGATCTCAATGCGGTGCCGCAACTCGCGGGCATCACCCGCGAGGCCGACACGCTCGTGATCGGTGCAATGACGCGCCATCACGCGGTCGCCACGAGCAGCATCGTGCGCGCCGCCTGCCCGGTACTTGCGGAAGCCGCCGCGACGATCGGTCATTACGCGATTCGACAGCGCGGCACGCTTGGCGGAAGTCTTGCGCATGCCGATCCGGCCGCGCAGATGCCGCTTATCGCAAGCACGCTCGGGGCGCGTATCGAGATTGCCGGACCGGACGGAACGCGCGAGGTGCCGGCGGCGCAATTTCTCATCGCGGTGATGACCACCGATCTCGCCGCCGAAGAAATTATTCGCGCGGTGCGCTTTCCGGTGGTGCTGCCTCGCGAGCGGCACGCATTTGAAGCCTTTAGCCGGCGGCATGGCGATTTCGCGATTGCGGCCTGTGCGGTGACCGCGGTGCTCGACGACAACAGATTCTCCCGCTTGCGTATCGGCGTCGGCGGCGTTGGGGATGTGCCGCTCGCGCCGGAAGGCGTGGCCGACGCGTTCGTCGGCGCGACGGCCGATGCGCTGACTCTCGACAGCATCGCCGAGGCAGTGGCGGACGCCATCGATCCGCTCGACCAGCAGGACGTCAGCGCCGCTTACCGGCGCGACCTCGTGAAGGCGCTAACGGCCCGAGCGTTGCGACGCGTGACGGCTGACCGTCAGCAAGACCTTTAAGTGACTCATGGAAAAAAAAGCCATTTATCTCAATGTGAACGGTGCGCGTCACGACGTGGTGTGCGAGCCCCGCAAGCTGCTGTCAGATGCGCTTCGTGAAGACTGCCGTTTGACCGGCACGCACGTCGGTTGCGAACATGGCGTATGCGGCGCATGCACTGTGTTGATCGACGGCCGCCCCGCGCGCTCATGCCTGACCTACGCGGTACAGATGGAAGACGCGCGGCTCACGACTATCGAGGCCGTCGCGCAGGATGGCCGGCTCTCGCCGCTTCAGCGCGCGCTGCACGAGTGTCACGGTCTGCAGTGCGGCTTTTGCACGCCGGGCATCGTCATGACGTTCGAGGCCTATCTGCGGGAGCATCCAGACCCGACCGAGACCGAGGTGCGCGAAGTGCTTTCCGGCAACCTGTGCCGCTGTACCGGCTACCAGAACATTGTGCGGGCAATTCTGCTCGCGGCGAGCCGCATGCGTGGAGAGACAGCCGATGTCTGAGCACTCGTTTCGTTATCTCAACAAGCCGGTGCCGCGCACCGAAGATTATCGTCTGCTAACGGGTTATGGCCGGTATCTCGACGACGTCGAAATCGCGGGCGCCCTGCACGTATGCTTTGTTCGCTCGCCTCACGCGCACGCGCGGATCGTCTCGGTGGATACCGCGGCGGCGGCGGCCATGCCTGGCGTCGTAACCGTCGTCACGGGCCGGGAGTTGGCGCAGTGGACCACGCCAATGCGTGTCGCCGCGCCCATCGACGGACTGCTGCCGGTCGAATTCGCGGCGATGCCGATCGAGACAGTGCGCTTTCAGGGCGATCTCGTGGCCTGTGTGGTGGCCTCCGATCGCTACCTCGCTGAAGACGCCGCGGAACAGGTCGCGGTCGAGTCCGAGGCGTTGCCCGCGGTAACCGACATGTGGCAGGCATTGCACGCGGATGCTCCGCAGGTGGACCCTGACGTGCCCGGCAACCTCGTGTCGCACCAGACCTACTCGCATGGCGACCCGCAAAGCGCCGGAAAGCAGGCTTACCGGGTGGTCGAAGCGACGTTCCAGCAGCAGCGCCAGACCCACGTGCCAATCGAAACGCGCGGTTGCGCGGCGGTGTGGGACGCCGGGCGCGACCATCTGACGTTCCATATCGGCACGCAGGTTCCGCATCCTTTGCGAACGCAACTGGCGCAGCGGCTGAGACTCAGCGAGTCGCAGGTAACGGTGATTTCGCCTGATGTCGGCGGGTCGTTCGGTCAGAAAATCGCGTTGTACCGCGAAGAGCTGACCGTCGCGGCGCTCGCGCGCCATTTGAAGCGGCCTGTGCGCTGGCGCGAGGATCGTATCGAGAACCTGACCGCTGCGGCTAACTCGCGCGAGGACTTTTGCCGCACGCGCGCTGCCGTCGATGAGCACGGCACGCTGCTCGCACTCGATCTGGAGATTCGCGAAGACTTCGGCGCTTACTGCTTCTTTCCGGCGAACTATCTCGCGCGCGTCGTCGCGATGGTGCTGAGCGGACCGTACCGTCTGCAGGACTACGCGTTCGATGTGAAGGTCGTGCTCAGCCACAAATGCGGCAACGCGCCGATGCGCGCGCCGATGTCCATCACCAGTTGGGTCATGGAAGGCACGATGGAGGCGATTGCACGCGAGTTGAAGCTGGACCCTGTCGACGTGCGCCGCCGCAACCTGCTGACTCCGGAGGAGTTGCCGTATCGCACGGCGACCGGCGAACTACTGCATGACATCACGCCTTCGCAAACATTCGAGGCGGTGGTGGCGGCGTTCGATTACCCGGCGTTTCGCGAACGTCAACGGGTTGCGCGTGCGGCCGGCCGCTTCCTCGGACTCGGCCTGTGCAACGTCGTCGAACCCACCACTTACGGTTCGCGCTTTTACAAGTCGGCTGGCATTCCCGGCTCGGGACATGAGGCTAGCTGGATTCGTATCGAACCCAGCGGCGTCGTGAATGCGTCGGTGGGTCTGGGTCCCAGTGGACAAGGCTATGAGAGTGCGATGGCGAACGCGGTGGCCGAGGGTCTTGGTGTTCATCCGTCGAGCGTGCGGATTCATCTGGGCCACACCGACGTCGCGCCATACGGCATGGGCAGCCGCGGCGCCCGCAGCGGCACGGCAGGTGGCGGTGCGCTCTACCTGTGCGCGCTCGACGCCCGCCGCAAAGTCCTCTCGATCGCCGCCGGTTGCCTCGGCTTGCCGGATGCGGACTCGCTGCGTCTGGTGGAAGCACGAGTCGAACACCGCAGCGGCGACGGCTGGGTCGATGCGGGTCTGACGCTCGCTGACGTGGCGCAGCGCGCTTATATGGACCCCACCTCACTGCCGCAAGGCCTGACGCCCGGCCTGGAGTTTCACCTTACCTACGATCCGCCGGCCATGACGTATTCGAATTCGGCGCACGGATGCGAGATCGAGCTCGACACAGCCACCGGTGCGATCCGCATCGCGCGCTACGTTATCGCCGAAGACTGCGGCACGCTGCTCAATCCCACCGTGGTGGAAGGGCAGCAGCATGGCGCGGTGGCGATGGGCCTGTCCGGCGCGCTGTTCGAGCATGTGCGATACGACGAAACGGGACAGAATCTGACCGGCTCGCTGGCCGACTACATGATCGCCACGTCGGCGGAATTGCCCAATCTCGAGATCATCCCATTGCATACGCCAAGCCGCGCGACCGCCGCGGGCATCAAAGGGATGGCCGAAGGCGGCGTGATGGGAGCGCTCGGCGCGTTGACCAACGCGGTGAACGACGCGCTCGCGCCGTTCGGCGCCGTTGCGGACCGCCATCCTTTGACACCCATGATGTTGCGCGATCTGTTGCGCGACAAACACTAACTTTATCCGATCATCATGAATCAACCTGTAAGCAAACCCGCTATCGGCTTTATCGGCCTCGGCATCATGGGCGCCTCGATGGCGGGGCGGCTCGCCGCGGCGGGCTATCCGTTGCACGTCTACAACCGTACACGCGCCAAGGCCGAGCCGCTGATCGAGGCGGGTGCGTCGTGGCAGGCGAGTCCTGCAGCGCTGGCCGAAGCATCCGACATCGTGATCACGATCGTCGGCACACCGGCTGACGTGCGCGCGCTGTATCTGGGCGACGACGGTCTCATCATGCACGCGCGGCGCGATGCGGTGCTGATCGACATGACCACCTCGAGTCCGCAACTGGCCGAGGAGTTGGCTGCACAAGCCGCGGCACGCGGCGTGCATATGCTCGACGCGCCGGTCTCCGGCGGGGACATCGGCGCGCGCGAAGGACGCCTGTCGATCATGGTGGGCGGCGCCGCCGGCGTGCTCACGCAGGTGGATCCCGTGCTGCGCTGCCTCGGGACCAACATCGTGCTGCAAGGCGGGCCGGGCGCCGGTCAGCACACCAAGCTGTGCAATCAGATCGTCATCGCCTCGACGATACTCGGCGTCTGCGAAGGGCTGGCCTACGCGCAGAGCGCCGGGCTCGACGCACAGACCGTGCTCAACGCGATCGGCGGCGGCGCGGCGGGAGGGTTCCAACTGAACAACATGGGGCCGCGCATCGCGAAGGGTGACTTTGCGCCTGGCTTCTTCATCGAGCATTTCATCAAGGATATGAAAATTGCGCACGAGGAAGCAGCGCACATGGGGCGCGAATTGCCGGGTCTGCAACTCGTGCGAGGTCTGTACGGGAAACTGGCTGAAGAAGGCCACGCGCGTAGCGGTACCCAGGCGCTGTTCAAACTGTACGGGAACTGAGGCAGGACGATGAAGCTAGCTGATCAATGCGTGTTGCCGGCTGCGCCTGAAACGGTGTGGCGCGCGCTGAACGATCCTGCCGTACTCGAGGCGTGTTTGCCGGGATGCAAATCGCTTGCGATGCTCGACGACCGGCATTTCGAATCGACCGTGCAGATTCGCGTGGGCCCGGTCGCGGCGACTTTCAAAAGCAATGTGGAGCTGTCGGACCTCGATCCGCCCAGGGCTTACACGATCGTCGGAACCGGCAACGCCGGCGCGGTCGGCTTTGCAAAGGTGACGGCGCGCGTGCAACTCGAACCGCAGGCCGGAACCACCGTGCTGGTGTACGACGCTGATGTCGAAATCGGTGGAAAGCTGATGAGCGTGGGATCACGCTTGATTCAGTCCGCAGCGGGGAAAAACCTCGAGGCTTTCTTTGGCGCGCTTAAGCAGCACATCGAGCAGGACGCCGGAGTACCCGCGGAACCCATGGAAAGCGCGCAGCCGACGCCGGCGCCGCAACAATCGCCAGATAGCAGCCATCTGGCCGAAGACCTTCGACGGCAGGAGCCTCTCCAAATGCTCTCGCCCGCGGCCACGCGTCAAGCCGGCGCGACGCGGGGCATACGGATCTGGCTGGTCGGCGCAGGTTCGGGGCTGATCGGTTTGCTGGTCGGGTTTGTGATTGGGCACGTGGCCTGATAGACCGCGCTGTGACAGCGGCACCCGGCTGCGCGCAGATCGGGTGCCGCTTTTCGGTAGCGGCGAGCCGGTGATCGTTCCGAGCCCGGTGTGAGCCGCATTCCGCGCGGAGTACAAGCCGTTCCAGTAGCAACCTTGTTCGTTCGGTAGTTCAACCTTTGATCAAATCCATTTTTCATTCGACGGGAAATTTCATGAACAAAATCATAGTTGTACTAATGGCATTGGGATTTCTGGCAGAAACGGCGCATGCGCAAAGCAGCGTGACGCTATACGGCGTCGCGGACGACGGCATTACCTACACGAACAATCAGGGCGGCCATGCCAATTACCAGACCTTCAGTGGCGGGCTGGGCGGAAGCAAGTTCGGGCTGCTCGGCAGCGAGGATCTGGGGGGCGGCACGACCGCGATCTTCCAGCTCGAGAGCGGTTTCGATATGAACAGCGGCAAGTTCGGATATAACGGCCGGCTGTTTGGGCGTCAGTCTTATGTCGGATTGTCCGGCAACTACGGCAGCGTGCGTCTTGGCCGGCAGTATGACTTCATGGTGACGAATCTGCAGGCGCTCACCTCCGCGCAGTCGTTCGGCGGTTCGCTATCGTCGCATGCGGGCGACGTCGACGGAATCTGGGGCACGTATCCGGTCAGCAATACCGTCAAATACATCAGCCCGACCTACCACGGAGTCACAGCCGGCGCGCTATATAGCTTTGGCGGGGTGGCGGGCTCGGTCGGTTCGTCGCGGCAGTACGGCTTCGGTCTGAGCTATGCGAATGGCCCGCTCAAGCTGGCCGCCGCGTATCTCTACGTCAACAATCCGGCAGTGACGCGGTTTGACGGCACAACGGGCGCCACCGCCGGCCAGGCGTTCACGAACCCGGTGACGAATCCGATTTACAGCGGCTACGCCACCGCTCACAGCATGCAGACGTTCGGAGCAGGCGGCAACTATCAGTTCGGCGCGACGACGCTAGGCGCGCTTTACACCAACACCCGCTTTAGCAACGCAGTCGCGACGACGAGCACCTCGTTTCAGGGTTCAGCGACGCTCGCTTCGTACGAAGCGTTCGTGAGCCATCGCTTTACTCCTGCCGTCATGGCCGGTCTCACCTACGACTACACATCCTCGCCTCACGCGCATTACAACCAGGTGGCAGCGGGTTCGCAGTACCAGTTTTCCAAACGTACCTTTACCTATCTGATCGTCGCGTGGCAACGCGCCAGCGGCATCGATTCGACCGGGCACGCGGCGGTGGCGGACCTGACTTACCTGTCGCCGTCGTCGACGGCCAGTCAGGTTGCGTTGCGCGTGGGCATCCGGCACAGCTTCTAGCCGGCAAAGCGGTGCGGACCTGCCGGCCGGCGCGGTGGCTCGGGCGGCGGGCGTCATTCATAACGTTTGAATTCAAGCAGGGGCCAAACATGCTGGTCGAAATGCGGACTTATCAGATTACAGCCGGGAAGGTGGGTGAGTTTCTTGGAATCTACGAGCGCGAAGGGCTTGAGATCATCAGTCAGTACGCGCGGCTCAAAGGGTGCTGGACGAAAGATTCCGGCACGTTGAACTCGATCGTGTTCTGCTGGGGCTACGACGATTACGCGCATCGCGCCGCGCAGCGCGCCAAGCTCGCCGCTGATCCGCGCTGGCAAGCTTTCACGCCGCGCATTCTGCCCTATCTGGTGCATCAGGAATCCGTGTTTCTTGCGCCGGCACCGTTTTGCCCGGCTGACTGAAGCACCTGAGAATTTTTTCACACCGCGGGAGGCCCAATGCTATTCGCTGGCCGCGGTTTGTCTGTGAGGTGATCAATGATTGACTCTGAACTGGTCGACAGGATGGTGACGTGGCGGCGTGCATTGCATGCGCACCCCGAGACCGCCTTCGAAGAAATCTCCACAGCGCGGATGGTGGCGTCCGTACTGCGCGACTATGGTTTTGAAGTGACCGAGGGCGTGGGCAAAACGGGCGTCGTTGGAACGCTGACAAGAGGCAGCGGTCCGTCGCTCGGCCTGCGCGCGGATATGGATGCGCTACCCATGATCGAGTGCAACGAATTTGCGCACCGCTCCCAGCACCGGGGCAAGATGCATGCGTGCGGACACGATGGTCATACGGCGATGCTGCTGGGTGCGGCTGCGTCGTTAAGCCGGGATACCGGCTGGCACGGCACGCTGCACGTGATCTTCCAACCCGCGGAGGAGGTGGCCGGCGGCGGGCGCGTGATGGTCGAGGACGGACTCTTCGAGCGTTTCCCATGTGATGCGGTATTCGGTCTGCACAATTGGCCCGGTTTGCCGCTCGGCCATTTCGTGATCAACAGTGGACCCATGATGGCTTCGTTCGATACCTTCGAGATTCTCGTGGACGGCAAAGGCTCGCACGCGGCAATGCCGGAAGAGGGAATCGACGCGCTGGTTTGCGCGAGTCATGTCGTCATCGCGCTGCAGACTATCGTCAGCAGACGCATTCCGCCGAAGGAAGCCTGTGTCGTCAGCGTTACGCAGATTCACGGCGGCGAAGCATGGAATGTGCTGCCCGACAGAGCCTTGATCCGCGGCACCGTGCGCTGCTTCTCTGCCGACGTGCAGGCGCGAATCCGTGCGTTGCTGGAAGAGATCGGCACGCTGACGGCTCGGGCGCATGGCGCCGAAGCGGCCCTGACTTACCACTACGGCTATCCCGCGACGATCAACGCGCAGGCGGAAGCCGCTATCGCGGTCGACGCGGCGCGTGCGACCGTGGGCATCGAGGCGGTTGCGCTCGATTGCAAGCCGTCGATGGCATCGGAAGACTTCGCCTTCCTGGCGCAGGTACGACCCGGCGCCTATGTGTGGATGGGCGTGGATGGACCCGAACCCGGCGCTCCATTGCACAACTCGCACTACGACTTCAACGATGACGCATTGGCCACCGGCGCGACGTATTGGGTCAACGTGGTGAAGGCCTTCGGCGCTGCGCGTTCGTAAAGCGGCGCCGCTTTCAATGTCGAACGGCAAACGCCTGGTGACGGCGGCGCCGAACACGGAGCGTTGCCCGCAGCGGTCCGCTACCCATCCACTGATGGGAATGAAGACCGCCGGCCTGAGATAATGCAGGGGTACGCCGGGTGGCAGGCAAAGCCTGCCTTTCGCCCCAACGACGATATACTTTATCAAACCATAAGTCGTCATGTGAAGACGTATTTTCGGAAATCAGTAGGCACAGGGAGCGTCATGAAGGCCAAACCCAAAGATATTGCACAGCTGGGTGGTGGGACAGGAACGGTTCAGGCTGCCGTCAGGCGACCGATGAAAAAGGCGCCGCAGCGCTTGCCGCGTGCCGAGCGTCAGGCGCGTGTGCTGGCCAAGGCCGCCGAGTATTTCTCCGAGCACGGGCTGAATGCGCAGACCCGTGCGATCGCCGATGCATGCGGTATTTCGCAGCGTTTGCTGTACAGCCTGTTTTCCAGCAAGGCCGAGTTGATCGACGAGGTTTACAAGCGGGAGATAGCCGGGACTTTCAAGGCAATGTGGTTCATTCAATTGAAAGACCGCAGTGTGCCGATCGAAAGCAGACTCAACACGTTTTATCGTGAGTACTACGATACGTTGCTGACCCGGCGGTGGTTGAGGCTGTTTCTTTATTCCTCGCTTGAAGGCCTCGAGATGGCGCCGACCTACACCAATGCGGTCGTGACGCATGCGCTCGAGATCATCGTCACTGAGGCGGCTCACGAATTGAGCCGCAGCGTACCCGCCGATCCGGCGCATCTGACCGAGGTTGGCTGGCTCCTGCATGGAGCGGTATCGCACCTCGCAATCCGCCGGCGCATCTATTCCAACGACAACACCACGCCGACCGACGCCGTGATTGCCATGCACGTGCGCGCTTTCCTCGCGAGCATTCCCTCGCTGCTGCCGGCGCTGGAAGCGGCGTGAACGGCGCAAGCGGGGGCGCGAATGACGTGCGCGGCAAACGGCCTCCGGCGTGGACTGACACCGTGAAGCTGCAAAAGCTGCTGACTACCGAGTTCCACTTGTCCCGGCGTCGGCGCTGACCCGCGCTTGCGCCTGTTTGCGGTGCGCCAGCTCGCTCAACGACGGCAACGAGCGCGTTCATGCACCGCGATGGACCGCCGGCGTCCAGTATCCGACGCATTTCGCCCGGTACAATAGTTGCTTCAACTTATATCTGCCTGCGGCGATCACGCCTTCATAGGCGCGGGTTTTTTCCTTGATCGGAACGGCTGATTTCTATCCATGGAACTGAAATGGCTTGAAGATTTGCTGACCCTGGCGGCCACGCGTAATTTTTCGCGCACCGCCGAGCTGCGTTTCATGACGCAGCCGGCGTTCAGCCGGCGCATCAAGATGCTGGAAGAGTGGGTTGGCGTCACGTTGCTCGATCGCAACGCGCAGCCGATTGCGCTGACTGCGGCGGGTGAACGGTTCCGCGATATTGCTGAAGAGGTGGCCCGCCAACTCTACCAGGGGCGCGACGAGTTGCGTGCGGCAGCGGAGGGACTCGCCAGTACGGTCAAGTTTGTCGCGACACATAGCCTTTCGCTGACATTTTTCCCCCAGTGGATTAGCGCTTCTGAAAAGACGGGGGAAGTGCTGAAGTTCCGGCTCGATACCGGCCATGCGAACGCGTGTGTGCAGATGATGCTGCAGGGCATGAGCCACTTCATGCTGTGCCACACGCATCCTTCAGTCGATATTGGCCTCGACCCCAAACACTTTCTTGCCTATCGCGTTGGCTTCGACCGCTTGTTGCCGTTGTCGCTGCCCGGCGTCGACAATGAGCCGCTTGATTCGCTGGACAGTGCGTCTGTGCATCGCTGCCGGTACCTGGCGTACGCCGAAACATCTGCCATCGGCCGCGCGGTCGAGAACTTGTTGCGTACCTCGCTGCCAGCTAATCGGCTCGACCGCGTCTTCGCCTCCCCGCTCGCCGGCGTGTTGAACTCGATGGTGCGCGATGGGCGCGGACTTGCGTGGCTGCCGAAGAGCCAGGTCGGTCGCGAACTCGAATCGGGGGTGCTGGTGCGCGCGGGCTCTTCCGAATGGGATCTCGACGTCGACATTACGCTGTTCCGTCCACGCGCTCGCTTGCCCAGCAGCGCCGAAGCACTCTGGGAAGTTCTGACGGCCACTTCCGCTACGTATGCGGTTCAGTCGGCTGCTGCCTGAGTCGCCGCAATAAGTCACTGCAATAAGTCACTGCGATCGGCAGGTCTGGTCGCGCGGTCTTCGTTCGTCCCTATCCGGATAAGTCGTAAGCAGGAGCGATAACGCCATGCCCGCGCAGCATCGCGTGATCAAATTTCGGCATTGGATCGCATTTTTGTGGCCACCTACGATGCGCTCAAGTTGACCTGACTGGAGCGATTCGATGAATACGAAAGAGGTGAGCGCGGGTGCACAGGCCGACGGCCTCAAGCGCAACGCGTTGGGATTGATCAGTGCGATGGGCATGTCGCTCGCGTTTATCTCGCCGACCATCGGCGTGATGTTCATATCGGCGTTGATCGGCGGCAAGGCCGGCGTATCTTCGCCATTTGTGTTCGTGATGGGCACCGCGGGGATTGCGCTAATGGCGCTGACGATCGCGGAGTTCGCCAAGCGTGTCACGTCGGCGGGCGGCTTCTACAAGTTCATTACGCTGGGTCTTGGACGCGAGGCCGGATTTGCAGCCGGCATGCTGATGCTGTTTGCGTACGCGCTGCAAAGCCCGATCAACACCAATCTGTTCGGCGGTTTTCTCAGCAATGCACTTCGGAACGACTTCGGCATCACGGTGCCGTGGTGGGCGTTGATGATCGGCGTCGTAGTCCTGGTCGGCATTCTCGCCTGGTATTCAGTTCATGCGTCGATGCAATTTGACGTTGCGCTGTTGATCGCCGAGGTCGTGGTAGTGGGCGGCCTGTTGATCGTCATCGTGATCAAGGGTGGCGACGCCGGTCAGGTGCCGGAAAGCTTCTCACCGATGCACGCGGATCAGGGGTTCGGCGGTATCGGGCAGGCATTCGTCTTTATCGTCATGGCATTTTTCGGCTTCGAATCGTGCCTGACCGTTGCGGAGGAATGTCGTAATCCGCGCCGCAATCTGCCGATCGCGCTGATTGGATCCGTGGTGCTCGCTGGTTTGTGGTTCACGTTCGCGATGTATTCGATCGTGGTCGGCTACGGCTCGGCGCACATGGACAAGCTTGCCAATTCTCAGGAGCCGATCCACGACCTCGCCGTGCGCTATCTTGGGCACGTATACGGCAATCTCGTCGATCTCGCGGCCGTCTCTGCAATTGTCGCTGTCGTGCTTGCCATCCATACCGCCAATTTCCGCGTGCTGTACTCATTGGGCCGCGATGGGCTGCTTCACAAGGCGCTCGGCCGTACTCATCCGAAGCACAAGACGCCTCACGTGGCGATTATCGTATACTCGATCCTGACCCTCGTGGTGGGGATTGGTGCAGGGTTGTGGTGGGACCCGATGTCCGCGTTCGGCAATCTCGGCTATCTGTCGTCGCTCGGCATGTTGCCCATTCTGATCCTCACTAACGTCGCATTGCCTGTATTTATGTGGAAGCGCTATCGCCAGGAGTTTTCGCTGCTACTGCATGTCGCATTTCCCGTCATCTCTAACGTCATTTTCCTTGCGGCGATCTGGCTGAACGTTCATCCGTGGCCTGCCGCGCCGTTGACCGCTTTCCCGTGGATTGTCGTGGCCGTGATCGTCCTCGCCGCGGCCTGGGGCCGGCAACTGAAGCGTCGCGGCTCGCCAGCGTTCTATCGCCTGGGCGCGGTGCTCTTCATCGAAGGCGACGCGATCCCGGAAATGGTCGATGTCGAAATCAAATCGCTCGACGAATTGCCGGCCAGCTCGGCAACAACACGCGGTGCCGGCAAGGCGCTCGGTAGCAGCAACCAGGCGGTCTGAAAATTTCTTCGCCACGCAGACGTCTCTTCGTGGCTTGTAGCAACCAACCTGAGAATTGTGATGGGCAGACTGAATGGCAAGAGCGCGCTGATTACTGGCGGCGCGTCGGGCATAGGTAAGGCGATTGCGCAATTGTTCGCCGAGGAGGGAGCACATGTCGTGATCACTGACATCAATGCGGCGTCTCTCGCCACAGCGGTAGACGAGCTGACGCAATACGGCAAGGTGTCCGGTTGCGCAGGCGACGTCCGTTCGATGGCGGATGCCGGGCGCATGGTAGAGCGCGCGGTCGATGAGCATGGTGGTCTCGACATCCTCGTGTGTAACGCTGGCATTACCAGTGTGATGCCGGTCGAGCAACTTTCCGAGGACGAGTGGGATGCGGTTCTGACCACCAACGTCAAGGGCATGTTCACTATGGTCAAGCATGCGGTGCCTAAGATGATCGAGCGCGGCGGCGGCAAAATCGTGACGCTCGGCTCGGAGATGGGCATCGTCGCGGTCCCTGAGTCGCCGGCATATAACGCCAGCAAGGGCGCGGTAATGATGTTCACAAAATCGATCGCACTCGACCTGATCCGCCACAATATTCGCGTCAACGCGCTGTGTCCCGGCATTACGCGCACGCCGCTGTTGCAGGCGGAAGTCGACAACAGCCTTGACCCGGCGAAGACCGCCGCAGCTCAGGCGTCATGGGCGCCGATCATGCGCGTCGCCGACGCACGCGAAATCGCCTACGGCGCACTTTTTCTGGCTAGCGACGAGAGCTCGTTCGCGGTCGGTGCCGACCTCGTGCTCGACGGTGGCTTTACCGCGCGCTAGGCATTGAACGTATTCCCGACCGGATGATATCTGGCCACGCCCGCGTTACTGCTCGACGAAAGTCGGACGACACGCAATATCGCCCGTCTGGGGGAAGAGCTCGCGGCGCTCGCATGCCCGACTGCCGCCCGGCACGATCATTACACGGTCGTACAGACAGGGTCGCGCGAGATTCTCGAACAATGGTGAGATTCCGGGGATGGTGAAGACGCAGCCGCATCTCGAAGATACCGTTTCAATTCAACTGACGAGTAAAAAGATGAAGATAAAATTCCTGGTTGCGCTTGGGTGTAGTGCGCTGGTCAGTGCCGCACAGGCGCAAAGCAGCGTGACGCTGTACGGCGCGCTTGATACTGCCATCGGCTACGTGAGCAATCAGCCGAAAGCGAATGGCGGCACGGGTAGCGCGTTTCAGATGATAAACGGAACGCTGAGCGCCAATTCTTGGGGGTTGAAGGGCACGGAAGATCTGGGCGCTGGACTCTCCGCGGTCTTTAAACTCGAAAACGGGTTCGTTCTCAGCAACGGTGCCCTGAACAACAACGGGCGAGAGTTCGGGCGCGTCGCGACTGTCGGCTTGGCGAGCGTCCCGTTCGGCACTGTCACGCTCGGCCGGCAATTCGATCCGCTCGTCGACCTCGTCGAACCGCTGACCGAGGATGCGGTCTTTGGATCGGCGTTCGCGACTCCGGGCGATCTCGACAACTACGACGCGAGTCTCGGCGTCAATAACGCGGTGAAGTATGTGAGCCCGAGTTATGCGGGCTTCCAGTGGGAAGGGATGTATGCGCTCGGCGGGGTCGCGGGCAGCGGGTCGAGCGGTCAGACCTATGCGCTTGCAGTGGCATATGGGAACGGTCCACTGAATCTTGCGGTCGGGTACTTTCACGCCAACTTCGCGAACGCTTTCGTGTTGGCCAGCAGCGGCGTGTCGCTCGCACCGGGCGCTAGTGCACCGACGACCGACAACCCCTATTTTTCGAGTATCAATCGCGGACTGTTTTCGGCGAAGTCCTTGAGCATGATTCGCGCGGCCGCGAGTTATCAACTCGGTTTGTTCCAGTTCGGCGCGGCGTACAGCAACGCGGCATATGGCGAAGGATCGCTGTCGGCAAATACCCACTTTAATAACGCTACGCTCTACGCGAACTACAAACCGGGTCCCGCAACGACCCTGGGCGTCGGCTACAACTTCACCAAGGGCGATGGCGGTGCGCAGACCGACGCGACCTACAATCAGATCAGCCTGGGTGCCGATTACTCCCTCTCGAAGCGTACCGACCTGTATGCGCTGGCCGCATACCAGAAGGCGTCAGGTCGAACGGCCGATGGCGCAGGGGGCAGTACGGCGGCTACGGCGTCGATCGGCTCCTATGGCCTCGATTCAGGCAAGAATTCGGAAGCCATGGTGCTCCTCGGCGTGCGGCATCAATTTTAAAACGCCACGTGGTCGGGCGGACGCGGCGCACGGCACTGTCAAGTTGACGAGCATAGGCTACGTGTCGGGCTTGTCGCACCAGCAACGGACCTTCTCGTGCTTCCTTCCGGATTGCTGTCGTCAAGCTTCGCCAGCTGCTCGCAGTGCTTTCTCACTAGCACCCAAGCACCGGTTGAAATTCTCGCCAGCACTCCAAGCCGCTCAACGGCGGCTTCGAGTTCGTTGGTCCAGCGATAGCCGGCGTTCAACCGCAGGCAATCGTCATAAGCGCCTGCCTGCCCAAACAGATGCCCTGGGGCAAAACCGATTCCTTCGGCAAGATACTGCTCCACAGCCGTTCCGCGAGTTGTCTGTATCGCGGCAAGACGGATTCTGCAGTTCCCATGAGCGCGATCAGGTTGGGTAAATCTGTTATGTAACAGATTCTTCGCTGTTGTGTATAGGCCGTTCGTGATCGGAATGCCAACAGAAGCCCTCATTCAGGGGAATACCATGAGCACCACAGTCCGATATGACTTCCGTAGCGACACCGTTACCCGGCCAGGTCCGGCCATGCGCGCGGCAATTGCCGCGGCCGAAGTTGGCGATGACGTTATGGGCGATGACCCGACTGTAAAGCGGCTTGAAGAACGGATGGCTGACATGCTCGGGAAAGAGGCAGCACTGTTCGTGTCGTCGGGTACGCAGTCGAACCTGATCGCGCTCATGGCGCATTGCGAGCGCGGCGACGAGTACATCGTCGGCCAGAATGCCCACTGTTACCGCTGGGAGGCGGGCGGTGCAGCGGTGCTGGGCGGTATCCAGCCCCAGCCGCTGAACAACCAGGCGGACGGTTCGCTACTGCTCAAGGACATCGAGGAAGCCATCAAGCCGGATGATCCACACTTCGCGCGCACGCGCCTGCTCACCCTCGAAAACACGATCGGCGGACAGGTTTTATCACTGTCTTACGCCGATGCTGCAACGATGCTGGCCCGTCGGCACGGGCTCGCCTGCCACCTGGATGGAGCCCGGCTATTTAACGCCGCCGTGGCCCTAAGGCTTCCGGTCAGCATGTTGGCGTGCCCGTTCGACACGATATCCGTATGTCTTTCCAAAGGACTCGGCGCGCCAGCAGGATCGGTGCTAGTTGGTCCTGCGTCAATGGTCGTCAAAGCAAAGCGCCTGCGCAAGATGCTGGGCGGCGGCCTGAGGCAAGCAGGGATTCTCGCCGCGGCGGGCCTTTATGCGCTGGAACACCATATCGATCGGCTCGCTGACGATCATGCCAATGCAAAGGCGCTCGCGCAGGGTTTGTCGAAACTTCCGGGTCTGTCCGTATCGGTGCCCGCCACAAATATCGTCTTCGTGGAAGTTGCCGCCGAAGTCGCATTGGACTTCGCAAACCATCTGGCCGCGCACGGTGTCGGCGTCACGTCAGTATATGGTGCAACCCGACAGCGCTGGGTCACGCACCTTGACGCCGGCGAGAAGGCCGTAGCGTTTGCGCTTGCTGCCGCCCGCGATTTCTTTGATGGCCGCCATTCGCGTGGCTTGGCGAGCGTACCTCACGCTGAGCGCAGCTAGCGCCTTAGCGGGCCGTATAGCCGTAAGGAAGTCTCCCGGATTCCCTCAACTATTCGCAATCATGCCTCGCATTACCGCGAAGGGAGGGCGGCGTTCATACCATCTGCATCTGTCCAAGTACCTGCGCCACGCCTACAGGCGGTGTCTTTCGCGGTTTCTTCGTCCCGGCCATCGTCGCTTTCATAAATTCTGTGAGACGAAACCGTACCTGAACGACTTGGCGCGATAGCGTCGTTTTGCAGACCTCCTTAACTCTGGTGTTAATGATGAAGTTACGTGGCGTTAACCACGGAGGCATTTTGGCTGCCAATAATCCGCTCCGTCGTATGCCTTCGCGTGCTCGCAGGCGCAGCAGCCCCGGCAAACTTCCAGAGACGGGTCTCAACCTATCGGCGGCGATCCATCCACGAACGATCGAGGAGTCAAGCAATGAAGCAGGTAGCCGCAGTCATCAACGGTGAGTCGATTCAGACTCGCAACACCGTCGCGGTGTTGGATCCATCCAGCGGCGAGGTCATCGCCGAGACGCCGGACTGCGGTCCTGCGGAAATCGACCTTGCCGTTAGCGCGGCACGGCGCGCGTCGCATCAGTGGCGCAAGGTGGCGGTTGCTGACCGCGCGCGGATTTTGCGCCGCTTCGCGCAACTGATCGAACGTGACCGGGATGATCTGGGGCATCTTGAAGCACTGCAGACGGGCAAGCCTTTGCGGCAAGCGCGACGTGATGCTGAACTCACTGCGCGGTATTTCGACTTCTACGCAAGCGCAGTCGAAACACACTACGGATCGTCCATTCCGCTGAACGCGGATACGTTGATTTTTACGCAATGGGAGCCGCATGGGGTCACGGCGCATGTGATTCCGTGGAATTACCCGATGCAGATCTTCGCGCGCACCATCGCACCGGCGCTGGCGATGGGCAATTGCTGTGTGTTGAAGCCTGCTGAAGAAGCGCCGTTGACGGCCCTCCGACTAGCATTGCTAGCAATCGAAGCGGGCTTGCCCGCCGGCGCGCTGAACGTTGTGACCGGCTATGGTGAGACGGCAGGGGCGGCGTTGACGGGCCACAGCGACATCGACCATATCTCGTTCACCGGCTCGGTCGAAGTGGGACGCACCATCGCTCGCGCGGCCGCCAACCGCGTGATTCCCGTGACTCTCGAGTTGGGCGGCAAGTCGCCCAATATCGTGTTCGCCGATGCAGACATGGAACGCGCCGTGCCGGGCGTGGTCAACGCCATTCTTCAGATGGCAGGCCAAACATGCTCGGCCGGTTCGCGGCTGCTGGTCCACGAAAGCGTGCACGACATTCTGGTGGAGCGCATCCAGCAGGCCTTTGCCGATGTGACGATCGGTCCTGCGCTAAGCGATCTGACCCTCGGGCCACTCATCTCGCAGGCGCAACGCAGCCGCGTCCTGTCGTTCCTCGAACAGGCCCGGGGCAACGGCGCGAAGATCGTCGCCGGCGGCAACGCGCTGAACGGCGGCGTGTTCGGCGAGGGCTTCTTCCTGCAGCCGACGTTGATCGACGATGTCGACCCCGATAGCCCGCTGGGCCAGGAAGAAGTCTTCGGGCCGGTGCTGGCAGTGACCCGGTTCCGCGACATTGACGAAGCGGTGCAGTTCGCCAATGGCACGGACTACGGTCTGGTGGCCGGCGTGTGGACGCGCGATCTGAGCACTGCGCACAGGATGATCCGCGAGGTGTTGGCGGGACAGGTCTTCGTCAACACTTACGGCGCTTCGGGTGGCGTTGAACTGCCGTTCGGCGGTTTCAAGCGGTCGGGGTATGGGCGCGAGAAAGGCGCGGAGGGACTGCGCAGTTTTGCGCAGATCAAGACCGGCGTCGTCGCGCTGTAAGTACCCGCAACCCATTCCAAAGTCGGATATATGCCGAGCATACGAATATCAACGGACCCGAGTGCGCCGGGCAGCAGTAGCGAGTCGCGCACAGCAATGTCTGGTTCAATCGAGTGCTTACCCACCCCCGCATTGTTGCTCGACGAGAGCCGCATGATGCGCAACATCACGCGTCTACGAGCACGTCTCGCGGAACGCGGCGTCAATTTGCGCCCGCACCTGAAGACGCCGAAGTCGATCGAAGTGGCTCGCCGCGTGATGGACGGTCCGGGTGGACCGGCCACGGTTTCGACCCTGCAGGAAGCGGAGCAATTTGCCGCCGGCGGCCTGCGCGACATCCTCTACGGTGTAGGCGTGGTGCCCAGCAAGCTCGCGCGCGTGACTGCGTTGCGCCGGCAGGGCATCGACTTGTCGGTCGTGGTGGACAACGTCGACGCCGCGCGTGCGGTGGCCGAGCAATCGTGCCGCACGAATGACCGTATTCCAACGCTGATCGAGATCGACTCGGACGGTCATCGCGCCGGCGTTCGGCTTGAGGACACGGTCAACCTGGTGACCATCGGAAACACGCTGCATGGCGGCGGTGCGGAATTGCGCGGCGTCATGACTCACGCGGGCGAATCGTACGCCTGCGGGAGCATCGAAGAGATCGTCGCAATCGCCGAACGCGAACGCGCTGCCGCGGTCGGTTGCGCAACGGTGTTGCGCGATGCGGGACTGCCCGCCCCGGTCGTTAGCGTGGGCTCGACGCCGACGGCTCATTTCGCGGCCGACCTGACGGGCGTCACGGAAGTGCGTGCGGGTGTGTTCGTCTTCTTCGATCTCGTGATGACGGGTCTTCAGGTTTGCACGGTCGACGACATCGCGCTCAGTGTGCTTGCCACCGTCATCGGTCACCAGGCAGACAAGGGGTGGATTCTCGTCGATGCGGGCTGGATGGCGGTGTCGCGCGATCGCGGTACGGCGTCGCAGCGCATCGACCAGGGTTATGGTGTCGTGTGTAGTGTCGACGGCGTGCCCTACCCAGACCTGATCATGGTCCAGGCGAATCAGGAGCAGGGGATTATCGCCGTACGAAACGGTAGTGGGGCGTCGCCGCCTCACTTGCCAATCGGTTCGCTGGTGCGCATCCTTCCGAATCACGCCTGCGCGACCGCCGCCCAGCACGCCAACTACGAGCTGATTCGCACGGGCTCGCGAGAAATCGCGGCGCAGTGGCCACGATTTAACGGCTGGTGAAAATTGCCGATCAATTGATCCGCCCGCTGACAAGTCACGTATCCGCATAGTGGATTTCACGTTGGAGAATGGCTCAACAAGTTGTGTTGGCTGATTCCGCACAGCGGTGAAATGGAAGCGATGTAGAGGAATACGAAATTAATATAAATGGTTGGTTGTATCTTTGCGTCGCGCCGATGGTGCCCGGAACAGGCCGGTCGACGTCATCTTTCCGGGCGGGAGAAATGTCATGAAGATTCGCTTTGATGCAGGCCGTCTCTTTGCGTGGCTGGCGGTGAGTTGCGGCGCCTTGACTCTGGGGATGCCGGCTGCGCACGCCGATGAAGATCACCTGAGCACGGTGGTCAAGCGCGGTACGCTGTTGTGCGGCACGGACAACGCGACGCCGGGATTCGGCTATCTGAATACGAAGACCGGCAAGATGGAAGGGATGGATGTCGACCTGTGCAAGGCGACCGCCGCCGCCGTACTAGGTGATCCGAAGAAGGTCCAGTATGTGATCGTGACGGACCGGAGCCGTTTCAACGCGCTTCGCACCGGACAGGCCGACGTCGTGTTCGCCCATAGTACGGTCACTCCGACGCGCGAGTCGGCGGCGCTTAGCATTTCCTTCTTGCCCACTAACTTTTATGACGGCACCGGCATCCTCGTCAAGACCGCACTGAAAGTTAAACACATTGGCGACCTCAACGGCGCAACGTTCTGCACCACCCAAGGTTCGGAAACGGAACAGATGCTGGCCGGTTACTTCAAGGCTCATAACTGGAAAACATCGACAAAGGCGCTGACTTATCAGGACACGAACAAGCTGTTCGACGCCCTGAATTCCGGACGTTGTGACGCGATGGTGACGGACAAGTCCGCTTTGGCCGGCTGGCGCGGTAATGCGAGCAGTCCGGCTGCTTTCGAGATTCTCCCTGAGGCGTTCGACAAATCGCCGCTGGCTGGATTTGTATCGCAGGACGATCCTCGCTGGCACGCTGCGTTGACGTGGATTGTGAATGCGACCTTCGAAGCCGAAGAACACGGCATCACGTCGGTCAATCTCTCAACGTTCGTGAAGACCACAGATCCGTACCTGCAAAAATTCCTGGGGGTAAGCGGTACGCTCGGCAAGGACTTCGGTCTGCAGCCTGATTTTGTGCAGAAGGTCATCGCGTCCGTCGGCAACTACGGGGAAATCTACGACCGCAACATTGGCCCCAAGACACCCTATGCAATCGAGCGCAAGGGTTCTCTGAACGCGCCTTGGAACGAAGGCGGCATGATCTATTCGCCGCCTTGGTATTAAGCAGCGTGAGTCGCGCTGAAGCCAGTGGCGAGTAACCTGCCGCCGTCTCCAGCGGAGTCCGGATATGAAACCAGATGAACTGTCCGACTGTAATGGAAGTTCTGACGCAGTGGAGAAGGAACCGTGTCGCAAGTAAAGCTGTCCAGCACGGAAAACAGATCGTTCGGCCATCCTCTTTCGCCCGCTTCACAATCGGAGTTGAAGCGGCGGAGATTGGCATACACACGAGCGGCGGCGATCCAGACGCTGATCCTTGCGGGCATGGTCGCGGCCGTATTGGCCTTCCTGGGCATGGTATGGGCAGGTCTTCGACGCCATGGCATCGGTTTTAGCCTCGACTTTCTCGAGCAGCCCGCTGGCTTCAACCTCAGTGAAGGCCTCACGATAGCCAAGGGTCCGCATGGCCTGTCGCTGGTGCCGTTCAATTCCCAGCAGACGTACGCCCAGGCGCTGTTTGCGGGTTTTTATAACACGCTCGTCGTCACGCTCATATCGATAGTGCTTGCCACGGTTGTCGGCGTGATTGTTGGCGTTGGACGGATGTCGAGGAATTGGATTGTCAAAAACTGGGCGTGGGCGTTTGTCGAACTGATACGAAATACGCCGCTGCTCATCCAGCTCATCTTCTGGTATTTCGCTGTGCTGCTGCAACTGCCGAGCCTGGCGGATGCGTCGCTGTTGCATGGCGCATTGATCGCGAGCCGGCAAGGTGTGTTTATCCCGTGGCTTGTCGCAACGCCGGCTTTCTCTCGCTACGCGTGGTTTGCAGGACTCGCGGCGGCCGTGTTCGTCATTGGCGTGCTGCTTCGCACGCCAGGTCGGCGTCGCGCGGCTTTTGCAACTGGTGCCGGGATACTGGTGCTGGGCATGGCGTTCGCTGGACGGCCGTTCAGCATCGACATGCCGCAGGCCAGCGCCTTTTCGGTGTCGGGCGGCGCCGGCTTCTCTCCGGAGATGGCCAGCCTGATCATCGCACTCGGCGTGAACTTCGCCGCGTACGTGGCTGAAGTGGTCCGCGGCGCGGTGCAATCGATCGACAAAGGACAGTGGGAAGCCGCTGCGGCATTAGGTCTTGCTCATCGCGAATCCCTCTGGGTCGTCGTCTTGCCGCAGGCGGTACGCGTCATCCTGCCGTCGCTTGGCAACCTGTACGTCACCGTGGCCAAGAGCACCTCCTTTGCGATTGCGATCGGCTTTCCCGATATGTTCAGTGTATATGGAACTGTCGCCAACCAGACCGGCCGGGCGCTGGAAGGCATCATCATCGTCATGGCGGTATATACGCTGATCAGTTTGTCCATCAGCGCGATCGCGAATCTGTACAACCGGCATGTCATGAAGAAAGGAGCACGGTAATGGCGATGAAAATCGGCTACTGGGCGCGGCATAACCTGTTTGCGAGCCCTTCCAGTTCGCTGCTCTCTCTCGTGTCGATTCCGCTGACGCTGTATGTCGCGATCTTTGCCGCGCGCTGGGTCCTGTTCACGGCGCATTGGTCGGTCGTGGTCGATAATCTGGCCGTATTGCTGGTTGGGACGTTTCCCGGGGACCAGATCTGGCGTGCGCTGGTCGCTGGGGCTGGACTGAGCGCACTGTTCGGCATGACACTAGGTCTGGTGTTGATCGCGAAACGCTGGAAGCGCTATGTTGTCATCGCAGCCGCTCTGGCGGTGGCCGCCGCGGTATCTTATGGGATGCAACTGCAGTGGCTCGCCGGTGCGTTCGGCTGCCTGTCCATTGCACTTTTAGCATGCGCCGCTACGAGCCGCTGGCCGCGGATCGGTCGTGGCATGGGCCTGTTGTGGCTTCTGGGCGTGGGTGCCCTCTGCGCGTTGCTGGTTCCGGCCGGCGTCGACCGATGGGGTGGTCTGCTCCTGAGCGTCCTCGTGACGGTGATTGCTACCTTGCTCAGCCTGCCGGTAGGCATCCTGCTGGCATTCGGCAGAAAGAGCCGGTTCTCGAGCCTGCGACTGGCGTGCTCGGGGTACATCGAATTGATGCGTTCCGTGCCGCTCGTCTGTACCGTCTACTGGTCATGGATCATTATTCCGCTGGTGTTTCCCCCTGACATTCACATTCCCGATCTGGCTCGGGGTGTCGCGGGTTTCGTACTGTTCTACGCGGCCTACGCCGCCGAGTATGTACGTGCGGGTATTCAGAGCGTGCCGCGGGGGCAATCGGAGGCAGCCCAGTCATTGGGCTTCAGCAAGCTGGACGAGAGTTTCATCGTCGTTCTTCCACAGGCGTTGAAGGCGGTGATTCCTGCGCTCGTCGGGAACGTGCTTGACCTGTTCAACAACGTACCGGCGCTGTTCATCATCGGGCTCACCGATTTCCTGAAGGCGGGACAAACGGTGCTCGCCAATCCGCAGTACAGCAGCTCGCAATATGAGGTCTACGTTTTTCTGTTCGCAGCTTACCTTGCGATCGGCTCGCTCATATCGTACGGGGCTCGCCGTATCGAACTGAAGATGAGCGAAGGGGCGCGCTAACCGGCGCGTCGAACAAATTGATGGCCGGCCTCTTTGCTGGGTGAAGATATTTTTGACGAAGGAGTGGATATGTCTGCGATTGTCCAAATGCACAAGCTGAACAAATCGTACGGCGCATTTCACGTGTTGAAAGACATAGATCTGCAGGTACAGGGTGGCGAAGTGGTTGTCATTATCGGGGCAAGCGGCTCCGGCAAGTCGACCCTGATTCGTTGCGTCAATGGGCTGGAGAATTTCGGCGACGGCCGACTGATTGTCGATGGCATTGAGCTGGCGCCATCGGAGGATGGGTTCGGAACGTCGAGGAAGGAATTGGCCGGTATCCGCAGGGAAGTCGGCATGGTGTTCCAGCACTTCAACCTGTTTCCGCACAAGACCGTTCTGGAAAATGTGATGCTTGCGCCGATCCGCGTTCGCAGGTGGCCCCGTGCGCGCGCCGAAACGATCGCCCACAAGCTCCTCGAGCGCGTTGGATTGCGCGACCATGTCGACAAGTACCCCTCCCAGCTTTCCGGCGGACAGCAGCAGCGGGTCGCCATTGCCCGTTCGCTGGCAATGGAGCCGCGGGTCATGCTGTTTGACGAGCCGACGTCGGCACTTGACCCAGAAATGGTAGGCGAGGTTCTTGAAGTGATGCGCGAGCTTGCCAGTTCGGGGATGACGATGATGATCGTTACCCATGAAATGGGCTTCGCGCGCGAGGTGGCAGACCGGGTCATCTACATGGACCACGGCAAGGTGCTCGAACAGGGCAAGCCGGCAGTCATTTTCGACAGTCCCACGCATGAGCGAACGCGAACGTTCCTGTCACGGGTGCTCAAGCATTGATGCCGCAGCGACGCTTGCCGATCCAGCAACGTATCCCGCCGGCGCACGGTGAGGGTGGTGTCGCGAAGCTGGTGTCGTATCTGTCCCAGTGCATGAGTCTGCAACCGGGGTGATGTGATATCCACCGGCACGCCGCCGGGAGTTGGAATGGGCGTCAAGCCGTCGCCGATCTACCTGAAAGCAGGTCAGACGATTCGCCTTGGCATCGAGGGCCTCAGCGTCGTCAAACAGAGGGTCGTTCGAGGCTCTGACTATCCGGTTGGTACGCGTTGGTCATTGCGAATCCGAATGATCCACAAAAAATTGGACTATTCACCCACAGAGGTTCACCACTATGCGAAATGATGCGAGGCTGATGCTTCTCGACAAACATCAGGTCGAGGCCCTCTTAAAGGCTAACGATGTAATTGAAGCGGTACGCGAGGCGTTCGCTCTGCACAGTCAGGGCGAAGGTCGTGTCTTCCCGGTGGTGCGGGAGCCGCTCGTGACGGGCGGCGTATTCGGAATCAAATCGGGCGACGTACAGTCGCAAGATCTGCTCGGATTCAAGGCTGCCGGATTCTGGCCGGCAAACCGCGGCTTGGGCGGCGAACCGCACCAGGCCACCATTCTCTTGATCGATCCGAAAACCGGCCGGCCTGAGTGCGTCATCGACGGTAATGCAATCACGACCATGCGCACGGGCGCTGCCGGCGGCTTGGGTTTGACCCTCCTCGCGCGTGCGAACAGTGCTCGTCTGTGCGTATTCGGCACAGGTGTACAGGCACAAGTGCAGGTCAGATTCGCATTGCGTGTGCTCGAACAGCTTTCCTGCGTTCGCTATGTCACCGTAGACGGCGAGCGGGACGTCTCGTTTGAAGCGCAGTTCGCCGGACGTTGCGAAGTCCTGCATGCGACCGACCGTAACGCCGCGGTGGCCGACAGCGATGTGGTAGTCACGGCCACTCCGGGCAAGGAGCCACTCTTTGACACGCAGGCAGTGCAACCCGGCACTCACCTCAACTGCGTCGGCGCGGACACCAAAGGCAAACGCGAACTTCCGGCGGGTCTGCTGGCGCGTGGCCGCCTCTTTGTCGACGACCGGATCCAGGCGCGCGAAATCGGCGAGACGCAATGGGCGCCTGACACTGCATGTATCGAGATCGGCGATTTGATCACCGGCCAGGCCCGGATAGACCGGCAACCTGACGACATCACCCTGTTCGACATGACCGGTATAGCCCTGCAGGATCTGACGGTCGCGCGGTTGCTTCACGAGCGTGCCTGTGAAACGGGGACGGGGACCTCGCTGGCGTGGCCCTGGTAGTATCATCGGTTCACCGGCCGTTAGACCAGACCCGGCTCTGCTCAGATCGTTGACCTTACTATCTCGAACGGGTTTGCGAAGTCGAACGGATGGCGCTTTCAACGGGCGTGCGACTAAAGCCAGTCAATCCGGAGATCGCGCGATTGACCTTCGAGCAAATGGAGTCCGTCGCTGACGAAGCCAGCCGGCAGCATCTCGATAGCGTGAAACGCAGACTGAACACGCTGGAACCCGACTACCGCGATTAGGGTGCATTAGCGCGTTTGATCGTGGCGATCGCATCGCCGCGCGCGACGTCGGCCACAGGTCGGTCAGGCAGCACTCGCCGGAGTTATCAATCCAGCAGCACCTGCGTCCTGTCCGCTCTTGCCACGCTGGGGTTGTTCGCTATCACCGCGCCGTAACCAGGGTTGTTGCAACGTCGACGTCTGGAGAAAGTCCAGAAAACGCATAACGCGCATGGAACGTCCATGCCGGGAGCTGACCAGTGCGACGATATCTGCGTCCGGCTGCATCCATGCCTCGAGCAGCGGGACGAGCCGCCCCGCGTGCAGATGTTCGGCGACGTCCCACTCGGAACGCGAAATGATGCCGAGGCCCGCAAGCGCCCAATCGCGCACGGTGCCTCCGTCATTGCTCGTCAGCGCCGGCTCGATTCTGATGTTCGCCGGCACCCCTTGGTGTTGCGGCGTGAAGCGCCACATCGTTACGTCTTCATCGTTTTCGCGCAGCGCGATGCAGTCATGCGTGAGTAATTCCTCCGGACGCCGCGGTTTACCGCGCCGCGCCAGATAGCTCGGCGCCGCGCAGAGGATGCGCCGATTAGGCGCAAGGCGCCGGCTAACGAGCGACGAATCACGTAGCTCGCCGATATGGACCATCAGGTCCCACATGTGGTCCGACACTCGCGCGGGGCGATCGGACAGCATGAGGCTTGCGCTCACTTCCGGATAGAGACCACGAAACAGCGCAATGGCAGGTGCCACGTAACGCTGTCCGAAACCGAGCGGCGCGATCACACGCAGATGTCCGGCCACCGTGCCGCGTCGCGACGCCAGCGCGTCCGACAAACTGCCGATGTCGTCGCAAATCTGTCGTGCGCGGACGGCAAGCAGCTCGCCTTCATCGGTGAGCAACATGCGCCGACCCGATCGGTCGATTAACCGCATGCCCAACCGGGTTTCCAGAAGACGAAGTCGCTGCGTAACTGCGGACGGCGTGACATCGAGGTTACGTGCAGCATCCGCCAGCGACGCAGCGCTCGCGAGCGTGATGAAAAAACGCAGGTCCTCGGTCGAGATCATTGACTTGAGCGTAAGCGTGACGATCGGTGAATGTTAGTCCGTGGCTTTATTGATTGCCATTACTTTTTCACGCCAGTCAACGTGAACCCCGTCCGCCGCCAGATGAAAGTATGTCGCTTGCGTTGATGATGGCCGAGGCGATATCTTCGACTGTCATACGCTTGGCCATCGCCTGGTCGCGCATGATCTTATATGCTTCGTCCTTGCTGACGCGGCGCTGGCCGCACAGAATGTCCTGAGCCTCTGAGACTTTGCGGGCGCTGCCGATCTTTTCTTCCAGGCGCGCGATGCGCTTGCATAGCTTCTTGCGCTCACGGCCGATCTCACGCGCGAGAACAAGTGCGCTCAGCAGGCCGAATGACCGGATGGGCGAAGTGACGACAGCCTTCGCGTCGATGCGCAGCATTGCCTCCATGACAGTGGGGTTCTCGTAGTTGAGAACCGCGATAGTCGGCGGCGAGTCATCGTCCGCAGACCAGTCGTCAATGGCGTTCAACTTGTCCGGAAGAAGCGCAAAGAAAACGACGTCGGTACTGTGCGGCGGCGATTGCAATGGCGGCCAGAAAGCCTGCACGCTGCATCCGATGCGCTCGAGTTGTTGCGTAAGCTGCGCACCGTCGCCGTCATGCGGATGGAACACGCAGACACGCAGCGACCGCAAATCGCTTAGCAGATGCGAAATCGGCAAGGGCTGCGCCGGCCTTCCGTGGCCGGCCTGGTCATCGTCGTTCATTTAACAGCTCCCGCGCGTCATCGAACCATCCAGTCACCGAGCGCGTGGGCGACGAGATAAGGATCGGGCCGTATCGGTGCCTCCGACTCCCAGACGATGTCGAATTGCCCTTCCTGGTTCACGCGCCCGATGCGCGGATTCAAATGTGTATGGTGAGTCGACGGATCAATACTGACCGGGCCCTGCGGCGCGTCAAATTTGCTGCGAAGCAACTCCGGCATCAGCGTCTCGATGTCCGCAGAGCCAGCGGCACGCATTGCCCGCGCAAAGAGATGAACCTGAAAGTAAGCTGCCTCCCAGCTTGCATTCGGCACCGTTTCGCATCCGTACATTCGGCCGAACTTCTCCAGGCAGGCACGATTGGTCGCTGACGCGATTGAACGAAAATAAGGCGCCGCCGTGATATGGCCCTCAGCGATGTCGGCGCCCATCTGTTCGACGGCGCTTTCCGACGTTGTCAGGCTAGCGATAGGCATCGACGCCGGGTCGAGGCCGGCTCGCGCATACGCGCGATAGAAGTGCTGCGTCGCGTTTCCTACCACCGTCGAAAATATGAAATCGGGGTTTGTCGCGCGAATGTCGTCGATTATCGCAGTGAAATCCTCTTCGGCGGCGTCGAGGCGGACGTATCGTTCGCCAACCTTCGCACCGCCCCGGTACTGAGATACGAGGTCCGACATGATGCGGTTCGACTCATACGGGTAAATGTAGTTCGAGCCGACCAGATAGACTCGAGCACCGAAGTTCGATGTCATGAAGTCGGCGAGCTGCACGCTGTTCTGATTGGGCGCTGCGCCGGTATAGATGACGTTTTCCGAGTATTCGAAACCTTCGTACAACGTCGGATAAAAAAGCAGCCGGTTCCAGCGTTCGACGACCGGCACTACCGCCTTGCGCGCACTCGACATATAACAGCCGAAAATCACCTGAACGTTGTTGGTCAGGATAAGCCGTTCCGCGAATTCCCGATACTTCTCGGGATTCGAAGCCGGATCGTACCGGACTGGCACGAGTTCCATTCCGCCGATGCCGCCCGCGTCGTTGATCTCGCTTATTGCGAAGAGCGTTCCATAGAGTTGCGATGATTCAATCGCCGACGTAACGCCCGTTTCGGAAAAAAGTACGCCTACTTTGACAGTCTCGGTATATGCCACTGTGGTGCACGCCTGTAAGCCTTGATTCGTACCTGGAATAATCAGCAGCCGCATAGGGGCTAACTAATTGTCGCTGAACAAAAATAGCTTGCCTGTAATAGGCTCTTCGTTGCCGGCCCCGGCTGAGTCGTATAGGGCTATCGCAAGCTTTCGAGCACCTTGCCGATCTGCCATGCCAGGTCACGCGCGCCATCCAGTATCAGGTAGCGGTCCGCACCAAAAATGGTGCGGACATATTTGCCCGCGTCTCTGTCCAGAGCACAGCAGAACGGCTGGATACCGAGCGAAGACACTGCGGACACTGCGTGGCGTGCGTCTTCGATAAGATGAGTGGAGTCGTGGACGTCGACGTCGCGTGGTTGGCCGTCCGTGACGAGCATCAACAACCTTGCGTCGCTCTGTTCATTGTCAAACTGCTTCGCCGCATGCCGCAATGCCGGGCCTACGCGCGTCGAAAAGGCGCCCCTCTGGGCATGCAGCCTGCTGTGCTGCGCTTCGCCGAACGGTTCGTCGAAATCCTTGATGCGTGTGTAACGCACATCATGGCGTCCGTTCGAACAAAAGCCGTGCACGGCGATACGGGCTCTGGTCGGTTCCAGAATTAACGCCAACTTTGCCGCAGCTGCTTTCTCGACGTCGAGAACCGTCGTCGTGCCTTCAGTGGTGTTGTCATTCGTGGAAGCCGAAAAGTCCAGCAAAAGCAGGAGCGACACGCTCGGCGGCGTCCGTCGCCTTTGCTCGAAGATTCTCCCGTCGCCGCTTACGCCTGTGCGTCGCGCGATGCCATGGTCGATGACGGCAGCCAGATCGAGTTCGTCGCCTTCCAGCCGGCCGCGAAAGGGCGTGGTCGGCCGCTGTCGGCAGCGCAACCGGTGCGATGGGTCTGTCGCCTCCAGGAGCTGGACACTGTCGTGAGCGCTCGTTTGCTCGCGGTCGTACACGCAAGCCCAGTCCTCGAAAAGCAGTCCCACCCGGGCATGCCACTCCGGATAACGGTAAGAACGCAGCGCGCCATCGGTCGGCGGATTTTCGTGCGAGGCCTGAGAGTCCGCCATGTCCGATTGTGCCGTAGCCCGATGGTCCGCATCGGGCGCGCGTTCCAGCCGCGCATGCGCCGGCTCGCTTTCGACGGCCCATAGGTATGTATTGTCGTCCCGGTAACGCGGCTCCACGCTGTATGACAGGGCATCGAATTGCACGCGCATTTGCGCGAGGTCTACGGCCAATATGTCGGCAACTTCCTGATGGGCCCCAATGTCCTCGTGACGGTCAGCGATTTCGTCGACGAGCCGACGGCCCTTGCAGACCCAATCGTTCGGATCGTTGTAACCGGGATCGTGCAGCGCGCGGGCAAGGCGCGCCGCGAGCGAGGCGAAGGTCTGCGGACCATACCCCGCCGATGCCGAGTGAAATGCGCCCCACAAATCGTGCAGGCCAGGGTACTCGCGCATCATCAAGCGTTCTACTCGCGCGTCCTCAATGAGCGATGCGAGTGCGATTCTCAGTGCGCCGCGCGAGCCGATCGGCGTCGATGGGCGCGAGAAGCGCAGATGCGCGAGAGCGTGAGCCACGCACGCCTGATAAAGTCTCACGGCAATCGGGCCGTCGCAGTCTGGAACCCAGGCGACGCGGATCAGGTCTGTGCCAATCGACGTCCGCAATGAAACGGCGTCGCTTTGGCCGGGTATGTCGGCCGTGATCACGACGCGTATCGGTGCAGGGTCTTTCAGCCCGTCGCTTGCATCGACATTCGGGAGCGCGAAGCCAGCCGCATAGCATTCGAGCATCCGCATCGTCGCAACAAACGGTGAGCGCCTGTCGCTCCGAGTTGTCGGCTGTCGCGCGTCGCTAGCGTTGTCCTCCGGCATTGGAATCATGCTCCAAATTGCGCGCGCACGAAACCGTCGAGCGCGGCGCGTACCTCGTCGTCATCGGTAAGCGGGCGCGTCATTGCGAGTGCGCAGGCCGCATGGGGATCGATTCCTCCGCGAATCAATGCGCACGCGTGCACGAGCATGCGTGTCGACATGCCCTCGGCTACTTCCCTGCCGCGAAGCTTGCGGGATTGAGCCGCAACGCGCACCAGCCTGAGTGCGATATCGCGCTCCACTTCGCCTTCGTGCGCGACGATATCGACTTCGGCCGCTTCGTCGGGATAGTGGAACTCCATGGCGCCAAAGCGCTGCCGTGTCGATGGCTTGAGGTCTTTTCCAAAGGCTTGATAGCCGGGGTTGTACGACACGATCAGCTGGAAGTCTGGATGTGCGTGAATCAGTTCCCCCCGTTTTTCCAGCGGCAGGATCCGGCGGTCGTCGGTCAGCGGATGAATGACGACGAGCGTATCCGGGCGCGCCTCGACGACCTCGTCGAGATAGCAGATCGCACCGTAGCGGGCGGCGAGCGTCAGCGGTCCATCTTGCCATTCGGTGCTGTCGTTGCGCAGCAAAAACCGGCCGGTAAGGTCCGACGCCGTTGTGTCCTCGTTGCACGCAACGGTCACGAGCGGCTTGTTCAATTGTGCTGCCATGTACTCGACAAAGCGCGTTTTGCCGCACCCCGTCGGGCCCTTGAGGACGAGCGGCATGCGCAGCGCGTGGGCTGCGGCGAACAGCTCCGTCTCCTGACCGACCGGCCGGTAGTAGGGCGTCTTCCTGATTCGATATTGTGCGAGGATATCGTGCATCGGCATCGTCCTTGAGAAATCGGTGCGGCGCGTTTGCGGCGCACCCGAATCGTTAGCGGTGCGTCGGTTCAGCGTGCGGAATACCGTCGATCGGGCATTCGGGCGTGCCGGGCGTCGTGCGCGTGAGCGCCTCGACTTCGCGGCGCGTGCCTTCGGGATCGTTGATCCACTTGCCATAGAACTCGAACGGACATGCCGCTACGCCATGGATGTCCTCGCCCGAGTTGATCTTGCCGGTGTAGCCGCGGTGCAGCAGCTTGTAGAGATGGTTCTGCGACTGCATGTTCTTGCGAGCATCGCGCAACAGGCTCGTCGAAAGTTCGGCGTACTGGATGCCCATTTCTTCCGTGCCGCATTCGCCGAGCGAGCGACCGTCGAAACCGACAATCGCGGAATGGCCGAAATACGAATAGACTCCGTCGAAGCCGGTGGCATTTGCGACTGCCACATAGACGTTGTTCATCCACGCCATTGTTTTCGCGACCATGACCTGCTGCTCTTTCGCCGGATACATGTAACCCTGGCAGCGCACGATCAGCTCGGCGCCGCGCATTGCGCAATCACGCCAGATCTCGGGGTAATTGCCGTCGTCGCAGATGATGAGGCTGATTTTGAGGCCCTTCGGTCCCTCCGACACGTAAGTGCAATCGCCGGGGTACCAGCCTTCGACCGGCGTCCACGGCATGATCTTCCGGTACTTCTGGACGATCTCACCTTTATTGTTGATGAGCACGAGCGTGTTATAGGGCGCTTTGCGCGGATGTTCCTCGTGTTGCTCGCCCGTCAGCGAGAAGACGCCCCAGACGTTTGCTTTCCGGCAAGCCGCGCCGAAGATTTCAGTTTCGGCGCCTGGTACTGTCGACGCCGTTTCGTACATCTCCTTGGGGTCGTACATGATGCCGTGCGTCGAGTATTCGGGAAAGACAACGAGGTCCATCCCCGGTAGCCCCTGCTTCATGCCCACGACCATGTCCGCTATCTTGCGCGCATTCTCGAGAACCTCGGCCCTCGTGTGAAGGCGCGGCATCTTGTAGTTGACGACGGCTACACCGACGCAGTCGTTGCTGCTGGAAATATCACCATGACGCATGCTTTTCTCCAATATTGAGGGCGGAAAACAAAAAAAAAGCCCGAGCAGACTCATAGGTCTGGTCGGGCTTTGTTGCCTTTTTCGCATTGCCGGCAGTGTTGGCGGTAATGCGAAAGTTCGATTGAACGCAGGCTACGGAAGAGGCGGCCAGTTGTCAAGCGACCAAAAACGTACGAGGACCAACGCGCTGTCAGTTGCACGTGCATGGAGAGCCGGCGCGGAAAAATGACTTGACAGTGTTTTTTCTCTATTTGATTCTCTTGGCCATCACGAACGATTCGTCAACAGCGACGAATGCAAGGGCAATAGAGCCCACCCCGCACCTGTGAAGGTGCGGGGTGGGCTCTTTTTTTGGTCAAATCAGATCGAGGCACTTCTCAACGGCCCCGGTCTCATCGAGAAAGAAAGTCATGTCATCTCCACAATCCATTAGTGCCGGCAGCGAAGCCGCGCTCGATCATGTGCTCGGGGAAGAGTACGAACACACACCTGTCCCTCAAGCGGCGCGACGCAGTGTGCTGTCGGTAGCGACGGTATGGATCAGCTTTCCGATGATCATTACAAGCGCGATGACGGGCTCCATTCTCGTCGCGGGCATGGGCTTTCTCCACGGACTCGGGGCGATGCTCCTCGGTAACCTGCTGATGTTCATGTATGTCGGACTGCTAGGCGGCCTTGGCGCGAAGCACGGGCTCAACTTCGCGCTGCTTGCAAGCCGCGTGTTCGGGCGCAAAGGATATGCGTTGGCGTCCGGCTTGCTGTCGAGCCTGCTCCTCGGATGGTATGCCGTCCAGACCGGCATCACGGGCAATCTCATCCATTCGTCGTCGGGTGCCAGCTACTTCTTGATGACGTTCGTTGCCGGCGTCCTGTATCTGGCCGTAACGTTCGTCGGCATCCGGGGCCTGCATTGGCTAGGCATGGTCTCGGTGCCGCTATTTCTCGTTCTGGGCACCTGGGTGGCTATCGATGCGGCCGGCCATACGGGATGGAGCAGCGTGTTCACGTATAGTGGCACAAACCCGGCTTCGTCGATGGCATTCGGCGTCGGATTGACGATCGTCATCAGCCTTTTCGTCGATGCGGGCACCGTCTCAGCGGACTTCAACCGCTGGGCGAAAAATGGCAGCGACTCGTGGATCGTGACATTCTCGGCATTTCCTTTTGCGAACTGCTACGCGATGCTGATGGGCGGCATCATGACCGCGGCCATCGCGCTGCCCAATCCGCAGCCGTTCGGAATGGACAATATGTTCGGCTACATGCTCCACCAACACGAGACGTGGCTGAGCGCGATTGCGGTGGTGTTCCTTTTCTGCAGCCTCGGCTCTGTCTGCGCACACTGTCTTTATAACGCTTCGGTCGGCTGGTCGCGGATCATCGGAGTCAAGATGCGCACCGCGGCGGTCATCCTTGCGGTCGCCGGTATCGCGGTTGCCGCGACCAATGTATGGGCGCTCTTCATTCCATGGCTTTCCGTGCTCGGCATCATCGTGCCGCCGATCGGCGCGATCGTGATCGTCGACCTGTACATTGCGCGGCCCGGGGCCGAGATCGACAGGCAATGGCGTGCCCAGGCCTTTGCAGCCTGGATCATCGGATCGGTAGCAGCGTATGTCGTCGAAAAACAGTTTCCGGAGTTCTCGACGGCGGTATCGGCATTCGTGGTCAGCGCGGTGGCTTACGGCTTGATCGCGCAGGTGTCGAAGAAAGCGGCGGCGACTGCTGAACGCATTTGACTATAAGGCGGCGCTCAACGACGAGGGCGGCCGCCCCAAGGTTCTACATCAACGTGTCTCACTAAGGGTGGTTTCAACATGTCCGATTACAAAGTATTCTCTCTTGGCGACGTCGTACTGCAAAGCGGCATGCGCATTCCCGACGCCAGGCTGGCGTACAAAACCTACGGCACGCTTAATGCCGCGAAAGACAACGTCATCGTCTACCCGACGTGGTACTCAGGCCAGCATTACGAAAATGAATGGCTGATCGGCGAAGACAAGGCGCTCGATCCGCGCAAGTACTTTATCGTCGTGCCGAACATGTTCTGCAACGGGCTTTCGTCGTCGCCCAGTAATACGCCCGCTCCATACGGCAAAGCACGTTTTCCGAACGTGACGGCGTACGACAACGTGCGTATGCAATGGCGGCTCGTCACGGAGGTGTTCGGTATCGAACGGATCGCTCTCGTGACTGGCTGGTCGATGGGCGCATTGCAGACATTCCATTGGGGAGCGATGTATCCGGAAATGGTCGAGCGCATTCTGCCGTTCCAGGGGGCCGCGAAATGCTCGCGGCACAACTTCGTGTTTCTCGAGGGCGTCAAGGCAGCGCTGACTGCGGATGCAGCGTTCCGCGACGGCTGGTACGACGTTCAACCGGAAAAGGGCTTGCGCGCGGCGTCGCGCGTCTACGCGGGTTGGGGGCTGTCTCAGTCGTTTTATCGTGAAAAGCTCGATCTGGAAACGCTTGGCTATGCGTCGATCGAAGATTTCCTGGTCGGTTTCTGGGAAGGTTGGCTGCTCTCGAAAGACGCCAACAACCTGCTCGGCATGCTGTGGACCTGGCAGAACGGCGACATCAGCAATAACCCGCTTTACGGGGGCGACTTCGTCAAGGCACTCTCGTCGATCAAGGCGAAGGCGATCGTCATGCCTTGCAGGACCGATCTCTACTTCCCGACCGAGGACAGCGCCTTCGAGGTCAGTCATATGCCCAATGCCGAACTGCGCGTTGTTGATTCCGTCTGGGGACACTTTGCCGGCGGACCGGGAACCAGCCCGGTGGATATCGAAGTGCTCGACAAAGCATTGCGAGAGCTTCTCGCGAGCTGAACGTTAGCTCAGTTGCGGCGCTGACGACAGCCGTTCGCCGTATCGGCTGTCGTGCGTTGTTTCGATTTATGGATACCTAATTGAAGTAAGTATAAGAAAGGTCTGTTGATGTCTACCATTAAAGAAAAGTTAGCAGTACTGGCAATCGCAGGTATGTTCGCTTCAATCGCTCATGCACAAAGCAGCGTGACGCTTTACGGAGTACTCGATGAAAGCCTGCAGTACACCAACAGCGTAAAGAGCAACGGGCATGCGGGTTCGGTCCTGGGACTCGCCGACGGCGCCAACAACACCATGGTTTGGGGGATCAAGGGCAAGGAAGATCTCGGTGGCGGCCTGCATGCCGTCTTTACGCTCGAAAGCCAGTTCGGGCTCAGCAACGGTTCGCTCGCGTTCAATAACGATTTGTTCGGACGTCAGTCATGGGTGGGCCTTTCCGACGACCGCTGGGGCACGGTGACCTTGGGCAAACAGTACACGCCTCTGGCTGATTACCTCTGTCCGGTCTCTGCCTATTGCTCATTCGGCGGCAACATGTCGGCGCATGTCTACGACAACGACAACGTCGGGGGCAGCTACACGATCAACAACTCCGTCAAGTACCAGAGTCCCGTAATCGCAGGGTTCCATTTCGGTGCGATGTATGCCTTTTCAAACGACGCGGGGCAGTTCACGAACAACAATCTGCTGAGCGTCGGCGCCGGCTATGACAATGGCCCGCTCCACGTTTCAGCAGCCTACATGGACGCAACCAATCCGGCGAGCGGAACGAATGCGAACGGCGGCGCCGTCGGCTCGAACATGTACGCCTTTTTTCCTGCCGGAAACCATCGTGTATGGGGCGCCGGCGCGAACGTCGATATCGGCAAGGGCGCAGTCGGCGTGCTGTATACGCATTCGACCTACCTCGCGCTTGCCACTGGCGACAATGGGTTTTCCGATATCAACGGTGACGACTTGCGTTTCGACAATTACAGCCTCTATGGTCACTATCCGCTAAGTGGCGCACTCAGTCTCGGGGCAGGGTACACCCTGACGAACGAGCACCTGTCAGGTTCGACGGGCGCCACGCTGCACAATCAACAGATCACGGTCGACGCCGATTATCATCTGAGCAGGCGGACAACGCTTTACATGGAGGCGGCTTATCAGCACATCTCGGGCGGCAGTGGCTTGAGTCTGGGGTACGCAAACATCATCACTGCCGGCTCGGCGGCGACGAACAACCAGGCGCAGCTCGTTGCGGGTATTCGCGAAACTTTTTAAGTGAACGAAATCGCGCCCGGCTTCAAGCCTGGCGCCACCTGGCGCGTGACTCGTGTTCGCGCCAGGCCCTGAAAGCGTTGATCCTGTAGCGCTCGCACCCAAGGTAATTACCGCTGTTCGGCTTTGATTGCGAGTGCTGCCGCAGCAGAACGTGTTTCCACGTGAAGTTTGCGGAATAAATGCTCCAGATGTTTGTTGACGGTGCGCGGCGCCATATCAAGGATGTCGCCGATATCGCGATTGGTCTTGCCTCGCGAAAGCCACAACAGTACGTCAGCCTCGCGGCTCGTGATGCCGAATTGAGCCGCCAGTGAAGCCGTCCTCGCCACATCGTCGAACTCCTCCAGGATCATGACCCATTCGCCGCGCACCGGGCTGCCTGTAACGCGGACCGTGCGGCGCACGCCGTTCACATTGGTCTCGTGAACCGTGTGGGTATCCCGGCCGCTCTTGACCCACGATGCGAGCCACAGGTGCAGCTGGTCGGGCAAGCGTGAGAGCGATGCGTCGTCCGCGTCATCGTTTCCCGTCCGTGCGTCGTCATACCGTGAAAGTTGCGCCGTCGCTTGCGTGTTTTGCCACCGGATGGTGCCGTCCACTGTCGCGATAACGGCTGCACGCGTTTCCAGACCCGCCACCGCGTCCATGTACTGTTGCGCGCGCGCGCGTTGTACGTGCGCCGCGATACGTGCGCACACTTCGGTGGGTTTGACCGGCTTCGTCACATAGTCGATGCCACCGACCCGGAAACCTTGCACAACATGTTCGCTTTCGGTGAGCGCCGTCATGAAGATCACGGGTAGATGCGCGCGATTCCTGTCGAGCTTCAGAAGTCGGCACGTTTCGAAGCCATCCATGCCGGGCATCATCGCATCCATCAGGACAATATCGGGCGTGACGCGGGCAACACATTTAAGTGCGGATTCGCCATCCAGGGCCACAAGCACGGTGTAGCCGGTGGAATGCAGCGCATCGGAAAGTAGCGCGAGATTGTCCGGCGTGTCGTCGACAATTAGCACGACGGTGCGGTCCCCCGGAAGCCCAATCGGGATGGAATCAATGCGGTCAACGGATTCTTCAACCATGCGAGTCGTTAGAGAAAAGTTCAAGTTGATGCGCGAAGTCGGCCAACTGGAAGCGCTGGGCCAGCGAGCGTAGCGACATCAGTTGGCCATGCAGTTCCGGCAGTTCTGCTGCCGAGGCGTCAAGCTGCTCGATCACGCCCTGCACGTACCCCAAGTCCAGCAGCGACCTGAGCCTCGTGCGCAAAGCTTGCGGCAAGCAGCGGCTGTTCGCCTGCGGAGCGGAAAGGAGCGGCATCGGGACGTCGGCTGGCTGACGCGAGACAATCCATTCAAGCTTCATCAGGCTTGCCAGCTTGTCGAGCAGAAGCGAAACTTCGAGAGGCTTAACCAGATAGTCACCGCAGCCTATGGTCGCCGCGCGCTCGCGGTCGTCGGCGAATGCATGCGCCGACAGCAGCACGATGGGTGCCGCACTGAGCAGGCGCTCGCGAATCAGCCGGCTCGTTTCGTAGCCGTCCATTTCGGGCATCGAGATATCCATGATGATTGCGTCGGCCGGAAGCGTGCCGAGCCATTGCAGCGCTTCCGGCCCGCTTCCAGCCTCCGCGACATGGAAGCCGAGCGGCGAGAGCAACTGAACCACAATCGCGCGTTGTTCAGGCAAGTCGTCGACGAGCAGAACGGTGCGCCGCTGCCCATGGTATCCGCGGATGTCCGCGAGGTCTCTGCGCACGGCTTCGACAGCGTACGCCTCGGGCGCGAAAAGCTTCACGATGAAGCGAGTGCCCTTGCCGACTTCGCTGTCCACTTCAAGGCTGCCGCCGAGCGCATGCGTCAACAGGCGGCAAATGGTCAAGCCGAGCCCAGCGCCATGATCGCTCTCGCGCGCCGCATGACCACGTTCGAACGGCATGAAAAGCCGCTCGATCTCGACGGCCGGAATACCGGGCCCGGTGTCGATCACCTCGAACGTCAACGTATCCCATGCATGGCTGACCCGCAGGGTCACGGTACCGGCGGGCGTAAAGCGTATTGCATTGCCGATCAGGTTCGTGAGGATCTGACGCATGCATTTTCCATCGGTCTTCACGACGCGCGGCAGGCGGCCGACGGTTTGCAAATTGAAGTTCAGCCCCTTTTCGGCAGCCTGCGGGCGGAGCATGGCGGTGAGATGCGCGATGAAATCCAGCAGCGACACTTTCGTGACGTTCAGTTGCAACTTGCCCGCTTCGATGCGCGCGACATCGAGCAGGCCGTCAACGAGCGCAAGCAGATGTTCGCCGCTTCGATGAATGGTCTCGATAGCATGGAGCCGGCCCTGCGGAAGTTCATGTTTTGCCTGCAACAGCAATTGGGCATAGCCGAGGATGCTGTTGAGCGGCGTGCGCAGCTCGTGGCTCAAGCCGGTGACGTATCGGCTCTTTGCCTGGTTGGCCGACTCTGCCGCTGCCGTCGCGCGTTTGAGCGCCGCATCCGTCTTCCGGTGAGCATCGATTTCGTGCATCAGCAGTTCGGCTTGACGCTGCGACTCTTCCTGCGTGACCCGCCGGTTTTCGCGTTCGAGTACGAGCCACCAGGCGGCGATGCAGCCGACCAGCGACAGGGCGAAGAAGATCTTCAAATAGCTCTGTACGAGCATTTTCCATTGGGGGGAATGGGGCGCAGCAAGCGCGCTCACGCTTTGCGATCCGGCGAGGTACAGCACGATCGCGAGCAGCGCAAGCATCGCGGCCACGAGACTGAGATAGTGGACAATGCGTAGCGAAGCTGGCCCGGGCACGATGCGCGGAAATATCCGCCGGGCAGTCGCGTTGAGCTGCGATCCGAACCGCGCGTGGGGCTTGCAGCGGTCGTTGCAGCGCGAGTCAAGCGAACAGCACAGTGAGCAGATGGTGCCGCCGTATGCAGGGCAGTGGGCCGTATCGTCGTATTCGAATTCGTTTTCGCAAATGACGCAGCACCGCGTTTGGCCGTTCCCGGGCGGTTCGGCTTCGCGTGCCAGATAGTATCGTCCGCGCGTTGCGATCGCGATGACCGGCGCGCACGCGAACGCAACGCCGAAAGCAATGAACGAAGACATCGCCTGAGCGGGTTCGCCGAGCATTCCGATATCGGCAAGCGCCGCGACCACCGTGGCGATCAACATCGCGCCCACACCGACGGGATTGATGTCGTACAGATGGGCCCGCTTGAACTCGACGTGGCGGGGGCTATAACCGAGCGGCTTGTTGATAACGAGATCGGCGACGAGCGCGCCGATCCACGCGATAGCGATGTTCGCATACATCGACAGCACTTTACTGATGGCGTCGAATACGCCCATTTCGACGAGCATCAACGCGATCAGCACGTTGAAGACGAGCCAAACGACGCGCCCTGGGTGGCTGTGCGTGAGCCGGGCGAAGAAGTTCGACCATGCCAGTGAGCCGGCGTAGGCATTCGTCACGTTGATCTTGAGCTGGGAGACGATGACGAATAGCGTCATCGCCGGCAGCGCCCAGCTGGCGAGCCCGAGCGGATCGAGCAACTGGTGGTAGGCGACCAGATACATTTGCGTCGGTTCCACCGCATGCGAAACGTCGATTTCGGATTGAACTGCAACGAAAGCCAGCAGCGCGCCACCCAGCATCTTGAGTGCGCCCGGAACGATCCAGCCGGGGCCGGCGGTAAGGAGTGCGGCCCACCAGCGCTTGCGGTTGTGCGCACCGAGCGGCGGCAGGAAACGCAGATAGTCCACCTGTTCGCCGACCTGAACGATCAGCGCGAACACGACGGTGCAGGCGTGACCGAACGCGATAAAACTGAATTCGCGCCCGTGCGGTGCGAGCCCGGAGAACGTCGTCCACTCGGCGAGCAGGCCGGGGTTTCTCCACAGCACGGCGCCGTACGGAAGCACGAACAGCACGAGCCACAGCGGCTGGGTCCAGCTCTGCAGGCGGTTGATCAGCGTGATGCCAAACATCACGATGGGTATCACGACGAGCGCGCTGATCACATAGGCGACGTCGATGGATATGTGGAAGTAGAGCTGCAGCGCGAGCGACATGATTGCCGCTTCGAGCGCAAAGAAGATGAAGGTGAAGCTTGCGTAAAGAAGCGAGGTCAGCGTCGAGCCGATGTAGCCGAAGCCGGCGCCACGAGTCAGCAGGTCCATGTCGACGCCGTAGCGCGCCGCGTAATAGCTGATCGGCAGGCTGGTCAGGTAGATGAGGACAGAGACCGTGACGATCGCGCAGACCGCATTCGTGAAGCCGTAATTGACCATCAGCGAACCACCAATCGCCTCGAGCACGAGGAACGACACCGCGCCGATCGCGGTATTCGCGACCCGCCATTCTGACCAACGGCGAAACGCGCGCGGCGTGAAGCGCAGCGCGTAATCTTCAAGTGTTTCGTCGCCGACCCATGCATTGTAGTCGCGCCTGATCTTCACGATGCGCTGCGTTGTGGGTTGCGGCGATGCAGACTGGTGCATCCGTGTCATGTTCAATGATCCAGAAGAGTGCGCCGACCATGGCGGGGATCATAGAAGCAAGTGACGTTCCATAAATGTCGTTGGATATACGTCAATCGACGTATTTCGCTTCCCATTTTGGCTCCATACATTCTGGCCCACACACCGGCGGGACCTGCCGGCGACTACTCCCCGCAACGCGGATCAGACAAGGAGAATGTAATGGCCGTAGACGATCGACTCGACGACGATGCACCCGACGCCCCTTCGCTATTGCGCAGGCGTCTGTTGGGCGGCATGGCCGCAGCGCCGCTGGTTGCGCTTGGCATGCCGCGCATGGCATTCGCGCAGGTGCCGCCGACGGCGAAGGTGAACACGACCGGTCTGGCCGTGACTGACAGCACCGTGACGGTCGGTCAGCTACACTCGGCGACGGGCACGATGGCCATCTCCGAGACTGGGTCGATCCAGGCGGAGCGGCTCGCGATCGACCAGATCAATGCGATGGGCGGCGTACTTGGCCGCAAGATCCAGATCATTCAGGAAGACGGTGCTTCCGATTGGCCCACATTCGCCGAAAAATCGAAGAAGCTGCTCGAGAACGATCACGTGGCCGCTGTGTTCGGCTGCTGGACGTCGGCTTCGCGTAAGGCAGTGCTGCCGATTTTCGAAAGGGACAACGGGCTGCTCTATTACCCGACGTTCTACGAAGGACTCGAACAGTCGAAGAACGTGTTCTACACGGGGCAGGAGGCGACCCAGCAGATTCTGTGGGCGCTCGACTGGGCGTCGCAGACGAAAAAGGCGAAGACGTATTTCCTCGTTGGCTCTGACTACATCTGGCCGCGCACCTCGAACAAGATCGCGCGTCGTCATATCGAGCAGCATTTGCATGCGAAGGTGGTCGGCGAGGAGTACTACCCCCTCGGCACGACCGATTTCTACTCGCTGATGAACAAGATCAAGCTCGCGCGGCCGGACTGTATTCTCGCGACCGTGGTCGGTGGTTCGAATGTGGCGTTCTACAAGCAGCTCAAAGGCGCCGGCATCACGCCGCAAAAGCAGTTCCTGATGACGCTGTCGGTCACCGAAGATGAAGTGCTTGGCATCGGCGGCGACAATTTCGCCGGCTTCTATTCGTCGATGAAATATTTCGAGTCGCTCGACAACGATATCAACAAGAAGTTTGTCGCGGCCTTCAAGGCCAAGTACGGCCCGCACGCAGTGATCGGTGACGTGACCCAGGCGGCTTACCTCGGTCCCTGGATCTGGAAGGCCGCATGTGAGCGCGCAGGCAGCTTCGATGTCGACAAGGTAGTCGCCGCATCCGCGGGTATAGAACTCAAGAATGCACCGCAGGGCTACGCGAAGGTCGACCCCAATCACCACCTGTGGAGCCGCTCGCTGATCGGTGAGGGGATGCCGGACGGCCAGTTCAAGGTGGTCGCGCAGTCCGCGGAGCCGATCCAGCCGAACCCGTTCCCAAAGGGTTACATGTAACTGCCTGCAATGTCAGCACGGTGGTTCGCGCACGCGCGGCCCCGCTCCAGGAGTACTTCGATGGCCGCTTCAGATATTTTCAACATTACGCTGATGCAGGGCTTCGCAGGACTGAGCCTCTTCAGCGTCCTGCTGCTGATGGGGCTCGGGCTTGCCGTGATCTTCGGCCAGATGGGTGTGATCAACATGGCCCACGGCGAGTTCATGACGATCGGCGCATACACGGTGTACATGTTTTCGTGGTTCGCTCAGAACGTGTGGCACGCGTTCACCCCGGTCTATTTTTTCTTTGCGATCGTGGCCGCGTTCTTACTCGCGTTTGCCGCGGGCTGGCTTGCCGAATGGGCGCTGATCCGACATCTGTACCGACGTCCGCTAGATACGCTGCTCGCCACGTGGGGCTTGAGCCTTGGCATGCAGCAGGTGTTTCGCTCCACCTTTGGGCCGAAGGAGGTAAGTCCCGCGCTGCCGGACTGGCTCATGGGCTCGTGGGAGCCGGCCCAGGGGCTCGACATTCCGGTGAGCGGGCTGTTCGTGATGGGGCTGGCGCTGCTGATGACCGGTGGATTGCTGCTCGCGCTTTATCGCTCGCGCTGGGGGCTGCGCGTGCGTGCGACGGTCGCAAACCGTCCCATGGCCAACGCGGCAGGCATCAATACGAAGCTTACGGACCGGATGACGTTCGCGATCGGCTGCGGCGTCGCGGGTGTGGCGGGCGCGGCCTTCACGGCGATCGGCTCTACCGGCCCGACGAGCGGTTCGCTTTACATTGTGGACTCGTTTTTGGTCGTGACGTTCGGCGGCGCGGCGAGCCTGTTCGGTACGGTGGCGTCGGCGTTCGGTATCGCGCAAATGCAGTCGATCAGCGAGTTTTTCCTGTCGGGATCTACCGCACGCGTGCTCACGCTGCTCACTGTCGTGATCATCCTGATGCTGCGTCCGCAGGGCCTCTTCGCTTCGAAAGTACGGCGAGCGTGACGCTTTCCCCTATGTCGGTGGGCGCCGGTTTCCGGCGACCGGCCGATTCCCTTTGCTGATCAACCTGTTCGGAGAGACGGACATGGACATGAATCCTTTGGCGGACCGCGCGTCCGCGCAGGCCGGTCCCGCGGCGCCGACGAGAGGTTGGCGCACGCTGGCGCGCTGGATCGACGGATCCGGTTATGGCGGCATCGCAATACTGGCCGTGCTGATCCTCGTGATCTTTCCACTCGCCCTCGATGCGTTCCGTCTGAATATGATGGGCAAGTATCTGACGTATGCATTCGTCGCCGTCGGACTGGTCATCGCCTGGGGATACGGTGGAGTCCTCAGTCTCGGTCAGGGCGTGTTCTTCGGGCTCGGTGGTTACGCGATGGCGATGTTCCTGAAACTCGAGGCGTCCGACCCGATCTCGACGAAGACCCAGACGACGCCAGGCATTCCAGACTTCATGGACTGGAATCAGGTGACGGCGTTGCCCTTCTGGTGGAAGCCGTTTCATTCGCTGCCATTTTCAATCCTCGCGACCCTCGCCGTGCCGACCGCGCTCGCGTTCGTCATCAGCTACGCGATGTTCAGGCGGCGCGTGGGAGGCGTGTATTTCGCGATTATCACCCAGGCGGTCGCGCTGATCCTCTCAGTATTGATCATCGGCCAGCAGGGCTTTACCGGTGGCGTCAACGGCATTACCGATCTGCGCACGCTGCACGGCTGGGACATCCGCTCGAATGAGGCGAAGCTCATCCTGTACTTCATCAACTCGGTGCTGCTGCTGGTTGCACTGCTCGTCTGCCGCTGGATCCAGCGCAGCAAGCTCGGCACGCTATTGCTTGCGATGCGTGACAAGGAAGATCGCGTGCGCTTCTCCGGCTACGACGTCGCGATGTTCAAGGTGTTCGCGTTCTGCGTGGCCGCGTTGCTTGCCGCAGTCGGCGGCGCAATGTTCACCCTCCAGGTAGGGTTCATGTCGCCGTCATTTGTAGGGATCGTACCGTCGATCGAGATGGTGATCTATGCGGCAATCGGTGGACGGATGTCGCTCGTGGGCGCGGTGTATGGCGCGCTGCTGGTGAACCTCGGAAAATCCTGGGCCTCCGAGAGCTTTCCGAATCTATGGCTGTTTGTCATGGCGGCCATGTTCATCGGTGTCGTGATGGCGTTCCCGAATGGGCTGGCCGGACTGTACGAGCAGTATGTGCGGCCGCGTTTTCAGCGTCTGCTGCGCGACACCGCGCAGAAGGAGGGGTGAACAGTGAGCAATACGGACTTTCTGCTGGCGATCGAAGATCTCACCGTGTCGTTCGACGGCTTCAAGGCGATCGATTCGTTGAACCTTTATCTCGAGCGCGGCGAACTGCGCGTCGTGATCGGCCCCAATGGTGCTGGCAAGACAACCTTGCTCGATCTCATCTGCGGCAGAACCAGGGAAACCGGCGGAAGCATCAAGTTCCGCAACGAGGAAATCACCAGGCTGGCCGAGTACCGGCGGGTGCGAAAGGGCATCGGGCGCAAGTTCCAGACGCCTTCCATCTATGAAAACCTCACGGTCGCGCAGAATCTCGAGGTGTCGTTCCCACGAGGGCGCAGTGTGTTTGGCGCATTGGCGTACAAACAGGATTCGGAGGTAGCTGATCGGGTCCAGGCGGTCGGGCAGGACATCGGTCTGGCTCAGACGCTCGATCTCGAGGCCGGCCTGCTGTCGCACGGGCAGAAGCAGTGGCTCGAGATCGGCATGCTGCTGATGCAGGATCCGGAGTTGCTGATGCTCGATGAGCCGATCGCGGGCATGAGCGCACGCGAGCGCGAGATCACGGCTGAACTGCTCGACCGCATCTGCCGCAACCGTTCGATGATCGTCATTGAACACGACATGGCGTTTGTCGAGCGCATTGCACACACCGTCACGGTAATGCATCAGGGAAAGATTCTGGCCGAGGGACCGATGGCGCAGGTGCAGGCTGATCCCCGCGTAATCGACGTCTATCTCGGACACTAAGGAGAGGGAACATGCTGGAAGTCGACGATCTGGTGGTGAGCTATGGGCAGAGCGAGGTGCTGCATGGCATTGGATTCAATGTCGCGAGCAAGGAAACGGTCGCTGTGATGGGCCGAAACGGAATGGGCAAAACCACGCTGTTCAAGGCGCTCATCGGCATGCTGCCGTCCGGCCGCGGCACGGTGCGCGTGGATGGGGTGGACGTATCGAACGACGAAGGCTTTCGTCGCGTCGCGAAGGGGATCGGTTACGTGCCGCAAGGGCGGCAGATTTTTTCATCGCTGAGCGTCGAAGAGAACATTCAGACGGGACTTGAGAACGCGGAAAGCTCGCGCGTGCCCGACGAAATCTTCGCGCTCTTTCCGGTCCTCTATGACATGCGAAAGCGCAAGGGCGGGAATCTTTCGGGTGGCCAGCAGCAGCAGCTGGCGATCGCGCGGGCGTTGGCCACGAACCCAAAGGTGCTGCTGCTCGACGAGCCGACTGAAGGCATTCAGCCGTCGGTCATCAAGGACATCGCGAAGGCGCTGAACGAGATTCGCAGGACGCGCGACATCGCCATCCTCGTGTCGGAGCAGGTGTTGACCTTCGCGCTCGATGTCGCGGACAGGCTGTTCGTGATCGAGGGCGGGCGCTTCGTGCACCAGAGCTCGCGCGATGCCGGCGACACGGACCGGATTCGCGAATACCTGTCCGTCTGAACGCCACTCAGGGAATCATTCCGTTCGGCGTGGCGGGACAGACCGCTGCGCGATTGCTTACCGTTGAACCAAGGAGAATTTGCGATGCCTGATACCCTCATCAAGGTCGACCTGAACCAGTCCGCCTACGAGAATGAGAATGTGCATAATCGTTGGCACCCCGATATCCCGATGGCATGCTGGGTGAATCCTGGCGACGACTTCATTCTGGAAACGTACGACTGGACAGGCGGATTCATCAAGAACAACGACAGCGCTGACGACGTGCGCGACATAGACCTGTCGATCGTACACTTCCTGTCAGGTCCGGTGGGCATTCACGGTGCCGAGCCGGGCGATCTGCTCGTCGTGGATCTGCTCGACATCGGCGCGCGGCCGGAGAGTCAATGGGGCTTCAACGGTTTCTTCGCCAAGTCAAATGGTGGCGGCTTCCTCACCGATCATTTCCCGGATGCACAAAAGTCGATCTGGGATTTTCACGGCCTTTACACGAGTTCGCGCCACATTCCCGGCGTGAACTTTGCCGGGCTGATCCATCCGGGGCTGATTGGCTGTTTGCCTGATCCGAACATGCTTGAAACGTGGAACGCGCGCGAAGCTGCGTTGATCGCGACGGAGCCGGAGCGCGTGCCGCCGCTCGCGAATCCACCGTTTGCGGCGACCGCGCATATGGGCAAACTGACGGGTGACGCGAAGGCGAAGGCGGCCGCCCACGGCGCGCGGACGGTGCCGCCGCGCGAGCATGGCGGCAACTGCGATATCAAGGACCTGTCGCGCGGCTCGAAGGTCTACTTTCCGGTGTACGTCGACGGCGCGGGATTGTCCGTGGGCGATCTGCATTTTAGCCAGGGCGACGGCGAAATCACGTTCTGCGGCGCGATCGAGATGGCGGGCTGGGTGCACATGCGCGTCAACCTGATCAAGGGCGGTGTCGAGAAATACGGCATTCGCAATCCTGTGTTCAAGCCGAGCCCGATCACGCCCGCCTACAACGACTACCTGATCTTCGAGGGCATCTCCGTCGATGAAAGCGGCAAGCAGCACTACCTTGACGTGCAGGTTGCGTACCGGCAGGCTTGCCTGAACGCGATTGAATATCTGAAGAAGTTCGGCTATTCCGGCGCGCAGGCATATTCGCTTCTCGGGTGTGCGCCTGTGCAGGGTCATATTAGCGGAGTCGTCGATATTCCGAACGCCTGCGCGACCTTGTGGTTGCCGACGCAAATCTTCGATTTCGACATCCGTCCTAACGCGGACGGCCCGGTCAGGCACGTGAAGGGCGGCGTCGATCTACCGATCTCGCCAGACATCATCTGGTCCTGACGGTCGTTCACCAAGCGAGGGTCAAGTCATGCCAATCTACGACTTTCAATGCGAGGGCTGTGGACCTTTTGCCGTCATGCGCAGTATCGCCGAGCGCGACCGTCCGGGGCAGTGTCCTGAATGCGGCGCGGTTGCGTCGCGGATGGTCAGCGCGCCGGCGCTCGCGCTGATGTCCGGCACCCAGCGTACTGCACACGCGGGCAACGAGCGGGCAGCGCATGCGCCGCGCCATTCCAGCGAGGTGCCGGCGCGGCACCGGCCGGGGTGCGGGTGCTGTTCCGGTGGGAAGCTGTCACTCGCAGGCGCGAGCGGTGGAACAAAGTCGAACGGGCTGAAAAGCGCGAGCGGCGGCGGGCGCCCGTGGATGATCAGCCACTGAACAGACCGACACATGTAATGGCATCTGTCGAGCGGATTGACGAACGAGTTTACGGAAGACTTCTTATCAGAGTGAGAGCAACATTAGTTCTCGCCCAGCTCGCGTTTTCTCTGAAATTGATACTTTCAGAGTTAGTCATTCCATCGTTCCTTCCGCGACGGCATCATGCTTCCGGCGGCGCTGCCCTGAAAAAGAGCGCGTCGATAAAACGTCCAATCCGCCAGGAGCATTGAATTGACAACTGATGAAAAGAAGCCCGACTACGAGCGCAGCGTTCCTGACACGTCGCGACGCAAAATAATCGTTGGCGGCAGCGCGGCAGCCGCGGGCATCCTGTTTGCCGGAATCGCGCAAGCCCGGCAAACATCAGAAGCCCCGCAGACGATGGACGGCCTGCCCGTGCCCATGCCGCCGGCCAACAAAACGGCGGGGCCGATCGTCGCCGGCCGCGACTCGAAGCTGCAAGGCCGCGTCGCGGTCGTCACAGGCGCGGCGCGCGGCATCGGCCGGGCCATCGCGGTGGAATTCGCTGCGAACGGCGCGGACGTGATCGTTATCGACATCGCCGGCCCTGTAAGCATGGCCTCGAACGCCACCCCTGCGACGCCGCAGGAGCTTGAGGAAACAGTTAGCATGGTCAAGGCATATGGCCGTCGCAGCGAAGGCATTCGCGCGGACATCCGCGATATGCACGCACTGCGCGCCGCCGCGGATCGCATCGAGCAGCGTTACGGGAAGATCGATATTGTCGTGGCGAACGCCGGCATCCAGTATTGGAAGCCGCTGCTGGACCTCGAGGACGCTGAATGGTCCGACGTCATCGATAACAATCTCAATGGAACGGCGAATACCATTCGCGCGTTCGCGCCCAAGATGGTGACGCGCAATTACGGGCGCATCATCGTCGTATCGTCGATGCAAGGTCGGCACGGAACCAGGGACGCGGCGGCTTATGCCGCGTCGAAGTGGGGCATCTTTGGGTTGATGAAGTCGGCGGCACTCGAACTTGGCCGCTACAACATCACAGTCAACGCAGTCGTGCCGGGCCTTGTCGCGACGGCTTTGACGCTGTACGACAAGCGATTGACCGAGAGCATCGCCGAGACTGGCTACCATAGGACGAACGGCCCGCTGACGCCGCAGGAAGCGTGGGACCGCCGCGCGGCGACCATGCCGCTTGGTGTTGGCTGGGTGCAGCCGGAAGACATCTCTCCAGCGGCCGTTTATCTCGCCTCGGACGCCGCCGCGATGATCACGGGCTCCGAAATCGAGGTGACGGGCGGCGATAGCGCGAAGAGCCTGTGACATCGGATTCATGATGGGGCTGGTAGGACGAATTTGCCCGCCAACGTCTCCACCGTCGCAACCGCGTATCGCCGGGCATCATCAATGTACGGGCGATTAGCAGCGTGCCTTCTTCCCGCAGCAATTGTTGAAACTTTGCGGGGTGATCGTCATTCCGCTGTAGGCGGTTCGCGCAGCCGCGTGTTTTACTCGCGACGTCCAACGGCTCTCGCAGGAACCGAAAAACGTCGCGGTCGTCACCTTCACCATCCCGGCCGCGATGACGTATTGAGAGCTTAGAAGTGGTGAATCATTGCCACGCGGTAGACCATCTGATTCTGGCCGGTCGACATACCCGCTGCGGCAGGGTTCTGGGCGAAGTCAAAATCGGTACCGGTGTGCGCACTCACGACATGCTGGTATTCGCCTTGCACATAGAGCGATGTTCTCTTGCTCAAATCGTAGTTGAGAGTGAGACCGACCTGATGCCATTTCGGCGTAAAGGAACCGGTGCTCGCGTGAAGGTGTGCGATCGTGAACGTGTATGCCGCGCCAAGCCACAAATTCGGCCGGAAAAAATATTGATTGTTGATTTCGAAGTTGTCGAATTTCCATACATTCCAGGTGCCGCCGGAGGGACCCGTCTGCGAAGAGAAATACCCGTTGAACGTCGGATCATAGACATCGACGTGCGAATAGGTCAGGCCGAAAAGGTCATGGGCAAAGCGGTACGTCGCCCCCACGCCGATGTCTTGCTGTGACGAACCTGCGAACAGCACGTCGCTACCTACAGCACCTACAGCACCGGCCGCCGCCGACGCGCCTGGATTGTTCATCTTCAGATAGGACGCGGCCGTTGTCAGTCCTCCGTGCTGATAGTTCAGCGTCGCGCCCCAGACCCGGTTGTTGGAGAATGCGCCGGGCTGGTTGCTGAAGGCGTACATGGCTTCAGCAGTCAGACCGCGGTAGTTCGGGCTCACGTACTTGACCGCATTGTTGACGCGGAAGTCCCAGTCGGCATTGTCGTTGTCGAACGGATGTGAATTGACGTCGCCGCCGAAGTTGCCGGCTGCGGTCAGTGAGCCGAAGCCGTAGTCGTCCACGCTCGTGTCATATTGGCGGCCAAAGGTCACCGTACCGTACTGATCCGATGACAATCCCACGTACGCCTGACGGCCAAATGCAAGGCCATGACTTTGCTGACCGTTGCTCGGGTCAAAGCCGCTCTCGACAGTGAAGATCGCCTTGTAGCCGCCACCGAGGTCTTCCTGGCCTTTAAGGCCCCAGCGGCTGCCATAGATATCACCCTGTTTCATCTGCACAGCGCTATGGCCGCCCGCATTGCTCGTGAAGTTCAGCCCTTCCTCGAGGAGACCGTAGAGCGACACGCTCGACTGGGCGTGCGCCACGCCCGAAAACATCATGATCGAGGCCGCGGCCGACCAGGCCAGTTTGGTTGTTTTCATCTGCATGTTCCCGAAGAATTTAGTTTGCGTGAAGTTGGTCCAGAGCGCCGGTGTGGTGTTTCGCCGCATGCGCTCCACGGACACCGAAGTCTAGTCAGCAAGAATTCTTCGCTGTCCACAGGAAATGAAATTGATGCTTTCGCCGGGAGGAATAAAGCGGCTCGCCCTTTAGGCAGCGGCAAGAAGTCGTGGCTGCAAGCGGTTGTTGTCTTATGGTTCGTTGCGTTTCGTTGACGCACGCTTGACGATCGATTTTTAGCCTGACCTCGAACTTAAAAAAGACTTCATAAACGCGGAGGTCCCGTTTCACTGCGCCGAGGCGATGATCACGACATCGTTCAATCATCGGCTCACTGTCATGAACCAACTTCAAGCGATGCGCGTCTTTGCCCGGGTCGTCGAACTTGCGAGCTTCAACCTGGCGGCCCGGCAACTGGGCGTATCGCCGGCGGCGGTGACGCGCAGCATCGGCATGCTGGAGGCGCACCTGAATACGCGGCTGCTCAACCGCACCACGCGGACGCTGTCGCTCACTGAAGCGGGCAGGGAATACCTCTGCGGCTGCCGTACGATCATCGAGCAGCTCGATGAAATGGAAGCGAACCTCGTGCAGTCGACGCGCGAGCTGCGCGGCACGCTGCATGTGGCGTGCGTTGCGGCGTTCGCGCAGTCGGGGCTCGCGCCGCTGCTCGCGGCGTACCGCGCGTTGCACGAAGGCGTGTCATTCGAGGTGACGACCTTCGATGTGCGTATCGACATGGTCGAAGGCGGCTTTGACGTTTGCTTCTCCGACAATCCCGCGCTATTCGGTTCGACGCTCGTATGCCGCCCGCTGCTTCGCGTCGCTCAGGTGCTCGTCGCATCGCCAACGTATCTGTCCATCCGCGATAGACCGCATGCTCCATCGAGCCTGGGCCGGCACACGCTGTTATGCCGCTCGGAAAGCGGTCAGCGCTGCTGGGAATTCGTCGATCGAACGGGAGCCCATCGCGTGTCCGTTGACGGTGCGCTGTTGTCGCCCAGTTACGCCATGTTGAAAGCTGCCGCACTGCACGACATGGGCATCGCGTTGCTGCCGCGCCCGATGGTGGAGCCAGAGTTGCAACGTGGTGCACTCGTACACGTTCTCGAGGACTTCGATGTGAGCACCGGGCAGCAGCATCTGAGCATCCTGTATTCGTCGCCCGGGCAGTTGTCGATGAAAGTACGAAGCTTCGTGGATTTCGTGGTGGGCAAGTACCGGAGCTCCAAGCCATCGGCCGCCCTGAGGGCCGTTGCGTAAGCGTCTCTCACGGCGTAGCCGGCTGTCTGCATTGGCGGCCTGATCGCTGTCCCCGATATTCATCGCGCTTTCCTGAACGGAGACGTACTGATGTTGAAACTTGTCAGGCTGGCGTTGACGCGGCCCTATACATTCATCGTGCTGGCCATGCTCATTGCGGTGCTGGGCCCGCTGTCCGCATTGCGCACCCCGACGGACATTTTCCCGGATATCCGCATTCCCGTGATCAGCGTGGTGTGGAATTACAACGGGCTCGAGCCGGACGATATGGCGGGTCGCATCGTCACTTATTACGAACGCACGCTCGGCACCACGGTCAACGACGTCGCGCATATCGAATCGCAGTCGTTCACCGGCTACGGGATCGTGAAGATTTTCTTCCAGCCGAGCGTCGACATCCGCACGGCGACGGCACAGGTCACGTCGATCTCGCAAACGGTGCTCAAGCAGATGCCGCCAGGCACCACGCCGCCGCAGATTCTGAACTACAACGCATCGACGGTGCCGGTCTTGCAACTCGCGATGACTAGCGACACGCTCGACGAGCAGCAGATCGCCGACTATGCGACCAACTCCATTCGTCCGCAACTGCTGAGTGTTCCAGGTGTCGCGATACCGACACCCTACGGTGGCAAGACGCGTGAAGTGCAGATGGACATCGACCCGCAAGCATTGCAGGCGAAAAAGCTTTCCGCCGAAGATGTCGCGGTGGCGCTCGCGCGGCAGAACCAGATCATTCCCGCCGGCACACAGAAGATCGGGGCGTTCCAATACAACATCAAGCTCAACAACAGTCCGCTTGCCCTGCAGGAATTGAACGATCTGCCTGTGAGAGTTGTGGATGGCGCGACGATTTATATCCGCGACGTCGCCCATGTGCGCGACGGCTATCCGCCGCAGACCAATGTGGTCCGCTTGGATGGGCGTCGTGCGGTGCTCATGAGCATTCTGAAAAACGGGTCGGCGTCGACGCTCGACATCATTTCCGGCGTCAAGGCGAAACTGCCGCTCGTCGAGGCGTCACTGCCGCCCTCGCTCGAACTTGTGACCATGGGCGACCAGTCGACGTTTGTCAAAGGCGCGGTGAGCGGCGTTGCGCGCGAAGGCATCATTGCGGCGGCGCTGACCTCCGCGATGATCCTGCTGTTCCTCGGCAGTTGGCGTTCGACGCTGATCATCGCGGCATCGATTCCGCTTGCGGTGCTTGCCGCGATCGCCGCGCTCTCGGCGCTGGGCGAGACCTTGAATGTCATGACGCTGGGCGGTCTCGCGCTAGCGGTCGGCATTCTCGTGGACGACGCGACGGTGACGATCGAAAACATCAACTGGCACCTCGAACAGGGCAAGGACGTGAAGCGCGCGATCCTCGACGGCGCAGAGCAGATCGTGACGCCGGCGCTGGTGTCGCTGCTATGTATCTGCATCGTGTTCGTGCCGATGCTGCTGCTGAACGGCATCGCGCGATTTCTCTTCGTGCCGATGGCGGAGGCCGTGATTTTCGCCATGGTTGCGTCGTTCATCCTGTCACGTACTTTCGTGCCGATGATGGCGCAATACCTGCTCAAACCGCATCTGTCGGGCGGCCATGCCAGCGGCGAACTGGCCGTGGTCATGGACCCGCACGGCGGCTCGCACGCCGTCGCGCCTTCGCGCAATCCATTCGTGCGTTTTCAGCGCGGCTTTGAACGTCGCTTCGAGCGCCTTCGCGCCGGCTACCGCATCGTGCTTGGGCTCGCACTCACTCATCCGAAGCGCCTCGTCGTCGGCTTCATGCTGGTGGTCGGCGCGTCGTTTCTGCTTGCGCCGTGGCTCGGACGAAACTTCTTTCCGGATATCGACGCCGGGGAAATCGCGATGCATGTGCGCGCGCCCATCGGCACACGAATTGAAAATACCGCGAGTCTGTTTGATCACGTCGAGAACACGGTGCGTCAGTTCGTTCCACCGGATCAGCTGGCGAGCGTGGTCGACAACATTGGTTTGCCGGTGAGCGGCATCAATCTGACTTACAACAATAGCGGCACGATCGGCCCGCAGGACGGCGACATCATGATCTCGCTGAAGACCGGTCATGCACCGACGGCGGACTATGTGCGCCGGCTGCGTGAAGCCCTGCCACAGGCATTTCCAGGCACCACGTTCTCGTTTCTGCCCGCCGATATCGTGAGCCAGATTCTCAATTTCGGCGCGCCCGCACCGGTCGATCTTCAGGTTGCGGGGCCGAACCAGGCAGGCAACGAGCGCTATGCGAGCGAACTGCTGCGTCGGGTGAGGATGATTGCAGGCATCGCCGATAGCCGCATTCAGCAGGCGTCCACCTATCCGCAGTTCACGATCGCGGTAAACCGCTCACATGCGGCCCAACTTGGCATTGCGGAAGACGACGTGACGAATTCCGTTGTCGCAACGCTGGCGGGAACGAGCCAGGTCGCGCCCAGTTACTGGCTGAACCCTGAAAACGGCGTGTCGTATCCAATCGTCGCCCAGGCGCCCGAGTACCAGCTGGCGTCGTTATCCAGGCTCCAAAACCTGCCGGTGACCGATCCGAGCGGCCGTTCGCAACTACTCGGCGGCGTCGCGAGCATTACGCGCGGCGTGGGAGACGCGGTCGTCTCACACTACAACATCGAACCGCTGTTTGACATCTTTGCGACCACGCAGGGCCGCGACCTCGGGGCAGTGGCCGCCGACATCGACGATGTCGTGCGTGCAACGTCCAAAGATTTGCCGAAAGGTTCGACGGTTACGCTGCGTGGCCAGGTGCAGACGATGGACAGCGCATTCACGGGCCTGTTGCTCGGCCTCGCCGGCGCCATTGCGCTGATCTATCTGCTGATCGTCGTCAACTTTCACTCGTGGGGCGATGCGTTCGTCATCGTCAGTGCGTTGCCGGCCGCGCTCGCCGGCATCGTATGGATGCTGTTCATCACACGCACACCGCTATCGGTGCCTGCGTTGACCGGCGCAATTCTCTGCATGGGTGTGGCGACCGCCAACAGCGTGCTGGTGGTCAGCTTCGCGCGCGAACGGCTCGCAGCGACACAAGACGCTCTCCGCGCCGCGATGGAAGCCGGCTTCACGCGCTTTCGCCCCGTGTTGATGACGGCGCTCTCGATGATCATCGGTATGGCACCGATGGCCTTGGGCATGGGCGATGGCGGCGAACAGAACGCGCCGCTGGGCCGCGCGGTGATCGGCGGGCTCATCTGCGCAACCTGCGCGACGCTGCTCTTCGTTCCTGTCGTGTTCAGTCTCGTGCATTGGCGTCACGCTGCGCGACAAGACGCTCATGGGAGTTCACGGCAAGACGGCGCGAAACTTCATCCTTCTTCCGAATCTGGAGTCATCCATGTCCACTGACATCGACATCAACGCGCCGAGACGGCTGCGGCATATGAAGCTCGCCGGAGTGGTCGCCCTGCTCGCCGCAGCGGGCCTCGTGACGGACGGCATCGCGAGCCGCGTGCATGCAAAGCGCCAGATGACGGAATGGTCCGCTGCACAGGCGATGCCAACCGTTGCTGTGAATGCGCCGTTGCATGACAGCGCCGTGCAGGCGCTCACCTTGCCGGGCCAATTATCTGCGTTCGTCAACGCGCCGATTTATGCACGGGTGTCGGGCTACCTGCATGCCTGGTATGCGGACATTGGAACGCACGTCAAGGCGGGCCAACTGCTGGGCGAAATCGATACACCGGATCTCGACCAGCAGTTAGCCCAGGCTCGCGCGGACTTGCGCAACTCGCAGGCGAACGAAACGCTTGCTGCATCGACGGCGCAGCGCTGGACACAAATGCTCCAGCAGGATTCGGTCTCGCAACAGGAGGCCGACGAGAAGAAGAGCGATCTCGCCGCCAAGCAGGCAACCGTCTCGGCTAACCAGGCGAACGTGCGGCGGATCGAAGCGCTCGAGTCGTTCAAGCGGATCACGGCTCCTTTCGACGGCACGGTGACCGCCCGCAAGACCGACGTGGGTGCGCTGATCAACGCGGGCGGCGGTAGCGGGCCGGAGCTGTTCACCGTTTCGGATGTGCATCGGCTGCGCGTTTATGTCAGCGTGCCGCAGAACGAAGCTGCGGCGATCAAGCCAGGGATGACGGCGACGCTGACCGTTCCGGAACGGCCGGGCGTGCGGTTCGACGCGAAGCTCGTCGACACTGACGATGCGATTACACCGGCGTCGGGCACGCTGCTGGTTCAGCTGGAGGTGGATAATTCACGCGGACTGCTGATTCCCGGCGAATACACTGAAGTGCATTTCAACCTCGCCACGGACAGCGGCGCGATGACGATTCCGGCGAGCGCGCTAATGTTTCGCGAGGACGGACTGCGAGTCGCGGTGGTTGGACAGGATAGCCGAGTGGTGCTCAAGCCTGTGACCGTCGCGACGGATCTTGGCACGAAGGTCGTGATCGCTTCAGGATTGAACGCGACGGACCGGGTCATCGACAATCCGCCCGATTCGCTCGCGTCGGGCGATGCGGTGCGGCTTGCATCGGCATCCACCAGGCCAGCGGCGGCGCTAGCGCAACGAAACGGCGCGGAGCACGGTCATGGTTAAGCGCCGGCTCTGCGTGGCCCTGGCGGGCATTGCGCTGATCAGCGGCTGCTCGTTTGCGCCGCCTTACCAGGTGCCGCCGTCGGCTGTTCCAGCGACGTTCAAGGAGAGCGGGCCCTGGCAGCAGGCTCAACCGGCCGATCGCGTGCCGCACGGTGCGTGGTGGCAGGTCTATCGCGATCCCATCCTCGATGGCCTCGAAACGCGGGTGGCCACCGCAAACCCCGACGTGGCCGCCGCGCTCGCACGGCACGACGAAGCCGTCGCCTATCTGGACCAGGCACGCTCCGGACTGTTTCCGACCGTTGGCGCGTATGCGCAGGCCTCGCGCTCGCGTCAATCGGACAACCGTCCGTTGCGAGGTGCCACCCAGCCGGCGGTTTACAACTCGGCCACGTTGGACATCGGCATCAACTATGACCTCGACCTGTGGGGCAGGGTCCGCAACCAGATTGCGGCGGGTGCGGCCGCCATGCAGGCGAGCGACTACGACCTCGAATCGTTGCGGCTCAGTCTTCAGGCAAGTCTCGCCGACGCGTATTTCAATCTGCGCGGCCTCGATGAACAGCAGCAACTGCTGGCCGATACGATCCAGACCTACGAGCATGCGCTGACGTTGACGCAGAGCCGCCGTAGAGGCGGGATTGCGTCGGACCTCGACGTGTCGCGTGCGCAGACACAGCTCGAGTCGGCGCAGGCTTCCGCCCAGGACGTAGCTGCGCGACGCGCGCTAGATGAGCATGCGATCGCAACACTGACCGGCACGCCTGCTTCGCAGTTCTCGCTTGCCCCGGTGAGCGGCGATAGTTACTTGCCGTCGATTCCGACGGGATTGCCCGCGGCGTTGCTGCAACGCCGGCCCGACATCTCGGCGGCGGAACGCCGGGTTGCGCAGGCCAATGCGCAGATTGGCGTCGCGAAGGCCGCGTTTTTCCCGGACATTTCGCTGGGCCTCGACGGCGGATATCAAAGCGACACGTTCTCGCCGTGGCTCGCTGCGCCTAACGAAATGTGGTCAATCGGGCCGAGTCTGTTGATGACGCTGTTCGACGGCGGCCGCCGTGACGCGATGACCCGCGAGGCGCGCGCGAAGCTCGCGGAGAACGGCGCGAAGTACAAGGGCACTGTGTTGCTCGCGTTCCAGCAGGTGGAGGACAATCTCGCGCAACTACACTACCTCGGCGATGAAGCCGCAACGGAAGACAGCGCGCTTGCAGCGGCGAGGCGCACGCTCGATCTGTCGATGTCGCGCTATCGCGATGGCGCGGTGAGCTACCTCGATGTGGTCACCGCACAGACAACGGAACTCGAAATGCAGACGGTCGCGATGACACTGCGCACGCGCAGGCTGCTCGCTTCGGTTGGGCTGATCGAGGCGCTGGGCGGCGGATGGTCCGCGGATCGTTCCGATGCGGCAGCCGCGTCGCCGGGTTCGGATTCGGCGTCTTCCACCCAGGCAGTGGCGTCGGTAAAAACGAACTGAAACCGTCGTGACGCCGGTGCATAGCGGCACGTATCGCAGGCTATCGTTTGCGATGCGTGCCGTTTGTCGTAGGTAGCAAGTGCTGGCGTGGCGCGGTAGTGATGGAAGAACCACGGTATTCAGCTTGCGACGCACGGCACTATCAGGCGCGCCGCCGCAAGCGTTCCAGTCATGCCATGTTGCCGCGAATGCGCGGCGGCGATACCCTTAAAAACGATGCCGGAGACCCAGTGCGACAACCGTCTGAGAGTCGGACGAAGACGGGCTCAGGTTATACACCGCCGCACTGAACACGCCGCCGCCGCCCGAAATGCGTTGATAAACGCCTTCCATGTAAACATCGGTGCGGCGGGACAGTTGATAGTCGGCTTGCGCCATCACCTGGTGCCAGTGCGGATCGATATTGCCGTTTGCCCGCGCAAGCTGAGCCATCGTGTACGTATAGGACGCTCCGACGCTCACTGCGGGTGTAATGAAATAGCGGCCTTCGACCTCGAAGTTATCGAATTTCACGTTCGATGCCGACTTGCCGAATGTCTCATTCGGACCGCTCGGCCAGATCGATGAGACGTCGTTAGTGGACGAATGCGTCCACGACACGCCCACAGCCGCGCGGGTGAACGCGTATTTTGCGGCGACGCCGTAGATCTGCTGACGGCTGCCCGTCGTCAGCTGATCTTTGTCCGTTGCACTGACGGCGCCCGCGCCGCCCAATCCCATGCCAGGGTTGTTCTCCTGCAGATACGCGGCCGCGACACTAACGGGACCATGCGCATAGCTGACACCCGCGCTGTATGCGTTGTCGCTCGCGAAGCCGCCGGCCTGATTGGAGAACGCATACATGGCGCCCGCCTTGAAGCCGTTGAACGAAACGCTGGAGAACTTGACCGCATTGTTCAGGCGCATGTCATTTGCCAGATTGTCGTTCTCATACGGATGCGCCGCAAAGTTGCCGCCGAAGCCTTGACCCACTGCCGTCAGCGGTGCAACGTAGTCGACGACGAAGTCGTACTGGCGACCGAACGTCAGCGAGCCGTACGGGTTGCTCAGGCCAACATACGCCTGGCGGCCGAACAGATCACCGCCATTCTTGAACGCGCCGCTGTTCACGTCGAAGCCGCTTTCCAGCCAGAACACAGCCGCCAGGCCGCCACCCAGATCTTCCTTGCCGCGCAAGCCCCAGCGCGAGGTCGAAAGCGTTCCATTGTTGAGCTGATAGTTGCTCGAACCCTTCTGGTTGCTAGAGTAGACCATGCTGTCGTCTAGAAGCCCGAACAGCGTCACGCTGCTCTGTGCGTGGGCAGCTGCGCTGGCAAGCGCCATCGCCCCCGCAATAGTAAAATTGCGATAGTTCATCGATCAGTATTCCTTATGTGATTTATTTCCGGCATCTGAATGCATGCGTCATTCCGTTGCCAGCGTGGCATGTGACAAACCATGCTTTCGTTCATACGCCTGCCCGGCGAGAGAGGCGACGACAACACTTGCTGCCGGGAGGGTTCGAGCCTTCAGACCGACCATGCCGCTTACACCGCAGGCAGCGTGAATATAGGGGACGCGATTTACCGAAGCATGAGGAAAACTGTCGATTAAATGAAACTTTCTTCATCGTGGTAATGCGTTTGCGCAGCATCGTCAGCAAGTGTTTTTCGATCGCTGCACATGAAGATCTTTTCATCGTCTGAAAAGCGATCCGCTAGTGGCGACTGATTATGCTGACCTTCAACCGGTTCACGAACAGCGAAACGTTTGAACGGATCGGTTCTTTTTTCTTAATACGCCCAGGATCTCCAAAATGAATCGTATGACACTCGGCTTTCTTGCGGGAACATTTCTAACCGCGTCCACTGCCTTTGCGCAGTCTGCGCCCTCGAATTCGCCAGCCAACGCGCAGCAGTTCAATGGCGCGTCGCAAGTCGCATTGAATGCGACGTCGCCCGCTTCTGCTGTCGGCGGATGGGTCGCGCCCTATGGCCAACCGGTGGCAGGCAAGACCCGCGCTCAGGTTTATCAGGAGCTGGTACATGCCGAGCAGGACGGCCAACTCGCGTACCTGAACTCGACGGTCTACGCTCACCCGTGAGCGGCCTGCGACAGTCGATCCACAGCGGCGTCAGCGTGCATGCGCTGACGCCGCTCCCTCACCATGGTTCCGACAGCACGACTGCTGGATATCCGCGATGAAAGCTTATCGATTCATGAAGGCCCGAGCGGGCCGGCTCCTCGGCGCAGTGGCGGTCGGGGCGCTGTTATCGGGTTGTGCTGCCACGCAAGCGGGTATGGCCAATCAGTGTGTGGGGCCGCCGAGCTACTGCAACGTTTATTTTGGATCGTGATGAGCACGCTTCCTGTAGCGGGGAAGCGTGCTCATCGTCTGTCAAGAAGATAAGAGAGCGTGCATTGACCGGCGGCCAACACGTTTCACGTGGCTTGAGCGCGCCGCACGACTATCTGATAGCCATAGCGGTTGACCGTATCGATATGTACTTCCAAAGCGTGTTTTGCGAGCTTGCGCCGCAATCTGGACACCACCAGATTCACGCTCGACGGATCGACGTCTTCGCATTCGGGCCACGCGTAGCCGATCAACTGATTGCGCGCGACCGGCATGTTCAGTTGGCGCAACAGGCACTCGAGCAGCATGTATTCTCGACGCGTTACCTCGATCCGGCGCTCGCCGCACACCAGTTCGCGCGTGGCCGAGTCCAGCGCCAAGGCGGTTGCGGACGTTGTTCCTCCACCAGCGGTCGCGGGAATCGCGCGACACAGCGCGCGCATCCGCTCGTGCATTTCGATAAACGATAATGGCTGACAGAAGCACGCATCGGCGCCTGCGCGCAGCACCCGCGTCCTTTCGTTGGCCCCGGCGCTCGCCAATGTCACGATGATCGGGGCGCCGCACGCGGAGTGCGCGAGTTCCGGCAACGCGTCGAGTAGACCAGGATACGGCGAGGCTTCCGACGACATCACGATAATTGCGTCGAAGATCTCCTGGCCCGCTACAAAGATTCCGTCGCGCAGATCATCTACGCGCTGGAGACTGTTTGTACTCTCATGCAGTGCCTTATAGAGCCAGGCGGATTCCGGATGCGATCCGGCAATTAGCAACACGCGCATAAGCTTGAAGTAGAACGGTCAGTCGAAGAAAACGATCAGGCGAGGGTTCTGGTCCAGCATTCGATCGAGATACGTGTACCTGGGTTTGCGTCGCCGATACGCATCGTGAAGTCGTGCACGGTAATCACCGCGGATACGATGCTTAGCCCGAGCCCCGAGCCCGCCAGATGTCGCGTGCGTTCGCCGCGATAAAAGCGTTGCAGGACTGCATCGCGTTCGTCGGCGGCAATACCTGGACCGTTGTCGATCACGTCGATCCGCGGGCCAAACGGCGTTTGATTGAGTTCGAGCCGGATAGCGCCGCCGTCTGGCGTGAACTTGATTGCGTTGTCGAGCAGATTGCTGAGCGCTTCGAATATCAGCGCACGGTCTGCATGCGTGGACCCAACGGGCACAGTATGAACGACAAATTCAATCGACCTGCTCTCGGCAAGAGGCTCAAACAGTTCTCCGACTTCCCGCACCAGCGTTTCCAATTGCACTTTACCAAAGCCTCCGCGCCGCTGCAGCGTGCCAATTTCGGAGATGCGCAGCATCGCGCGAAAGCGCTCCAACAGAGCGTCCGTTTCGCCGCGTGCCTTGTCGATCAGTTGTTCCAGCGTGTCGTCGCGCGCGCCGCTGGTCCGCTCGTCGATGCGCATCAGCAATGTGCGCACCCGTGCAAGCGGAGTACGAAGATCGTGCGCAATACCGTCACATGCGCCTTTGACCTCGTTCATCAGGCGTTCGACTTCGGCGAGCATGTGGTTGACCAGATGCGCGAGCATGTCGATTTCATCCCGCCCGCCGACGGGCAGACGTTGCCCCAGGTCACCTTGTGCTATCCGTTGCGTCGCGTGCCGGATCGCCTTGATACGCCTGACCTGCCTGACACTGAGCGCGAGTGCGGCCAGCACCCCGGCGCTCAGACATAACACGCCGCCGACAATGAGCGTATTGATGATGATCTGCTGCCGCCGCAGGATGTTGGTGAGATCGCGTGCCACGACGAGCGTCTGGCCATTCGCGCGGCGCTCAGCCATCGCGCGCACGACCGGGCTAGACCCATTGCTGATTGTATTGAGCGCGAGTGTGAGCGTTACCCCGGCGCGATTCACGGGAACAGACGGAGGGCGAGCGAGTATGTCGCCTGCCAGGCAGGTCCCGTCCGCGGCGAATAGTCCATAGTAGTTTGGGTGCATACGCTCGTGCTCACTGCGCAGCTGAACGGCGTCGGCGAGTTCGCCGTCGGCAAAGGAATCGAAATAGATCAACTGCCAGTGCAGCACGATGTCAATCTCGCTTTCCATCGTGGAAGTGACCGATTTGCCGATCAGGCCGAGCGCCAACACCACCGATATCGAAAAGATAAAGGCGTAGATCGTGAGCAGGCGAACCGTGGTCGAATGCCAGCGGCCACCAACTGCCGGAGCGGGGACAGAAGTTTCCGTCAAAGCCGCGCTACCCCAGCAGGTACCCTGATCCGCGCACCGTGTGGATCATCGGTTTAACGCCGGGCGGGTCGATTTTCCTGCGCAGTCGCCCCATATGCACGTCGATCAGGTTTGTGCCCGGGTCGAAGTGATAGCCCCATACGGCTTCGAACAGCATGGTCCGCGTAATCGTCTGATGAGCGTGACGCATCATGTATTCGAGGACGCGATACTCCGTGGGCAGCAACGAGATTTCTTCACCATCGCGTTTGACGGTGCGTGCGATCAGATCGAGTTCGAGAGGTCCGACGTTCAGCGTCGATTCTGCCTGCGACGGGCGCGCTTGCCGGCGACGCAACAGCACCTCGATGCGCGCGGTCATCTCGTCGGGATCGAAAGGCTTTGTCAGATAGTCGTCGCCGCCGGCGCGCAACCCTCGAATGCGTTCGTCGACATCGCCCAGCGCGCTCAGCATCAACACCGGCGTCTGAATGCCGATACTGCGCATGGTAGTCAGTATGGTCAGACCATCGACACCGGGCAGCATGCGGTCTAACGTAATGATGTCGTAGTCGTCACTGAACGCACGCGCCATTCCGTCACGCCCATTGGCAACCCAATCGACCGTAAATCCGCGCTCTTTCAACTCGCTGACAATTTCCCCGGCGGTGATCTCGTCATCTTCGATAGTCAGGACACGCGACATAGTCGTTCCGTACGCCGCACGGATCCCCGGTAGGGAGGACGTCCGGCGCGGCAAGTGAGCACTGGGGTACATAATGCCATGTTCCATATTATCGGGTCTACGCTTGGGGCATGACCGCAGTATTCAACTCGCAGTAGCGCGTGCAAGTCCAGATCACGGCAAAAGCGTAACGGCGCGCCGATGCTGCGCGCATATCAGCGGCATGAAGAATTATTTAATTTCGTTCTGGTGCGGGTCGCTGTGCATGCGCACCGCGTCGACTTCCGTCTAACCGACGGAGGGGGCCTGGCTGGGTGGCGGCGGTTAATTCGGCATGCAATGTTCGTCCCTGAGCGCCGCGAGGTGGTGCGTGAGGGCGCCGCACAACTGTTGCAGGCTGTGCGGCGGCAGTGCGAAGCCCGCCCAGCCCAGGCCGCTATGGCGAAGAAGCAGTACGGCGCCGTCATACAACAAATGTTTCTCCGAATGCCAGCACGGGTCCATCTCGAGCACGTATTGTTGATCGCGAGGCGGGTCCTTCGGCACTTCCGGCCGCATCGCGGCGCGAAGATAGCTCAGGTGCTGGATCACGGCATCGACGTCTTCGGCGTCGAGCAATACTGCGGCATCGTCGATCGCAATGCGGACCGATTGTCTTCCATACGCGTTGACGACTTCAACGCTCATCGGGCGCGGCATCGTGGGCTCCTCGAACGTATCAGGGTGAGGCGAATTATGGAACTCACCAGCCGCCGCAGTGTGAAATAGCGCGACGCGTCGATGAAACCTTATTTAATCGACACGCGAACTATTTCGTCATGCGTTCATTCCGCGGACGGCTGACAGCCGCACACACTGTGTGATGCGTTTGCGCCCCTCCGGTCCGCGCAGCGTGAAATAACTTTCATCTCCACGACGTCTGGTCACGACAGGTGAAACGCTATCGTGAATGCACGCTCATGCGCACTAGCGGTCGCGTGCGTCGTCTGGATGGCGACGTGATCGCCCCTTTGATCAGTAACAGGAGTCTTTAATGAATAGCCGATTGAAACTGGCCGTGATCGCCGGATTGATGATGATAAGTGTCTCTGCAAGTGCAACGGAAAAACTGTCGGCAGCGGAATGCCATTTGTATCCATTCGCACCGGTTAAAGGCGAGCTTACCCATCGCGATGTGATGCGGGAGTTATCGGAACTTGAATCGGTCGGTTATCAGCCAGCGGAAAACGATCCGCACTATCCGGACGACATTACACGCGCGGAGAAGGCGTTGCACGCGAAATTCGTCGCCGATTGCAGCCCGACGACGCAAGCATCGGACACGGCGCCTGTCGGCAAGAGTTCGTAGGCATTCTGGTGTGAGAAGACGAGGCCGCTTTGTGGGCAGGTTGTCCGCAACGCAGGCCACCGGCGAGGTAATGCAGGCCGTGGCGCCACGCGGTTTATCTGTCCCTTGCGCCGACTCGTAACCGCGCCTGCAACTGCCCGTCGACGTCTCGTTCAAAGAGCCGCGCGGACTGGCTATGCGCCGCTTTCGGTGCGGGCGGTCGCGCCATTCACATGAGTGTATTAATGTCAATTTCGCCCCGAGAGTCGAAGTTCCGATCCGTCTTGCGGATCATCAGCGGCAACTTTCTCGAGATGTACGATTTCATGGTTTACGGCTACTACGCGTCGGCCATTGCCAGAACCTACTTCCCTGCGGATAGCGATTTTGCGTCGTTGATGCTTTCGTTGTCGGTATTCGGCGCGGGTTTTCTCATGCGACCACTTGGCGCAATCGTGCTCGGCGCGTATATCGATCGAAACGGGCGGCGCAAGGGGCTCATCCTCACACTGCTGATGATGGCGCTCGGCACCGCGACCGTGGCTCTCGCGCCGGGATATGCGGAAATCGGTCTGGCCGCGCCCGTGCTGGTGCTGCTGGGCCGGCTGCTGCAGGGCTTTTCGGCCGGCGTCGAACCCGGTGGCGTTTCAGTGTATTTGTCGGAGATCGCCCCAGAAGGGCAGAAAGGCTTTTATTGTGCGTGGCAGTCGGGCAGTCAACAGATGGCGGTGATCTTTGCCTCGCTGATCGGCGTCTTGCTGCCGCGGGCGTTGCCCGCAGCACAGATGGCTGCATGGGGCTGGCGCGTGCCGTTCCTGATCGGCTGTCTTCTCGTGCCGTTTCTGTTCGTCGTCCGCCGCTCTCTTCACGAGACCGGCGAATTTCTTGCACGCAAGAGCCATCCGCCTATCGCGACCATCGTTGCGTCGATGCTGGGCAACTGGCGGGTGCTGATCGGCGGTATGGGGCTCGTCCTGATGACCACCATCTTGTTCTACACGATCACCGCATATACGCCGACGTTCGGCAAGCAGGTGCTCGGGCTATCGTCCACCGATACCTTTGTCGTCACTCTTTGCGTTGGCGTCTCGAATCTGTTCTGGCTGCCGCTGAGTGGCACATTATCAGATCGCATCGGGCGGCGTCCGGTGCTGATCGCCGCCGCCGTGCTGGCGATCGTATCCGTCTATCCGGCCATGCAATGGCTGGTCCACGAAACGACGTTTAGCCGGCTGCTCGCCGTCGAACTGTGGTTGTCGTTCATCTATGCATCGTATAACGGCGCGATGGTGGCGGCGCTGACGGAACTGATGCCTCCGGGCTCGCGCACCGCGGCGTTCTCGCTGACCTACAGTCTGGCGACGGCCGTCGGCGGCTTCACGCCAGCCATCTCGACATACCTTGTCGACGCCACCGGCAGCAAAACGGCGCCAGGTTTGTGGATTTGCGCCGCAGCCGCGTGCGGGTTAGTCGCGACGGTCCTTCTATATCGCAGGAACGGAGTGCAGGGTCAGTACGAACTTGGCAAATAAGCGTTGGTGGATTCGCGCCAGTTGTTTCGCGAGTGATCAGCACTCAGCGCATCTCGAACAATTCCTGATGAAAGTCCGCTTGTGCCAATCCGAGCGCGACCAGATCCTGCCGCAGCGCCCGACCGAACGCTGCGGGTCCGCAGAACCAGACATCCGCGGACGTCCATGCAGGGACGATCTCGCAGAGGCGCGCCGCTGTCAGCCGGACATCCTTACCGCTAACCAGTACATGAAGGCGTACATTTGCGCGCGTTGCCAACTGCCGCATTGCGCCGACGAACGCTTCGTCGTATGCGTTCGTGCTGTAGAAGAGGTCCACGGCGTGTGCGTCGGGCTCATGCAAGTCGCGCGCTCGCGCTTGCATCCGGGCAAGGAACGGCGTGATGCCGATGCCGCCGGCTATCCAGATTTGCGTCGGCTTGTCGCCGCGAAAATCGAACGCGCCATAGGGTCCTTCTACGGTCACGAGACCGCCGTGCTTCAAGGTGTCCGGCAGCTTTTCAGTGTAGTCGCCAATGCCCTTGATATGAAAGCGCAACTTCCCGTCGTCATGCCATGAAGATGAGATCGTAAACGGATGCGCGCCTTCAGCCGCATCGAAGGTGACGAAGGCAAACTGACCGGCGGCATGACCGAACCAGCGGTCCCTCAATCTGATCACCACACTCAGCACCCGCATGTCGCGATAATGGACGAGGCTCTCGATCACGCCGACCGCCCGCCGCGTGTGTCCGACCCGGCGCAGCAGCGAGACGGCGGCTGCCAGCGTAGCCGCAAGCACGAGAAGTCCCACGACTGGGCCGATGGCTGCACGCCAGTAGTTGGGTTTCATCAGCACGATCGCGTGGAATCCCAGCGCGGGATACACGACTGCCATGAGCCGATGTGTCTTGAAGAAATGGCGATAAGGGAAGTTCTTCAGCAAAGCAGCGAGGGCAAGCACCACGGTCGCGTAAAACGCCCATTCGCCGATGCTTTTGGCGAGCCCGTGCTGCGTGGTGAGGAAATGAGCGACGCCACTCAGCGTTTCGGCCGGCGACGACGCCGGTTTGCGCAATGGCTTTCGCATCCAGCCCAGATCGGCGAGCCAATTCGGCAACTTGACCCAGAGCCAATGAACTATGGCTAGCACCAGCGCACTGATACCAAGCCATTTGTGAAGACGGTACGTCTTGTCGAGACCGCCCAGAAACGGTTCAACACGGGCCGGCCGCATCGCGAGAAGCATGCCGGCACTCATGCACCCGATGGCGAGAATGCCGGTGAAGTTGATCATCGATAGCTGCAAGGCACGAAACGCCTGGAGTGCGCTCGAGAAATCATCGGCGAGAAGCCACAGCAGGCTCAGTGCCAATAACAGAAAGAGATAGGCAAGCCTGATGTTCTTCATAAGTTCGATCCTCAGCAGCGGTTCGTTTGTTTCGCCCGGTCCCCGGTCCTCCAGGTGCTACTCGGTTCTTCGTCGATATGATAGATCGGCTCGCGGTGAGACCGACCCAGCGGGGAATGTAGCCGGGCTCGCCTATAACGCCGGTTGTATCAACGTGAAAGTTGTTTCATGAACGAGAAGCCTGGCGCGCTTCGCACTTGAGAGCGAAGCTGCGGAGAATGACATGAATAAAGTTTCATTTTCGTAGGGCCGTTTGGACGGCGATGGTTCGGTAAGCTGATTTCATCAACTGATCCAACGGAGAATGTCCCTCATGAAACGGTATCCCGCGAAGTCTCTTCTGAAAACTATCGCCGTTGCGGTCGCGCTCTTTGCGCCCGCCGCAGCATCATACGCACAGGAAACTGTGATCGATGGAATGGATTTCGGTCCCCTTGCGAAATTTGCAGGGACCTGGAAGACTGTCGCGCCAGGAGGCGTAGATGTGGCGCCGGGCCAGACAGGTTCAAAGGTGGGCAAGGGCGAGCCGGCAATCGAGCCCTACTACGAAACGCTAAGCTTTGAGCCGGCAGCCGATGCCAAAAATGCAAGTGATCAGTACCTGGCTGCAATGTACTACAAGCTGGAGGTTTTCAGAAAAAGGGATAACAGGAAATTCCACGACCAGCGAGGTTACCTTTTATACGACAAGAAGAACCAGATGGTATATGACACATTCTGTATTCCCCGTGGGGTGTGCGTCGTAGCTGAGGGCAAAGCGGGAACAAAAATGACGCTGACATCGCAATCGAAGGGAGTGGCCGAGTCACAGTACATGGTGAAAAACGACGATGCCAGCGGCTTCAGAATCACCTTTGACATGGCGGGAGACACACTGAAGTACGCACAAGCAACAGCATTGCATGTGTACGGCAAGCCGTTTTCCCACGTCGACTCGAGCACGCTGGGTAAGGTTAACTAGGCACGACGGCACTCCCGACTGAACATCGCAGCGCACTGCGGGCAATGCGCGCAACGTGCGAGCCACACACGCCCGGGCGGGCGGGGCATAGAACTCAGTCAAATTTTATTTTCTGTTGACGAATGTTTCCTCGCTGACTGATAGTCTGGGCCCTAAAGATCCGTTAATTCCAGGCTCCGTGCGTGAACGACACAACCCGCCCTTCCTCATCGCGCGCTGACCACGTGTACTACAGCGTGCGCGACGATATCTTCGAGATGCGCCTCTTGCCCGGCGACCGGCTCACGGAAGGCAGCATCGCCGAGCGCTTCGGCGTGTCGCGCACACCCGCGCGCGAGGCGCTGCAGCGTCTGCAGAGCGACGGCCTGATGCGCGGCTACGTGCGCGGCGGCTGGGAAGTGGTACCGATCGATCTGAAGCGCTTCGAAGACCTGTACGAGATGCGCAAGCTGATCGAAACTTTCGCGGTGGGCCGGCTGGTCGCCGCCGATACGTCGTTGTCGGGCCGCATGCAGCAGACCCTTGACCGGCTCGATGCGATCTGGAAGGTACCGCACGCACAACGTATCCGCGACGGGCGTGCGCGATACCGAGATCACCGATCCCGACCACACGCGCGCCGATTCGCGCGCGCTGCTCGAACCCGCGGCGCTCGACGCGATGGCCGCACGCTTCTCACCGACGCAGGCCGCGCCGTGGGGC
>NZ_JAWRXB010000195.1:0-334 GCF_046535245.1 Paraburkholderia sp. SIMBA_030
GGGGACTCGATAACGTCATCGACGGGAGCTGCAATCTCCGATAATGGCGTCGTCGTTTCCAAGGGCGCAACTTCGATGAAGGCAGGCTGTGGTGTCGAAGCCGAACCACCCGTGAGTTCGCTCAGGTCACGATCAGCGAGTGGATGCCGTTCCGCGACGTCGAAGAGAGCGTCTGCCCTGCCACTGAAATAGGCCTTCATGGCCTTTGCCTCGTTGAGAGGATTTGGACTGATTTCGAAGAGGTGCATCAATCTTCGAATGCCTGCCTTGAAGCCGCGCGTGTTCGCCTCTTGAAGCAGTTCAAAATAATTGGAGCCGATCGCGAAGATATGGG
>NZ_JAWRXB010000196.1:0-333 GCF_046535245.1 Paraburkholderia sp. SIMBA_030
GAGGACACGACGCCGGGACGAACCTGGCCCTTTTCCAGCTTGTTGAGGAACGTGGAGCGGACCTCGGACTGGGTCTGCTCGAGCCATGCACGGCGGGACAGCACAACGTTGTTGCGGTTCTTGTCCAGCTCGATGATCTTGGCTTCGATCTGCTGACCGATGTACGGAGCCAGGTCGCGGACACGACGCATCTCGACGAGGGATGCGGGCAGGAAGCCGCGCAGGCCGATGTCCAGGATGAGGCCACCCTTGACAACCTCGATGACGGTACCGGTAACGACACCGTCTTCTTCCTTGACCTTCTCGATGTCGCCCCAGGCACGCTCGTACTGA
>NZ_JAWRXB010000197.1:0-333 GCF_046535245.1 Paraburkholderia sp. SIMBA_030
GGAATGAAATGGCTACACGGCGGACGCGGAGCCGCTCCGTCGCAAACTCGTCTTCCAGAAACATTGGCATACCCTCAATAACCAACTTCGGATGTGCAAGATTGAGGCTCCGATCCCGGCGGGCTCACGACGGAATTGCGGCATGCCGCGGCATTTGTTGCGGCTTATTTGCGGCAAAGGCCCGAAACGGGGAAGTTTCTGTTTTTAAGGGGTAAATCCGGACCAGCGCAGAGATTGGTTCAAGAGCTTCGCAAACAGATTCAACCGGGCGTCACAAACGATCTCTCAGGGTGCGGCAATCGATCAATAAGAATCATCGGCGTCATCGCGCCT
>NZ_JAWRXB010000198.1:0-333 GCF_046535245.1 Paraburkholderia sp. SIMBA_030
GCAGCTTCGCCGCCAATCACACGGTGCGCATGAGCCAGATGCATTCGATCGCCGATTCGCTGATGTCGCCGCATACGGAGGACTACAGCTACACGCTGTGCCGGCGTCACCTCGAACGCATCGTCACGGTCTCCGACGACGCCTTGCGCGCCGCCATGCGCCGTCTCTTCGACGAATTGAAGCTCGCGGTCGAACCGGCCGGCGCGACGGCGCTCGCGGGCCTCTACGGCCCGTTGCGCGAGACGCTGCAAGGCAGGCGCGTGGGCGTTCTGCTGTGCGGCACCAACACCGATCCGCAGCGTTTTCACGAGCAGATCGCCCTCGCACGCTGAG
>NZ_JAWRXB010000199.1:0-333 GCF_046535245.1 Paraburkholderia sp. SIMBA_030
TGCTATCGCGATTGGTCGCAACGCGTACATTGAAGGGACCCTGCGGTGACGACGCTTCAGGGCAATGTCACGACGCTGCAAGGCCAGATTACGAACATCAACGGCAAGCTCGCTGATGCGGTGCTGTACGACTCGTCGACGCACAACTCGGTGACGCTGGGTGGCGTGGGCGCAAGCACGAACGTCAAGCTGACGAACGTGGCAGCAGGTACGCTGTCGTCGACGAGCACGGATGCGGTGAACTGCTCCCAGCTGGGACTCGATCGAGCGCGCGCAGAAACTCGCGCAGAAGGTGAACGGCGAGCTCGATCAGTGCGTGCCGCCGCCCGCTCC
>NZ_JAWRXB010000033.1:0-79497 GCF_046535245.1 Paraburkholderia sp. SIMBA_030
TGGTGGGCGCTGACCGGCCTGCTGGTGACGACCTTCGCGTTCCTCGGCGTGAACATGTTCCTGTCGGGGCTGCATAGCTACGGCAAGCTGTAAAAAGCGTAGCGCGGCACTTGCCGCGCCGCTCGCCCTACGCACTCACAAAGGTCTAGTCGCTGGCCGTAAGCAACCGCCGATAGCGGGAGAGTACGCGCGGAACATATTGGCGTGTTTCGGGCAAGGACGGAATGCGATAGCCGGCTCGAATGACCGCATTCTCTCCGGCGTTGTATGCAGCCAGCGCGAGTTCCATGTCGTCCTTGAAGAGATCGAGCAGAAAGCGCAGATAGCGCGCGCCCGCCAGCACGTTGTCGCGCGGATTGAACATGTTGCCACCGGAAAAGCGCCGCGCCGTGTCGGGCATCAACTGCATGAGTCCCTGCGCTCCTTTGTCCGATACCGCGTTCGGGTTGTAGCTGGATTCGACGTCGATCACCGCTCGCAGCAGTTCCGGCTGGACGCGAAACGTACGGCTTGCTTCGTCGATCACATCCGCGAAACGTGCGATATCGATGGCGGCGCTGAACGCGGCATTGGTCCGCTTCGCGCCGCGTGCTGCCGGCGGATCGCCAGCCACGATGACGGTCAATCCCACCTTGCCGGGCGCGTTGGTCAGGACGATCGAGCCGTTGCTGTCGACCGCGCCGAATATGTCCGCCTGCGCGACGCCGGCCGACGTCATGCCAAGCGCCATCGATACGGCTCGTATCGCGTTCATCGACAGGAAAGAAGGGCGCCTGCGCATGTTCGGTATCCCCCTGCGTTGCCATTGTGGTTCGCGCAAAAGGACGTCGGCAATGGGGCACTCTCCTCCTTTTCAACGCGCCGCCTGGGGGATTTCACCTTGTGTGCAGAAACGTTACATCTGTAATGGATCGTAACGGTGTCAGGATTATGCGGTGTTCGCAAGCCGCTTCAAAGAAAGAAAATAATTCCGATGTAAACGGTGGTCAATAGCAGGCGCTGTTAATTATTTGCCGATTTAGGCGAGAAGCGTACTCCTTCGTATTATTACCAATGTTAGATTCGGTCCGAAAATTATCATTTTTGAAACGTTTTGTGCCGGAATTGCCATTCCATTTTACTTTTGGCAGTGCACAACAACGCTGGATGCGGGCCGCAGGCAGGTGGCGCGAACCTTGCGAAATAAGGGTGTGCGGGCGATTAGGCAGTATTATCACATGAATATGTAAGGTTAAAGAAATAAATATACAAGGAATTAGAAAGAAATAATTGAAAGAAGAATATTGGTCTGTCAAATGGCAGCCTTCCGGTTGAGCACTCAACCGGCCATGTCGCACGAGGAGTGGGGATCGTGAATATCAAATATCGCGTACTGGTTGTCGAAGATCACGATCTGCTGCGCAACGGATTGTGTTCCATGCTTTCGGCGCAAGGCGATTACGACGTGGTCGGCGAGGCGAGGGACGGCAAGGAAGCCTGCCATCTCGCGATGACGCTCAACCCCGATCTGATCCTGATGGATCTGTCGATGCGCGGCATGAACGGCATTGACGCCAGCGCGGCGATCAAGCGCCGCTCGCCGCTCGTGCATATCGTCGCGCTCACCGTCCACCAGAACGAAGAGTACGTGCGAGAAGCGCTTCGTGCGGGCGTCGACGGCTACGTGCTGAAAGACGTTTCGTTCGATGAACTGATCGTTGCGATGCGCGCGGTGATGCAGGGGAAAAAGCATCTGAGCGCCGACGTCTACGGCTACATGGTCGACTCGTTCATTACCGGGCACGAAGCAGTGGCGCCGAAGAAGGCCTGGGACGTCCTGACGGCGCGCGAGCGCAGCGTGCTGAAGCTGATTGCCGAAGGGCGCACCAACCGGCAGGTCGGCCAGTATCTGAACCTCAGCCCGAAGACGATCGAGAAGTATCGCGCCAGCGTCATGCACAAGCTCGCTATCGAGAATTTGACGGAGCTCGTGCTGATCGCCATCAGCATGGGCCTGCTGACCTCTCTCGCGACAAAATGCGCCGAGCGCGGCACTGACGATACGCTAGTGCACCTGCCGGCGCCGCACGCCGACCCATCGACTGAAGCGGGCGGTAACGTGGAATTGCCGGTGTCCCGGGTGAGCGGATCGGCGGCAGGGTGAGGCGCGGCGGGTCAGAGTGTCCAGCTCGCCGACACGAGTGTTCCGTTGTTGTCTGAGGAGCGAACCGAGAGAAAACCGCCCTGCGATTCGACCCGGTGTTGCATCCCGGTCAGGCCAAGACCGGTCGAACTCACTTCTTCCGAAGAGAGCGGACGCGTGTCGTAGCCGGTTCCGTTGTCCTGAATCGTCAGCAACAGGCCAGTGTCGTTCTGCTGCAGCGCGAGCCGGATTGCGCTCGCGGCCGCATGCTTGACGGCATTGTTCAGCGCCTCCTGCGCGACTCTGAAGATGTCCGCTTTCAGATGCTCCGGCACATCCCGGTCGTCGACCTCGCAGTGAAAGTTCACCACGAGGTTTTCCGCGCCGCGCTCCACGCCCCGGCACAGCGCGCTCAGTGCCGCTGGCAGCCCCAGACGTTCGAGTGCGAGCGGGCGCAGCTCGCCGCATATCTGCCGCATCTCGCCGATGGTCTCGCGTATCTGCAACACGGTGGCGTCCAGCTTCTGCGCGGCGTCTTCGGCTTGTCCCCGACGCAGACGCATGCGGGCGTCCTCGACCATCAGCTTGATCAGCGTCAGCGCCTGGCCCAGGCCGTCGTGCAGGTCGGCGGCGAGGCGTTGACGCTCACGTTGCTGACCGATCATCAGATACTTCAGTCGATTGCGTGCCCCTGCCCCGGATGACGGGTCATCGTCCGTCAGCGGCACATCAGGCGCAAGTGGTTCCTCGAAGAGCGTCAGGCGCGCGCGGTCCTCGTCCTGATTCCCTGCGATCAACTGTTGATGCAGCACGAGCCGGGCCGGGCGGCCGGTGCGGCCGGCCAGCATCGTACTGAACGAATGAAACTCGCGAACGGGATCCGCGCACAGGTGAGCGGCGAGCGAAGCGCGATCGCTCTCGGGCGCCATATCCAGCAGCCGGCGGCCGGCCAGCTCGCCGCTGGTATAACCCAGCAGCGCAGCCGCGCTGCGGTTTGCGCACAGGAACAATCCATCCGGCGACAGGATCGCGAGCGCTGCGCCGCGCGCGTCGGTGACGCTGCCCGCTTGCGGTTCACGGAGCCGGGCAGCGATCCCCAGCTTGCGCATCGCCTCGACGAGGTCGCGCAACTTCAGCTGTTGTCCCTCGGGTTGGCCTGCATGCATGGGGGCTCCCAGCGAGTGAGCTTAACGAGACCTTAAGCTGCTAACGGATTGTAGGCCCCGGCATGCCTATCTGCCAACGGGGCATATCCGGACGCTAAAGGGGGGGCATCCCCGCGCGGCAGGTAGCGGGCTTTTCCTCTGGTAGGCATACCCTACTGCGCTTTGGGGGGCTTTATCCAATGACGCGCGGGAACGGATTCATGAGACTGAACAGACAGGGCGGAGCGCGTGCGGCGACGCATTGGGCGACGCGCCTCGTTCCTCGTTCCTCGTTCCGTATCTGGAGACCGCGATGAAGATCAACCGCACATGGATGATAGGCGCATTCGTGCTGGCCGGCACCGGGCTGACCAGCCTCGGCGCAATGGCGGCAGGCGCCGAAGACATGGCCGATAGTGCAGCAGTGGCGGCGCAACCTCACGACACCATGATGGACATGAAGCCGGTACCGGCCAAAGAGGCCGCCGGCGACGCCGCGATGCACATGCACATGCACCACCACGACATGACGGCGGGCACGACGCACTCGACGGTCGAATACACGCTGCCTGCGGTCACCTTGATTCGTGACGACGGCAAGGCGGTTTCGCTGGTCGATGAGTTGAACGACGGCCGCCCGGTCATCCTGACGTTCATCTACACGACGTGCACGACGATTTGCCCGATGGTCAGCCAGACTTTCGAGGAATTGCAGGGCAAGCTGGGTGTCGATCGTGACAAGGTCCATCTGGTGTCGATCTCGATCGACCCCGAACAGGACACGCCGGTACGCCTGAGAGCGTACGCCGCACGGTTCGATGCGGGCCCCGAATGGCAGCACTACACCGGCACGGTCGAGGCGAGCATCGCCGCCCAACGCGCCTTCAACGTCTATCGTGGCGACAAGATGAATCACACGCCGGTGGCCTTTTTCCGCGCCGCGCCCGGCAAGCCATGGCTGCGCATCGACGGACTTGCGACGCCTGCTGAACTGTTGAACGCCTACCACGAAGTCATCGCCTCGAACTAGTCGCGCGGGTTCCGGCCGGGAGCGAACAAGGTGGACAAGAAGTATCGGGTACTGATTGCGGAAGACCAGCATCTTCTGCGCGGCGGCCTCTGCACGATGGTGTCCTCCCTGCCCGATTACACGATCGCCGGCGAGGCGACCGATGGGCTCGAGGCCTGCTGTCTCGCCGGTACGCTGCGGCCCGATCTGATACTGATGGATCTCTCGATGCCGTGCATGAACGGCATCGAGGCCATCGCCGTGATCAAACGGCAAACGCCGCAGATACGCATCATTGCGCTCACGATTCATTGCAGCGACGAGCACGTGCGCGCGTCGCTGGCGGCGGGCGCCGACGGTTACGTAATCAAGGATGCCTCGTTCGAAGAACTCGTCAGCGAAATGCGTCTTGTGATGCAGGGCAAGCGCAACCCGGCTTTCGACGCTCACCGGCAACGCAGCGCGTCGCCCGAGTTGCTGCCGGGCGTTCCGCAACCCACTCAGATCTGGAACACGTTGACCGGTCGGGAACGTACGGTGTTGCGGCTCGTCGCGGAAGGCCACACCAATCGCCAGGTCGGCGAGTATCTGAAACTCAGCCCGAAAACCGTCGAGAAACACCGTGCGAGCCTGATGCGCAAGCTTGGCGTCAAGAATGTCACCGGTCTCGTACGCATCGCGCTCGACATGGGCGTGCTCGCGCTGCCGAACCACACGGACGACCTCAACGGCTTCCTCTGAGCGACGCCGGAACTGGAGGGTCTTTCCCCATCCCTTTGGACGGGTCTCCCTACTTCTTGCCGATATCGACCTGCACAAGAATGAATGAAACGGCTTCGGCGGCATCGGAGCAGTGAGTCGGGAGAAGGGGGAGAAACGTGCACAACCAATTGTTCTGGATCGGACCCACTGTGCGCGTGAGCGCGAGTTGCCGCGCAAGCGCTCGACAGGCGCGGCGACGCAACGGCGGTTTCACGCTGCTCGAACTGCTCGTGGTGATGGTCATCATCGGTTTGCTCGCCGGTCTCGTCGCCCCGCGCTATTTCGATCAGGTCAGCAAGTCGAACGTCAAGATCGCGCGAGCCCAGATCGACTCGTTGGGCAAGGCGCTCGATCAATACCGGCTCGATATGGGCGCGTATCCGACGACCGAGGAAGGTCTCCAGGCGCTCGTGGTCAAACCGCAGGACGCCACGCACTGGAGCGGCCCGTATCTTCAGAAGGCGGTGCCGCCGGATCCGTGGGATCGCCCGTATCAGTATCGCTCGCCGGGTGAGCACGGCGATTACGACCTGTACTCGCTCGGTAAGAGTGGTCAGGGCGGCGGCACCGGCGAGAACGCGACCATCGCGTCCTGGTAGTGTGCCTGGGCGCGCCCGGTAGTGTGCTGTCAGCAAGGAGAATCGTCGTGAAGTACCTGCTGCGCGTCTTCGATACCAGCGGCTCAGTGCAGACGCTTCGCGTCGATTGCGATTCTTCCGCCGCTGCAACCGCGCTCGCGCGTTCGCGGGGCCTGCGTGTGGTGTCGGTACGTGCCGATGCGCGAGGCGCGCGCCGCCGCGCAGGCTGGTCCGCGATGCCCGGCTCGCGCTTCAACGTCGAACTGTTCGCGCGCGAGCTTGCCGCGTTGCTCGAGGCCGGCGTCGGCGTCGTCGACGCATTGCGTACGCTCGGCGGTAACGAACGCCGCGAAGCGTCGGCCGTGGTGTATCGCGACCTGCTGCGGCAACTCGAAGAAGGGCAGTCGCTGTCCGCGGCGCTCGAACACGCGAGCCATGTATTTCCTCCGGTGCTGGTGGCGTGTGTGAAAGCCAGCGAACAAACCGGCGGCCTTGCCGATAGCCTGACCCGCTACTCGCGCAATAGCGCATTGCTTCACGAACTGCGCGGCCGGGTGGTGTCGGCCGCGATTTACCCATCTGTGCTGCTGCTGGTGGGCGCAGCCGTCGTGCTGTTCCTGCTGGGTTTCGTCGTGCCGCGCTTTGCCACCCTGCTCGAACATAGCGGACGTGAGCTGCCCTTGCTATCGCAACTGCTGATGGCCTGGGGCGGCATGGTGCATGCCCATGGGACAGAGCTCGTCGCCGGCCTCGCCGTGCTGACGGTGACGACCGTTCTCGCGCTGCGCCGGCCGGCGGCGCGCAACTGGATCGCCGATCGCATGCTCGCGCTGCCTGGCATCGGTCAGCACTTCCGCGTGTTTCGTCAATCGCAGTTCTTCCGCACGACCGCCATGCTGGTCGACGGCGGGATTCCCGCCGTGCGCGCCTTCGATCTCGCCCGCGGGCTGGTTAGCCGGGCTGACCAGGTTGCCGTCGCCGCCGCCATGCAGCAGGTGCGCAACGGCACAAAGATGTCCGACGCGTTCCAGCAAACCGGCCTCGCCAACGCGATTACCTATCGTCTGTTGACCGTCGCGGAGAAGACCGGCGGACTGGGCCCCGTCCTCGACAGGATCGCCGCGTTTCAGGAGGCGCAGGTGTCGCGCACGATCGATCTGATTTCGCGTTTGATCGAACCCGCGATGATGATTTTCATCGGCGTGGTGATCGGCGGCATTGTCGTGCTGATGTACATGCCGATCTTCGAAATTGCGTCGAGCATCCAGTAGGCCGGCCTTGGGGAATACGCATGGACACGATCAGCGCGACACCGGAAAGCCCCAGCGTTGAGTTGCGCGACGCGCTGCGCGCGCTCGGCGAGCGGCACGGCTCCGGCATCCGCGCGCTGGAGGAATTGATGACGCAGGCGGCGCTTGGCGCCGACGAGATGGTCATTCAGCTAGCTGGGCAGTTCCGCATGAAATCGATCGGCATGCAGGAGTTGAACCGGCTCGAAGCGGATTTCGATGTGGTGCCGTTCGTCGAGGCGACCACCCGCTTGTGCGTGTGTTTTCGCCAACCGGATGAAGACGGCGCGCTGCTGTTCGTGATCGCCGATCCGCTCGATATCCGCACGCGCGGCAGTGTCGAACACCGCATGCGCTCGCGGCCGACCGTGCCCTATAGCTGGGCGCTCGCCAGCGTCGGCGATCTTACCGCGTGGCTCGCCGTGCGCGAGAAAGACGTACGGGCAATGGATTCGCTCGCCTTCGACGATCAGGTTCAGCATGCCGCCGACCCGTCCTCGCTCGCGTTGACCTTGCAAGGCATCAGCAGCGACGACAGCGCGGTGGTGCGCCTGCTCAACTCCACCATCTATGACGCGCTGAAGATGATGGCGAGCGACATCCACCTCGAATGCCGCGCAAACGGACTGGTGATCAAGTGCCGGGTGGACGGCGTGCTGACCGTGGTCGGCCGTGCCGAAGGCCGCGACGTCGCGGACCAGGTGTTGTCGCGCGTGAAGGTCATTTCCGAACTCGACATCGCGGAGCGGCGCGTGCCGCAGGACGGCCGCTTCAAGGCGGTGTACGCGGGCCGCGAGATCGACTTCCGCGTGTCGATCATGCCGAATCAGTTCGGCGAAGACGCGGTGCTGCGGATCCTCGACCGCTATCAGCTTTCGCAGGCCACAGGCGGGCTGACGCTCGAGGCCCTCGGTTTTCAACACGACGATACGCGCTTCATGCGCTCGATCGCGTCCATGCCCTACGGGATGCTGCTGGTGACGGGGCCGACGGGCAGCGGCAAAACCACGACGTTGTACGCCATTCTCACCGAGATCAACGACGGCCTCGAAAAAATCGTCACGATCGAAGACCCGGTTGAATATCAGCTCGGCGACATCCTGCAGATTCCGGTCAACGAAGCGAAAGGCCTCACATTCGCGCGCGGACTGCGCTCGATTTTGCGGCACGACCCCGACAAGATCATGGTCGGCGAAATCCGCGATCCCGAGACTGCACAGATTGCCGTGCAGGCGGCGTTGACCGGCCATCAGGTGTTCACGACGGTGCACGCGAACAACGTGTTCGACGTGATCGGCCGCTTCACGAACATGGACGTCGATCCGTACAGCTTCGTGTCCGCCTTGAACGGCGTGATCGCACAGCGCCTGTTGCGGCAGTGCTGCGCGGACTGCGTGGTGGACGACACGGTCGACGCGGACACGCTGGTCCGTTCGGGCATCGATCCGGATACCGCGGGCAGCTACCGCTTTCGCCGCGGCGCCGGCTGCGCGGCGTGCCGCGGCAGCGGATATCGCGGCCGGCGCGCGATTGCGGAGGCGCTGCGGATGAACGACGAATTGCGGCAACTGCTGTCGGAGCGCGCGCCACTCGGGCACATCAAGGCAGCGGCGTTCCGGTATGGCATGCAGACGCTTCGCACGGCCGCCGTCGCGCTCGTCATGCGGGGCGAAACGACACTTGAGGAGATCAACCGTGTCACCATGGTTGAATAGTCCGCTAGCCATCGGCGGTTCGGTTGCCATCGGCGTCGGTACACGCGAGCTGGTCGTGGGCGCGACGACGCCTCGCTGGATGCGTTTGCAGCGCAAACCTTCCGCGCCTGCTGAACCAACAAGCATTGCCATAGCGGACGAGCAGTGTTTCACCGTAGCGGGCGTACTCGACTCGCTGAAGATCGCGTTGACCGCCGACCCTGCGCCAGACGGACAGAAGCGCGCGCCAAAGCGCAGCGCACGCATCGTGCTGGACGATTTCTGGGCGAGCCACGCGATCTTGCGCGGCGACTTTCGCACGCTGCGCGAACGGGAAATCGAAGAGGTCGTGCTGGCTCATTTCGCCGATCTGTACGGGATCGATGCCGGGTCGGTGCAGGTGCGTTTCTCGGTTCAACGTGGCGGCCGTGCGGTCTTTGCCAGTGCACTATCCCGCACGCTGGATGACGGCATCCATGACGCGGGCGCCGCGGCACGCGTCGACATCCGATGCATCAAGCTGGGCCTTCCGGAAATGCTCAATCGCGTCGAAGCCGCGGCAGGCGCCGGCGCGGCGATGCTGTTGTTCGTCGCGGATACGCTGCTGCAGGCGGTGCTGGTCGAAGAAAACCGTTGGGTCGCCTATGACGCGCAGCGCCTCTTTCCCGGCGACGCAAGCGATCCGGAACGAATCGCAGCGCGAGCCGAGCAGGCGTTCGAACGCCTCGCGAGCCGAACCAGCGGCAAGCGCGAAGACTGCCGGATCCATCTGTACGGGATCGAGATCGACCCGGCGCCGTTCGAAGGGCGCTTCTTTGCGACGCTGCGGCCCGCGCAACCGGCAATGGATACGTCGGTCGCGCATCGGCTAATGGAGGCCGCGCGATGATACCTCGCCTTCACATCGATTTCGGGCGGCACCGCGCGCTCACCGCACCTGCCGGCATCGTGCTGTTGTGCGTCGCCAGCTTGCTGCTGCTCGTGAGCGGCGAACGCCTCCGGCATGCATACGGCGAAAACGACCGCGTGGAATCGGAACAGGAAGCGCAACGCCATCGGCTGTTCGCCAAATCGCATCCGGCCACGGTACAGCAGACGCCGGCCGCCAGACTGGCGCAGAGCCAGAGTCTCGCGGTCCTGCGCGAATTGACGGTGCCGTGGCAAGACCTGCTGTCGATCGTCGAGGACTATCCGGATCACGACGTCGCACTCATCGGCATCGATCAGAGCCCTGCGCAAAGCCAGATCCGCATCACCGCGGAAGCGAAGAACTTCGACGCGATGATCGCGTATCTCAGATATCTGCAAGCCAGCGTGCTGCTGCGTGAAGCAGTGCTCAACGATCACGTCATCGAGACCAACGTGCCCGGCACGCCGGTGCGCTTCCAGATCACCGCCATCTGGGGAAAATCATGAGCCGCGATCAGTTGCAGGACAGGCTGCTCACCCTGCGCTTCGAACTGCAGCGCGCTCTTGGGCTGCCCGGCCTGCTTGGCGCGCTGTTGCTGGGCGCGGCCGTGGTCGTCGCGGCTGCGATTCCGCGCGTGGAATCGCAGCCGCGTGAACTGAGCGATCCGGCATCGCTCGCGCGGACTGCCAAGGCCCGTCATGCAACCGCCGGACGGTCCGCAGCTGTAGAACCTGTCGCGCTCGATACGTTGCCCGAACTGTTTCCGGGGTTCGCACAGAGCGCCGACGATATCGCGACGATCCTCGCCCAGGCCCGTGACAGCAACCTGACGCTCGGTTCGGCCGAGTATCTCGTGACGAACGATACGAGCGCGCATTTCGTGCGCTATCAGATGCTCTTGCCCGTCAAGGATCAGTACGGTTCGATCCGGCGTTTTCTGGCATCCGTGCTCAACAACGTACCGAACGCGGCGTTGCGCGAAATCCATGTCGAGCGTCCCGCCGTGAACGGCAACGTGCTCGATGCGCGCGTGCGCTTCGAACTCATCTATCGGGCGGCACGGCCATGAAACCCGATCTCGTCAGGCGTGTGTTGCTCACCTTCTGCGGAATCGTTGCCGCTGGATTGAGCTTTCGCGAGCTGGCGCCCGCGATGCAGACGCCGGCGGCGGTCGCCGCTGCCAGTGGCGCACATCGCGATGACGTGCGTGCCCGGTCGGTCGCCATGCATCGTGAAGGCGCGGCGCATGTAGCAAATACGGCCAGCGCGGCAAGTGCCGCCAAGGTTGCCACGGCTGCCAAGGCGGCGCCGACGCCGCGCGATAGGCTCACTGCGCTGCGTGCGCGGCTGTCTCTGGAATCGGTGAACAATCCGTTTGTGGTGTCGTCCTGGTTGCCGCCGCCACCGCCGCCCGTGGAAGCGCCGCCCGTTCCGGAGCCCGTAGCGCCGCCCACCGCGCCACCCTTGCCCTTTACCTACCTCGGCGAGCTGGATGCAAAAGCGGCGAAACCGCAGGTGTTCCTCAGTAGCGGCGACCGCTTGTTGATCGTTTCGCCGGGAGAGGTCGTCGATGGACAGTATCGCGTCGAGTCGATTTCGGAAAACGACGTGGTGCTGACCTATCTGCCGCTGAACGAGAGGCAGGTGCTCTCCACTCAAGCGAAGGAAAATAAATGAAAGCCGTATACAACCGGGGTGGACGCCGCATCGGAGACGGCGGCTCGTCGATACACCTGTCGCCGCAGCGACGGTTTCGCGACGATCGTCCCGCTTTCAGCTGGGCGACAAGGCAGCGCTCGGCGCTGGCGATCGCCGTCGCACTCGCCTTCAGCGGCTGCATGCTCAACCCGCCGACCCTGCAGAGCGAGCCGAACAACGCCGAGCTGCAAATCAACTATCTGCGCGATCGCAATCACCAGGCTGATGCGCTGCTCGATGAAGCGGACCAGTTGCGCAAGAACTATCAGTTCGATCTGGCCGTCCAGAAGCTCTACGCGGCGAGTCAGATCGATCCGACCAGCGAACGCGGACGCAAGATCGGCGCAGCGCTCGATCAGGACCGCCGCGATCTGGCGACCCTGCAGGAAGCGGACCGGATGATGCAGCGCGGTTCGTACGCGCTGGCGTCGGAACGCATACACCGCGTGCTCGCCCAGAACCCGACCAACGCGATGGCGCAGCAGATGCTCAAGGAAATCGAGGACAAGCGCAGGCAGCAACGCTCGGCGAAGGAAGAGAATATCGCCGCGTCTTCGATCATGCGCACGCCGATTACGCTGCAGTTTCGCGATGCGAATGTGCGGATGGTCTTCGAGGCGTTGTCGCGCACCTCGGGCCTGAATGTCATCTTCGATCGCGATGTCCGCGCCGACCTGAAGACGACGATTTTCGTCACGAACGCGTCGCTGCAGGATACGGTCGACATGATCCTGATGCAGAACCAGCTCGACAAGAAGCAGCTCAACGCGAATACGCTCTTCATCTACCCGGCCACCCCCGCCAAGCAGCTCGAATATCAGGAGCTGAAAGTGCGCACGTTCCAGTTGTCGAACGTCGACGCCAAGCAGATACAGGGGCTGTTGAAGAGCCTGCTGAAGATCAAGGAAGTCGTCATCGACGAGCGTGCGAACACCGTGACGATTCGCGGCACGCCGGACACGGTGCGGGTTGCCGAGGAGATGATCGCGGCGCAGGACCTGCCGGAGCCGGAAGTCATGCTCGAAGTGCAGGTACTGGAAGTGACCCACGAACGCTTGACCGACCTCGGCATCGCGTGGCCGAATTCGTTCTCGGTGGCGACGCCGTCCACGGCGGACACGTGGGGCGCGTTGCACCATCTGCCGATCAACGAATTGAATGTCAGCGGCCTGTCGGCGACGGCCAACTTCAAGCTCACCGATACCGACGCGAACCTGCTGGCAAGCCCGCGCATCCGCGCGCGTAACAAGGAAAAGGCGCGGATCCTGATTGGCGACAAAGTCCCGGTGATTTCGAGTTCGAGCACACCGAGCACGAGTGGGCCGTCGTACGCGCAGATGATTCAGTACCTCGACGTCGGCATCAAGCTGGAGGTGGAGCCGCAGGTCTATCGTGACGGCGATGTCGGCATCAAGCTCAACCTTGAAGTCAGCAACATCACCAAGACGATTTCCAGCAGCAATTCGCAGACGGGTCTGACGTCGCTCGCTTATCAGATCGGCACGCGCAGCGCATCGACGAGTCTGCGGCTAAGAGACGGCGAGACCCAGATTCTCGGCGGCCTGATTGGGGATCAGGACCGCACGACGGCCGACAAGGTGCCGGGTCTCGGGCAACTGCCCGTGCTCGGACGCCTGTTCTCGGACCACAACGGCGATCACCTGAAGACGGAAATCGTGCTGCAGATCACGCCGCACATCGTGCGTCCGCAGCTTTCCGCCGACGCGGATACGCAGGAGTTGTGGTCAGGCACCGACGTCAACGTGCACGCCGACCAGTTGCGGCTCGATCCGGTGAGCGCCGAAGGGACGCAAAAGCTGCCGGCTCCGGCGGTGCGCACACCGGGCAACGTCGGCGGCGGCACGACAGGCGCGCCACGCGAACCGCATGCCGGTTCCGGTACGACGGCGCCGCCGAACAGTGCGTTTGGACAGTTGCCTCCCGCACCGCGCACGACGCCGCCGCCGCCGCCATACGGCGGCCGCTTCTCGCCGCAGCCGAGCGCGCCCGCCGCGCCTACCGCGCCTACCGCGCCGCCGGCCGCGGTGCCGGTGCCTGGGGCGGAGCAGGGCGGCACCGAGGCCGCGCCGGCCGGCGAAGCGAATGCGGCGCCGGCGGCGGCTCAAGCTCAAGCGCCCGCTCCGGCGCCCGCGCCAGCAACGTCGCCGCCGTCCGCATTTCCGCCGTCGACCGTCGTGATGCCGCCGGGCGATATACCGAACGACAACCCGCTTCGGCCGATTCAGAACGGGTACTGAGCCATGAATGTCCAGCTCGATGCGGTCCGCTTGCGCGTCCGGGGACGCGCCGATCAGCGTGGTTTCACGCTGATCGAGCTGGTGATCACGCTGGCGCTCGTGGGCATTCTCGCGCTCGCGATCATGCCGTTCTCGGAGCTGATCGTGCAGCGTCAGAAGGAACAGCAACTGAGCGCTGCGCTGCGCGAGATTCGCACCGCACTGGACGCCTACAAGGATGCGAGCGATACGGGCCTGATCGAAAGGGAGGCCGATGCCTCCGGCTATCCGCCATCGCTCACCGTGATGGTGACCGGTGTGAAGAACGCAAAAGACCCCAAAGGCGGCCTGCTGATGTTTCTACGCCGCGTGCCGCGCGATCCGTTTTTTACGGGCGAAGCGGATGTCGCGGCGGAAGACACGTGGAACGTGCGCGCCTTCGGCGAGCCGCCGAACCCGGCCGAGGGCGGTGAAGAATCTGCCGACAATTCCCGGGCCGGCAAGGATGTTTTCGATGTGTCGTCGAAAACCGATCGTGTCGGCATCAACGGCATTCCGTACAAACAGTGGTGACGTGCATCATGAAATCCGTTCACGCGCGCAAAGTTAGCGGCTTCACGCTGATCGAACTGGTGGTCGTGATGGCGATCATCGGACTGCTGCTGACGATCGCCTTGCCCCGTTATATGCACAGTATCGACCGCGGCAAGGAACAGGTGCGTCAGCAGAACCTCGCGGTGATGCGCGACGCCATCGACAAGTACTATGGCGATAACGGCCAGTATCCGGACACGCTCGACGAACTGGTGACGAAGCGCTATCTGCGTGCGATTCCGGCCGACCCTGTCAACGGCGATGATAAATGGGCGGTGATTGCGTCGCCGGACGAAAGCAAGACGGGCGTATACGACATCGCGCCGGCGAGCAGCCCGCAAGGATCGGCCAAAGATCAGGCCGGAGCCGCGCAATGAACGAGGTGGCTCGCCCGATGCATCCACGTGGGCGTACGGCGCGGCGTGCCGGACAACGGCAAAGGCAGCGGCTGCCGTTGCGCACCGTCATCACGCGCGAGGACGGACTGGTTCTGCTGGCGCTTCTGATTGCGTTGATGCTGATGTCGATCGCGCTGGCGGGCGCGCTCGATGTGTGGTCGTTGGAACGCCGGCGCGAACAGGAGAGACAGCTGCTGTTCGTCGGCGACCAGTACCGGCTGGCGATTCTTCGATACTACCGCGCAGGACGGGTGCTCCCCGCCTCGATCGACGATTTGCTCGACGACTCGCGCTTCCCGACGCCGCTGCATCATCTGCGCCGCGCCTATCCGGATCCGGTCACGGGGAAGAACGACTGGGTTTTGATGCGACAGGGCGATCGCTTCTTCGGCATCTATAGCAGTTCTACCGATGCACCGATCAAGCAGGCGGGATTTTCGTTGCGTTATCAGGATTTCGAAAACCAGAAGGCGTATGGCGGCTGGCGGTTTTTCTATTTGCCGCCCGTGGTGCGCAACTATACGAACAACGGCGCCCTGACCGCGCCCCCAAAGCCGGAGACCACCTTCAACCCGATGAACAGCACGTTGCCCAGTTTCAACGGGCGCAGTGTAGGCGGCTTGCGGTGAGTGGGTCTATGCGATATCGCAACTGCGCACTCGCCCGGATCAGCTTTCCGATAATGCGGGAACCGGCGCGTGCGCCGCAGCACTTGACGGCGCGCCACCGCCGCCACCCCCCATCGCGTGCCGGTCGCTTCTCGGACTCGCCCCGAACCGCGCGCGATAAGTCCGCGAGAAATGCGATGGCGACTCGAATCCGCAGGCGACGCAAATCGACGTGATCGACATATCGGTCTGTTGCAGCAACTCGCGCGCGCGGCCAAGCCGCAACTGGAGATAGAAATGCGTCGGCGTGTCCTTGAGCGACGCGCAGAACAGCCGCTCCAGTTGCCGCCGTGTCACACCGATTTCCTGCGCGAGTCGATCCGGCGCAAGCGGCTCTTCCATATGCTGTTCCATCACGCTGATCACCTGAATCAGCTTGCGGTTGTGCACGCCGTAGCGCGCGGCAATCTCCATGCGCTGATGATCCGAGCGTTGCCGGATCCGGCTCACGACAAACTGCTCCGACACCGCCGAGGCTAGCGCCGCGCCGTGCTTGCGGCCGATCAGATCGAGCATCATGTCGATCGACGCGGTGCCGCCCGCGCAGGTGATGCGCCGCGCGCCGATTTCGAATAGCTCCTGGCTCGCGTCCAACGCCGGGTAACGCTCGCTGAATGCCGACAGGGCCTCCCAATGCACGGTGAGAGTGTCCGAGCCGCCAAACAGGCCGGCTTCCGCGAGAATGAAGCTGCCGGTATCGATTCCGCCTAGCGTCGCGCCTGCGCGGTCGAGGCGCTTGAGGCAATCGCCCAGCGCGCGCGTATAGCAGGCGAGCGGCTCGAACCCCGCCACGACGAAGAGCGTCTGCGCCGTCTCGACATCGCCGATCGCGGCTTCCGCGTTCATCGAAATGCCGTTGCTGGCCGCCACCGGCGCGCCGTCGAGGCTCAGAATGTGCCAGCGGTAGAGATCGCCGCGAAAGCGGTTCGCGACCCGCAAAGGCTCGACCGCCGACATGAAGCCGAGCGCCGAAAAGCCCGGCAGCAGCAGAAACGAAATATCTTCGGGCATCGTGAGGGAACTCGACAGAGGACAAACGCAGGCCGGACGTGGGGTTGCCGGACGGCGGGTATGAGGCGCAGGGCGTCCGGACGCGAGGGCTTCCGGGTGCAGGGCCTCCCGACGCCGGGACCTCCGGTGAGCGTAACAAGCCGCGCGCGGGCCGGCAAGGCACGCCAAAATTCAGCGCGGCGGCCATGCTGCGCTGCATCGCGCGTAGTGCTGGTTTTCCCTCATGGTCGCACGCGGGCAAGAACGGGTCGCTGGCGGACGCTTCGGCGGAAATATGGGGCATTACCTTTACTTCACTGCTGGATTCATTCGGCACGTCGAGCTGTATCACGCAAGTCTGGTGGGCCGCCTGTCCGCGGCCCGATTCGAAACACGCTGCAAAAACGTGTCCAAAGGGGGAACGTCATGAAGTTACGCGTCAAAGTCCTGCTTGCCCGTCTTGTCCGCCTTGCTTGCGTGGCCGCCGCCGTCACGGCAGTGCCGGCGCTCGCGCAAGATCCGGCCGCCTGCCGGGCCGTGCATTTTGCCGATATCGGCTGGACCGACATCACGTCGACGACGGCGCTCGCGTCGACTGTTTTCGAAGGGCTCGGCTATCAGCCAGTCACCACCGTCGCTTCGGTGCCGATCTCGTTCGCGGGCCTGAAGAGCAAACAACTCGATGTGTCGCTCGGCTACTGGTGGCCCGTGCAGGAAAAGGCCATCGCGCCGTTCGTCGACTCGAAATCCATTCAGGTGCTGCAACCGCCGAACCTGACCGGTGCCAAAGCGACCTTCGCCGTGCCGACCTATGAATACGACGCGGGGCTCAAGACGTTCGCCGACATCGCCAAGCACCGCGCGGAACTCGACGGCAAGATCTATGGCATCGAGCCGGGCAGCAGCGCGAATGCGGCGATTCAGAAAATGATCGCGAACAATCAGTTCGGCCTCGGCGGTTTCAAGCTGATCGAATCGAGTGAAGCCGGCATGCTGGTGTCGGTGGATCGCGCGATCCGCGAGAAGAAATGGGTGGTGTTTCTCGGCTGGGAACCGCATCCGATGAACATTCAGATCGACATGAAATATCTGACCGGCAGTGACGGCGTGTTTGGCCCGAACGACGGCGAAGCACGCGTTTATACGCTGACGTCCCCCGACTATCTGACGCGTTGCCCGAACGCGGGCAAGCTCGTGAGCAATCTGCGTTTTACGACGCAACTGGAAAACGTCGTGATGCAGTCGGTGATGAATAAGGAGAAGCCCACCGAGGCCGCCAAAGCGTATCTGAAGAAAAACCCGCAAGTGCTCGATGCATGGCTTGCCGGTGTGAAGACCTATGACGGCAAGGACGGCCTGCCCGCGGTGAAGGCGTATCTCGGTCTTTGAGCGGTGAAAGGCCACTGAGAAAGAAGGCCGCTGAGAAGGCCACTGAGCCGCTGAGGCGCGCCACCTTCGGCACGCGCATTTTTAAATTCACAGGATTTAGCACGCATGAACCATGAAGTCATCGTGACCTGCGCGGTTACCGGCGCAGGCGATACGGTCGGCAAGCACCCGGCCATCCCCGTCACGCCGAAGCAGATCGCAGGAGCCGCGATCGAAGCGGCCAAGGCCGGCGCCACGGTCGCCCATTGCCACGTACGCGACCCGAAAACCGGGCGCGGCAGCCGCGATCCGAACCTGTACCGCGAAGTGGTCGACCGGATCCGCTCGTCGGGCACAGACGTGATCATCAATCTCACCGCCGGCATGGGCGGCGACCTGGAGATCGGTCCCGGCGAAGAGCCGATGCGCTTCGGCGCCAACACGGATCTGGTGGGCGGCTTGACGCGGCTGGCACATGTCGAGGAACTGCTGCCGGAAATCTGCACGCTCGATTGCGGCACGCTCAATTTCGGCGATGGCGACTACATCTATGTATCCACACCCGCGCAATTGCGCGCCGGTGCGAAGCGGATTCAGGAACTCGGCGTGAAGCCGGAGCTGGAAATCTTCGACACCGGACACCTGTGGTTCGCCAAACAGCTTCTCAAGGAAGGGCTGCTCGATGCGCCGCCGCTGTTTCAGATTTGCCTGGGCATTCCGTGGGGCGCGCCCGCCGACACGACGACGATGAAGGCGATGGCCGACAACCTGCCGCCCGGCGCACAGTGGGCGGGCTTCGGTATCGGCCGCATGCAGATGCCGATGGTCGCGCAGGCGATGCTGCTCGGCGGCCACGTGCGCGTTGGCCTCGAAGACAACATCTGGCTCGACAAAGGCGTGCATGCGACGAACGGCACGCTGGTGCAGCGTGCGGTCGAGATCATCGAGCGGCTCGGCGCACGTGCGCTGACACCCGCGGAAGGGCGCAGGAAACTCGGCTTGCCCGCACGTGGCGAGCGGCAGCTGGAACGCCGGGCGGCCGAACAGTACGCCTGAATCGACGCAATTCCGAACGTGTTTAGCATTTGAAAACCTATCTGAAAACCCATTTGAAAACCCATAAGGCAAAGGATCGTCAGCAATGGCAGTAATCGTCGATATCAAAACATTCGCAGCGATCGGCGCGGGCGTGATTGGCAGCGGCTGGGTGGCGCGCGCGCTCGCGCATGGTCTGGACGTGCTCGCGTGGGACCCGGCGCCCGGCGCGGAGAAGCAATTGCGCGAGAACGTCGCGAATGCGTGGCCGGCGCTTGAACGGGTGGGACTTGCAAAGGGCGCTTCGCAAGCGCGCCTGCGGTTCGTCAGCACGATCGAAGCGTGTGTCGCCCAGGCGGATTTCATTCAGGAGAGCGCGCCGGAGCGCGAAGAATTGAAGCTCGCGTTGCACGAGCAGATCAGCCGCGCGGCGAAGCCCGATGCCATCATTGCATCGTCGACCTCCGGGTTGTTGCCGAGCGATTTCTACGCACGCGCTGTCAATCCGCAGCGCTGCATCGTCGGGCATCCGTTTAATCCGGTGTATCTGCTGCCGCTTGTCGAAGTGCTCGGCGGCGAGCACACCGCGCCGGAAACGATCGACGCCGCGCTGCACATCTATCGTTCGCTGTCGATGCGGCCACTGCGGGTGCGCAAGGAAGTGCCCGGCTTTATCGCCGACCGTCTGCTCGAAGCGTTGTGGCGCGAGGCCTTGCATCTGGTCAACGAAGGCGTCGCGAGCACCGGTGAAATCGACGATGCGATCCGCTTCGGCGCGGGTATCCGCTGGTCGTTCATGGGCACGTTCCTGACGTACACGCTGGCAGGTGGCGATGCCGGCATGCGCCACTTCATGCAGCAATTCGGCCCGGCATTGGCGTTGCCATGGACTAAACTGGTGGCGCCCACGCTCACCGACGAACTGATCGATCGCGTCGTGGACGGCACCGCCGAACAGGTGGGGCCGCGCTCGATCAAGCAACTCGAGCGTTATCGCGACGACTGCATCACGAGCGTGCTGACGGCGATCAGCGAGGCTAAAGCGCGCCACGGTTTGCATCCGGACGAGTAACGAGTAACGCGTCACGCGTCGCGCGTGGCGAAAGAAGCGCACCCTGCATCGGCCGAACCTCGTCGCGTGCCGATGCAGCCTACACGGATGAAGGAAACCATTGCACATGCCGAACAGCCTCACGTTGCCCAGTTACCGCGATACAGTGCGCGCCGAATGGGTCGACTACAACGGCCACCTGCGCGACGCGTTCTACCTGCTGGTCTTCAGCTTCGCCACGGACTTGCTGATCGACCAGATCGGCTTGCCCGACGCCGTGCGCAAAGCGCGCAGCCGCTCGATCTACACGCTTGAAGCCCATATCAACTATCTGCACGAGATCAAGGCGGGCGCGCAGGTCCGCGTCGACATGCGAGTGCTCGCGCACGATGCGAAGCGCTTGCACCTGTACCTCGAAATGTTCGCCGACGACGGCGCCGAACCCGTAGCCGCCGGCGAGCAGATGCTGCTGCACGTGGATACGAGCGGACCGCGTGCGGCGCCATTCGACCCGGACGTCGAAGCGCGCGTGCGCGCGTTGGCCGACGCGCACGCCGCGCTGCCCCCGGCGCGCTTCGCTGGCCGCGCGATCGGCTTGCCGGTCAAAGCGCCGAAGGGCGAAAGCAAGCATGTTTGAGCCGGCTATCGCCGCGTTTATCGAACGGACTGCTTCGATCTATCCGGCGCATACCGCGCTATTGCCGCCACATGGACAGCGCGCGATTTACGACCGCTACGCGGCAGCGTTCACGCCGCCGTTGCCGCCGGATGTGAGCACCCAAGACGCCGTGTTCAAAGCGCGTGCGGGGCATCCGGTCAAGCTGCGTCTCTATCGGAAGATGAGGAACACGGGGACCACGGCAAGCACCCACAGCAGTGGCACCGTTTTGTACTTCCACGGCGGCGGCTTCGTCGTTGGATCGTTGGACAGCCATCAGCTCGTCACCGCGCGTCTCGCAGCGGATACAGGTCTCGACGTGATCGCGGTCGATTACCGTCTCGCCCCCGAGCACCGCGCGCCTGCCGCGCACGACGATTGTCTGGAAGTCACGCTCGCCGCACTTGAACACCGTTTGCCTTTCGCGTCGATACAGAGTCAGGATGGCCCGCTGCAACTCGCGGGCGATAGCGCCGGCGGCAATCTCGCCGCCAGCGTCGCGATGCGCTTGCGCGACCGTGGTATTGAAGGCATAGAAGGGCTTGCACTGATCTATCCGATGCTCGGCATCGAGCCGCAACTGCCCGCGCGTGAGAGCGAAGCGCACGCGCCGATGCTCACGCTCGCCGACGTCCACGCGTTTCGCGATCTCTACTGGGGCAAGCTAACGGACGTCACATGCGCCGTGCCGCGGCCGGCATGGACCATCCCGCTCGAGGCAACCCGCTTCGACGGTCTGCCGCCGACGCTCGCAATCGGCGTCGAACACGATCCGTTGCGCGACGATGCGCGCGTCTTCGCCGAACGCATCGGCGCGGCAGGCGGCCAGGCCGAGTGGCGGATCGGCACCGGACTCGTGCACGGCTGCTGGCGCGCGCTCGGATCGAGCCCCGGTGTGCAATCGATGCACGCCGCGGTGTGCCGCTTCCTGGCGGCGCATTCGGGCGCGTAGCCGCGTAAGGCGTCGCGCCGGCCGGTACGCTCGCCGCATCGAAGCCGCACAGAAAATCGATGGTGTTACCGGCCTTGTCGACGGCGCGATACAGGTATTTCCATTGGTCCTTGACCTTAATGTAGGTCTCGTCGACGCGCCAGCTCCTGCCGACGGAGCGTTTGTGACGGTGCGTTCAACTCCGTGCTGACGTCGCTGCAGGTGGCCGAGCGGAGCATCGCCGAAGCGCGCACGGCCGCTGAAAGAACGCGCCAGGATGCCCAGCAGGACGCCGACCGGATCGTGCAGAACGCACAAGCGAGCGCGGTCGAACGCGTGTCGAGCGCACAGTCCAAAACCTCGACGATCCAGCAACTGGAAGCGCCATTGCGAACCAATAGCGACCCGGGCTTGCTGGCGCGTGTCTATCGGGACCGCGTTCAGGGCATCCTGTCGAAAGCGGCAGGCGTGACGACCGTCGATCCTCGCAATACCTCGAATCTGATTCTGCCGGGGAACGCCAGATGAGCGCGAATATCGAGCAAACAATCCCGGCGGATGACGCGTGGCAGGCCGGCGCGGCAGGCCAGTTGCCGCCGGGGCCGGCAATTGCATTGTCGGCATCCGAGCAGCGGACAGTGTCGCGGCAAATCGCGCTTGCGTTGCTGGCCGGCGGTCTTCTGGTGTTATCGCTGGCGTGGGGGCATTTCGCCGCGGGTGGCGAGGCGCTCGCGCAAGTGCTGGCGGGACTCGCGTCGCTCGTCGTCGCGGGCCCGGTGTTCGCCAGCGCGTGGCGCAGCCTGAAGACGCCCAGCCTGCACGGCGTGACCGATCGGCTGATCGCGCTCGCGATGCTGGCGGCGTGGGCGGTGGGAGACATGGCGACGGCCGCCTTGTTGCCGATCGTGATGACGTTCGGGCACGCGCTCGAAGAGCGCAGCGTGCTTGGCTCGCAAGAGGCGATCCGGGCGCTCGGCAGGTTGACGTCGGGCAAGGTGCGGCGCGTCGGCGCGGACGGTGCAATCGAAGAGGTGCCGTATGAAGCGGTGCGCGCGGGCGATCTGATCGAAGTCGTGGCCGGTGCGCGGATTCCTGCCGACGGCGTCGTCCAGCATGGCCAGTCCAGTGTCGATAACGGGCCCATCACCGGCGAGTCCGTGCCGCTCGACGTGGAGGCGGGGACCGCGGTATTCGGCGGCGCGATGAATCTCGACGGGCCGCTGCGCATCGAGGTCACGCACGCGGGCAAGCAGTCGACGCTCGGCAAGATCATCGAACTCATGCAGCGCGCCGAGCAGGCGAAGCCACCGATTACGCAGATGCTCGAACGCTACATGGGCGGTTATCTTTGCCTCGTGCTGCTGATTGCGGCGATCGTGTGGTTCGCCTCGTCGAATGCGTCGGCGATGCTGGCCGTGATTGTCGCGGCGTGCCCGTGCGCGCTGGTGCTCGCGGCGCCGTCGACGGCCATCGCCGGCATTGCCGTGGGCGCACGGCACGGCATCCTGTTCAGGAGTGCCGCGTTTCTGGACAAGTTTGCCCAGATCGATTCGCTGGTGATCGACAAGACCGGCACGCTGACCTACGGCGAATTGCGTGTTGAAACCGTGTTCCTGGAGCCGGGCGTCGATCAGGCGCAGGTGCTCGAACTTGCGGCCCGGCTCGGCGGCAGCAGCGCGCATCCGGTGAGCCGCGCGCTGCTGCGTTACGTGACCGATTTCGAACCGGCTGGGTTCGAGCACGCGCCGTTCGAACATACGCGCGAGTTACGGGGGCTCGGCATTGTGGGGGGGACGCCGGAAGGCGTGGCGGTGCTCGGCCGCTACGGCTTGCTCGCGGAACATGTGCAGGCGTTGCCGGAGCCGCCTCGCGCGATCGAAGGACCCTGTGTCGGTCTTGCACTGAACGGCAGGTTCCTCGCATGGTTTGGTTTTGCGGATGCGCTGCGCGCCGAGGCGCGCGGCGCGTTGTCGGCATTGCGCGACCTGGGACTGACGCGCCAGACGCTTCTGACTGGCGATCGCGAGCCGGTTGCGCGCGAGCTCGCGGCAGAAACCGGCATCGAACTGGTGGTGGCGCAAGCGTTACCGCACGACAAGCTGGACTACGTCGTGCACGAAATGGCAGCCGGCTAGCATCCGTTGGTGGTCGGCGACGGCTTGAACGATGTGCTCGCCATCAAGGCCGGCCCCACCAGTATCGCCATGGGCGAGCGGGGCATCGACATTGCGGTCGCGTCCGCGGATGTCGTGCTGCTCGGTGACGATCTGCGGCGTATCCCCACCTGTGTCCGGCTCGGGCGGCGCTGCCTGCATACCGCGACGATCAACGCGGCGATCGGCCTGAGCTGGACTGTCGGGGTGATCGCGCTTGCCGCGACGGGTGTGCTGAGCGCGGTTTGGGTCGCGCTGTTGCATAACCTCGGCACGTTCATTGTGATCGCCAACGCGGGGCGGCTGCTGCGCATGGACGACGATGCTCGTGTGATCGAGCGTGCGTGAGGTTGATGCTTGAAACCGGCGCCGCGTGCTGAACGCGGCCTATGACTATCACTGGGCCATTAAGGAAATCGCGCCGGTCGATGTCGACGGCGAACGAAGCGTCGCCTGCTAACACCCACGCAATCTTTGAAAATCTTTCGAAGATCACGAACCTGTAACGGAGCGGGCCAGCCCGCACGTTGAGCGCGCCGACCCGCCCGAGCCGCCCTGTCTCTTGTACGACACGGCTTACAACGCCGGAACGTAGATCACGCGGATGCCTCGACAGGGTGTGCGTGGGACTTCACTCTCGAAACGCTGAAACCACCGGTAATCCTGCACGTTGTCAAAAGACGACGGCGCACGATGAATAGTGCGCTTAAATCGATTTGCGACTGGCGCATGCGTTGCCGGTCCGACTAGCAGTGAATGGCAGAAACCCGCAAAGGGTTCGACTATCGTCGCGCCTCTCATTCTGTACAACTTGTTCAGCAGTATCAGCATTCGGAGAATTGCCCATGAAGAAATCGCTTTTCACACTCGCAGCACTCGGTTCGTTCGCCGGCGCCGCCCATGCACAAAACAGCGTGACGCTTTACGGACTGATCGATGCGGGGATTACCTACACCAGTAATCAAGGCGGTCACAGCAACTTTCAGGAAACGAGTGGTGGCGTCAACGGCAGCCGCTGGGGGCTGCGCGGGTCGGAGGATCTGGGCAGCGGGTTGAAGGCGATCTTCACACTGGAAAGCGGCTTCAACATAACGAATGGCAGCACCGGTCAGGGCGGCCGAGAGTTTGGCCGCCAGGCGTTCGTCGGTTTGTCGAGCGACCAGTACGGGGCAGTGACTCTCGGCCGTCAGTATGATTCCGTCGTCGACTATCTCGGACCGCTGTCGTTGACCGGCACGTCGTCGGGTGGCACGCACGCGGCGCATCCGTATGACAACGACAATCTGGATAACTCGTTCCGCATCAGCAATTCGGTTAAGTACCAGAGCGTTAACTACGGAGGACTAAAGTTAAGCGGGTTGTATGGTTTCTCGAATCAGTCGGACGGCTTTGCGAATAACCGCGCGTACAGTTTCGGTGCATCGTACAACTACGGACCGTTGGATGTCGCCGCCGGCTATCTGCAACTCAACAACAGCGGGTCTTCGACTAACACCGGCGGCGCGGTGAGCGACGATTCGACGTTTACCGCCCAGTCCCAGCGAACCTGGGGCGTCGGTGCGAATTACGCGTTCGGGCCGGCGGCGGTGGGGCTGGTGTTCACGCAGACACACCTGGATAGCCTGACCGGTATCGGCGCTTCGGCATCCGGCACGTCGAGCGGGCTTTCGTTGGGCGGTACGGGTGCGCGCTTCAACAACTACGAGTTGAACGCGCGCTACGACCTGACGCCGGCCGTGACCCTTTCCGGCGCGTACACGTACACGGACAGCCGGATCGACGGCGTGAGCCCGAAGTGGAATCAGTTCAGCCTGCAGGCGGCATACGCATTGTCGAAGAAAACCGACGTTTATCTTGAAGGCGTATACCAGCACGTCGGCAACACGGGCGGCAGCGACATTCACGCAGTGATCAACGGGCTGAGCGCCTCGAATACGAATCAGCAGACGGCCGTTACGGTGGGCATGCGGGTTCGCTTCTGATCGGCACGTCTGGAAACGCCCCCGCCCGCATCCGTTGCCAAACAACTGCCGGATGGACTATCTTCGTTGCATGGCGCGCAGTCCGTTCCAAAGAGCGATTCCATTAGGGAGAACACTATGCCGGAGATGCGATGGCCCATCCGCGGCACCCTGCCGCCATTGGTTCTGGCCGCCGCGCTCGTTCTGGTTGCCGGCGCGGCGCATGCGGGGGCGCCTACGGCCTATGTGACGAGCGAGACAGGCGGCGTCGGCGTGATCGATCTGGACCAGATGAGCCTCGCGAAGACTTTTCCGGTCGGCACTGATGGCCCGCGCGGTCTGAGCCTGAACGCCGATGGCACTTTGCTCTTTGTGGCCAACAAGAACACCGGCGATCTGGCGGTGATCGATACGGACAAGGGCAATGTCGTGCGGCGGGTGAAGATCGGCAAGAACCCGGAGTATGTGCGTGTGCACAACGGCTACGTGTACGTGACGTACGAGCCGGGCGACGAAGGCGGTCCGCCGGCCAGGCAGGGTGCGAGCGACGATGCGGACAAGCTCCCCGCGGAAATCGCAATTGTGGATCTAAAGACATTGCGCCTGGTTCGCTCCGTGAAAAGCGGTCACGAAACCGAAGGCGTCGAATTCTCGCGTGACGGCAACACGATGCTCGTGACCAATGAAGGCGACGATACGGTGTCGGTCTATCACGCCGGCACGGGCGTGCCGATCAGGACCGTGCAGCTTGCCGCCGGCGGCCGTCCGCGCGGCATAAAGGCGTCGCCCGACGGCAGGTACTACGTCGTCACGCTGGAATCGTTGAGCCAGTTCGTGGTGCTGGACGCGCACGATCTGCGGGTCGTCAAGACCGTCGATACGAAGCTCGGGCCGTATGGCGTCGGGTTCGGGCCGCAGGGCCGGCTGCTCTTCGTGGCGGCGGCGCGGGACAAGACACTCCAGGTCTTCGACGCACACAGCTACGAGCATGTCGCCGACGTCCCGGTCGGGCAGCGTTGCTGGCACTTCAGCTTCACGCCGGCCGGCACGGAATTGCTGCTCGCGTGCGGGCGCTCCAATTCGGTCTATGTGCTGGACGCGCAGACCTACCAGCCGATCAAGGAGATCGGCGCATTGCCGCTCGCGTGGGGTATCGTCGTGTATCCGCGCAGCAACGGCTCGATCGAGTCGCGATAGTTGGGGCGCCGGGCGTCATCGAAATGCGCGTGGACTGCCGCAGCTATCCGGCTGACCAGGCTCTTGTGCTGCGGGGGCAGCATGTTGTGCGGTCGCGAGCTTGCGGGAGTTCGCATCGCTGCGAAACAGAATGGGCTGTACCCGCGTTCCTCCGGCCGCCGCTGCGGCGCGCACCATCTGCACGATCTGCTCGTGCGCCGGCGACTTGTCGCAGACCGGGTCAGCGTTGGCGGCGTCGCCGGTCAACAGATAGGCCTGACAGCGGCAGCCGCCGAGGTCTTTGGCCTTTTCATCGCAACTGCGGCACGGCTCCTTCATCCAGTCGAAACCGCGAAAGCGGTTGAATGCTGCGCTTTCGTACCAGATCTCGCGCAACGGCATCTTCGTCACGTTCGGGAACGTGAGACCCGGCAGACCGCGCGCGGCATGGCATGGCAGCGCGGCGCCGTCCGGCGCGACGCCGAGGAATACCGCGCCCCAGCCGTTCATGCAGCGCTTCGGCCGGTTCTCGAAGTAGTCAGGCACGACGAAAAAGATCTTGCAGCGCGCGCCGTGCGTACGTCGATAGCGCGCCACCACCTCTTCGGCCGCTTCAAGTTGTTCGCGTGTCGGCAGCAGTTGGGCGCGGTTCGTTTGTGCCCAACCGTAGTATTGGGTATTGGCCAGCTCCAGATACTCGGCGCCCATCGCGAGCGCCATTTCAATGATCTTGTCGACGTGCGGCAGGTTGTAGCGGTGCAGCACACAGTTGAGCACCATCGGATAGCCATGCTGCTTGATCGATGCCGCCACGCGCAGCTTCAGGTCGAACGTGTGCGTGCTGCTCAGGAAGTCGTTGAGTTCCTGCGTCGAATCCTGGAACGACAACTGGATATGATCAAGGCCAGCCGCCTTCAGATCGCCGAGCCGCTTGTCGGTCAGCCCGACCCCCGACGTAATCAGGTTGGTGTAAAAACCGAGCTTGCGCGCTTCGCCGACCAGCACTTCGAGGTCGTCGCGCAACAGCGGCTCGCCGCCGGAGAATCCGAGTTGCGCGGCGCCTAGCGCGCGCGCCTCGCGCAGCACGTCGATCCATTGCACGGTATCGAGTTCGAGGCTGTGCTCGGTGTAGTCGGTCGGGTTGGAGCAGAACGCGCAGTGCAACGGGCAACGGTAGGTGAGCTCAGCAAGCAGCCAGAGCGGCGGGGCGACGCCGTGCGTGGCCTCGGCCTGCTGTTCCCGTGCAACGGCGGGCGAGAGATTGGTCATTGCTTTACTCCAGCCAGCCGCGCGCGCGCGCTTCGGCTACAAAGGCGCGCACTTCGGCGGCGATGCCCGTCGCGTTGAACGCCTGTTCCAGATCGACGATCAGCGTATCCAGATCGCGCGTGCCGTCGCAGCGTTTGAGGATTTCCGCTGCGCTCTGGTTGAGCTTCACCATGCCCTCGGGGTAGAGCAACACATGAGCATTCTGCGCCGGTTCCCATTGCATGCGAAACAGTGTCGCGATTTTCGGGCGCTGAGGGGACGGCGCTGCGTCGGCGGCGCGCAAGGTGTCTTTCATTGCGGGAAGGCCTTTTCGATCGAATCCAGCATGGTCCACAGAATGTCGAGCTTGAACTGCAGGATCGCGAGAGCCCGTTCCTGCTGGTCGCGCCGTGTGAAATGATCGAGCGTGACAGCAAGGCCGTGCAGGACGTCGCGCTGCGCGAGCGAGATCCGCGCGCGGAAATAGGCGAGGCCAGCCGCATCGATCCATGGATAATGCTCCGGCCAGGTCGCGAGGCGGTCGCGGTGAATCTGCGGGGCGAACATTTCGGTGAGCGACGAGCACACCGCGTCCTGCCACGGCGCGCGACGGGCGAAATTCACGTAGGCATCGACGGCGAAGCGCACGCCCGGCGTTACATGCCTGAGCGACCACAGGTCGTCGCGCGTGAGCCCCACGGCGTCGGCGAGGCGCGTCCACGCCTCGATGCCGCCTTCGTGATCGCCGTAGCCGTCATGGTCGAGGATGCGCTGCACCCAGTGGCGGCGCGTCTCACGGTCCGGACAGTTGGAGAGGATCGCCGCGTCCTTCAGAGGAAGGTTGATCTGATAGTAGAAGCGGTTCGCTACCCAGCCGCGAATCTGTTCGCGCGAGCAGCCGCCGCTATTCATTTTCACGTTGAACGGATGATGGATATGGTAGGCCGTGCTCCTGGCGCGCAACTGCGCTTCGAAGTCGTCGCGGCTCCAGGCGGGCTGCATCACGCAGGTCTCGCGGACAGGCGCCGTGCCGAAGGTGTCCTGTGCGTTCATCTGGTCTCCTCGTTCCGTTTCGCGTTCCGTGATTGAACAGCCGCTGCTCACAATTCGAACGTCATGCCGTCGCTGGCGACTTCGATCCCGTGTTCGGACAGCACGCTGCGCTCGGGACCGTCCTCGACGAGGATCGGATTCGTATTGTTGATGTGGATCAGCACCTTGCGCACGGTCCGGGTGCCCAGCGAGTCGAGCACTTCGATCATGCCGCCCGGCCCGGATTGCGGCAGATGGCCCATATCCGCCGCGCTTTTCTTCGACAGCCCCAGGCGGATCATTTCGTGCCCGGTCCACAGCGTGCCGTCGACCAGCAGCAGATCCGCGCTGCGCATCGCCGCGAGCACATGCGGCTCGATCGCGCCCAGGCCAGGCGCATAGAACACGCGTTTGCCGGACTGCTGGCTGGTGATGACGAGGCCAATGTTGTCGCCGCGCTCGGGCGCTTCGCGGTGCGGCGAGTAGGGCGGGGCCTTGCTCAATAGCGGCAGCACTCCGATCTGCACGCCGGGCAGCGCGGCGTGCGTGATCGGCGTGCCGTCAAGCGCGATGCTACGGTGGTCGACTCCGCAGTAGTGCGACAGGATCGGTCCGACCGGGAAGCTGGTGCGCAAGTCCTGCCAGACCGCGTCCGTGGTGTAGAGCGGCAACGGCGTATCGCGCTCGCGCAGCATCAGAAGGCCGGTGACATGGTCGATCTGCGCGTCCATCACGAGGACGGCGGCAATGCCGCTGTCACGGATACGCCGGGCGGGCTGCAGTTCGGGAGTGGCGGCAATCTGCGCGAGCAGGTCGGGCGACGCGTTGACGAGAAGCCAGTCTTCGCCATTCGCGCTGACCGCGATCGACGACTGCGTGCGGCGTGTCGCCTTCAGCGTGCCGCGCCGCACGCCGTCGCAATTGGGGCAATTGCAGTTCCATTGTGGGAAGCCGCCGCCTGCCGATGAGCCGAGTACCTTGATCTTCATGTTGCCCTGCGCGCGTGGTCGCCCGGCGCTGCCGCGACGGCGGTTCGGTCGTTGAGCGACGAAACCGGCAGTGTTCGCAGCGCCGGTCAGGCAGGCAAACCGGATTGGCGAAAAGTATTCGCAAAGCCGCCATTCGCGGCTCAAGCGGGCTTAACGCGTGGCGATATACATCGTGATTTCAAAACCGAAACGCATATCGGTGTAGCTAGGCGTTGTCCATTGCATGTTCGTACCTCCATTTTTTGGCCTGGACACAATGACATTGCCGCAGTCCGGGTCGCGGCGCCGGCCCCGTTTCGCGCTCTACGCAAGCTGCATGCCTGAAACGGATTGAAGCACCCGTTGGCGCTTCGGCAGGCATGACAGCAGCGCGAAGCCGACACGCCCGATGATGCGCCTAATCGGGCAGCCGGTAAAGAATTGTGCACGCCGCGATCAGAGCAATAAATGCCCGTTCGCCGCTATACCGTCTGGAAAAAAGGGATCGCTTGGCCTACGCTTAAAGAGGCCGGCTTTATGGTGAAAAAGCGTAAAGCGGTGCCATCTCCCTCAGCCGACCCGCCCTAACCAGGCAATCGACGATTTGAATCCAAACACGTTCAGATCAAAGCGCATCCGATAGGGTTGTGCCACCCCGTATTCGACGCCGCCCGTGAAGCGGGCGATGTCGCATCCGCATGACGAATACCCTAGGCAATTAAAAACCAGGAGACACTCATGCATCCATTCCCCAGTACCTTAACGATTTGCGCCTGCCAGTTTGCGCTGATGCTCGGTGTGTCCGCCGCATTCGGTGCGGACGAGGCGCAAAACGCCGCAACGAGCACGTCGGCGCCGATGCCGGACGTGCTCCGGCCGGTCACGCAGCAGCAACTCGACGCGGCTGGCGGCAGCACAGCCGACTGGCTTCATTCGAACGGGTCTTACTCACAGACGCGCTATTACCCCGGTGCGCAGATCAACAAGACCAACGTGGCAAGACTGAAGCCGGTTTTTATCTTCCAGACTGCCGTCAACGAGTCGATGGAAACGGCACCGATCGTTTCGCACGGCATCATGTTCATTACGACGTCGTTCAATCACCTGTATGCGGTGGACGCGGCGACCGGCAAGGAGTACTGGCATTACAAGCATAAGATGGGACCGATTACGACGTTCTGCTGTGGGCCTAACAACCGCGGCGTGGCGATCTCGGGCGACCGGCTCTTCATGGCAACTTTGGATTCCAAGCTGGTCGCGCTGGATGCGAAGACCGGCAAGGTCCTGTGGGCGATCCAGATTGCCGATCCGGAACTCGGCTACTCGGAGACGATGGCACCCGCCGTCGTCGAAGACAAGGTGCTGATTGGCACCAATGGCGGCGAGTATGGCATTCGCGGGTTTGTTAAGGCATACGACGCGGCGTCTGGAAACCTGTTGTGGACCTTCTATACGATTCCGGACACTGGACAGGAGGGTGTCTGGGCGACCAAAGACGCGACCGGCCGCGACATGAAGCGCGATATCAATGCCGAAAAGCAGCAGCTTGCGGCCAAGGGCGGCGACTTCTACAAGACGCTCGGCGGCGGTGTGTGGATGACGCCTGCGATCGACCGGGAGTCGCGCACGGTGATTTTCGCGGTCGGCAACCCGTCCCCGGACCTGTATGGAGCGATCCGCCCCGGAGACAATCTCTATACGGATTCGCTCGTCGCGATCGACCTGGATACCGGCAAATTCAAATGGCACTACCAGTACATCGCTCATGACGTCTGGGATCTCGACGCGGCGAGTCCGCCGATCCTTGTCAATGTCCGCGACACCAATGGCAAGATGATCCCGGGTGTGCTCGAGGGCGGAAAGACTGGACACGTGTACGTCCACGATCGGCGCACCGGCAAGTTGATCCGTTTCTCGGAAGCGATGATTCCGCAAGAGAACATGTGGACGCTGCCCACCGCCGCCGGCGCGCGGATGTTGCCGGGTGCCAATGGCGGGGTCGAATGGTCCCCGATGGCGTTCGACCCGAAGACGCGCCTCGCATATGCAGCGAACCTGCACCAGCCGATGACCTATCAGGTTGAAGACACCGCGTATCCAGGCGGCAGCAAGCTGTGGCTCGGCGGCGCGTTCAAGACGATCCCGTCCGAGGCGCAGTGGGGCAAGCTGGTTGCGGTCAATGTCGACACAGGCAAGGTTGCGTGGTCCTACAAGACCGAGCAGCCGCTGATCGGCGGCGTGCTCGCGACCGCCGGCGATCTCGTCTTCAACGGCGAGGGCAACGGCCTGTTCCGGGCGTTCGACGCTTCCACCGGCAAGATGCTGTGGGAATTTCAGTGCGGCGCCGGAGTGAACGCGCCAGCGGTGTCGTACATGGTCCACGGCAAGCAGTACGTTGCGGTTGCCGCCGGCGGCAATACGCAGATCGACTTCAAGCGCGGCAATACGGTCGTCGTATTCGCGTTGCCATGAGGGAGCCCGTGGCGAATGCCGGCAAAGATGCGCGCGCGTGTCTGGGCGCGCGTTGGATCTGGACGATCTCGTTGTTATGTTGCGTGAGCGCCGGGGGGCTTCCCACCGGCGCGCATGCGGACGTTGCTGCGGGACAGGCGAAGGCGCAGGTATGTGTGGCCTGCCATGGCCCGATGGGCAATTCCACCAACCCGGACTATCCGATTCTGGCCGGACAGACCGCTCGCTACCTCTACCTGGAACTGCAGGACTTCAAGGCGGGACGCCGCAGCGATCCGCGCATGTCGCCGATCGTCACCGGTCTGTCTCGTGACGATATGCGGGATCTGGCTGACTACTTCGCCGCGCAGCGCCCCGAACCGGTGCCGTACAAGGCCGATCCCATCAAAGTCGAAGCAGGGCGCCGCAAGGCGGAGGCGGTGTTGTGCACGATGTGCCATCTCGGTGGGTTCTCCGGGCAGAACGAGATTCCGCGTGTCGCGGGACAGTACGACCAATACATCGTCAAGCAATTGCAGGACTTCCGGGCGCGCCGGCGAACGAACGATGCGGGCAACATGACGAGTGTCAGTAAAGGGCTGTCCGACGAGGACATCGAAAACCTTGCCGCTTACGTCGCCAATCTGCAGTAGCGCAGCGGCGATGTTGCAGTGCCGCACGCAATGGGCGTGAGCCGCTAAGGCGGGAGCGGGAGCGAGAGCCATGAGACAAACAGCAGGATGGATAGCGCGGGTTGTGCTGCTGGTGAGCGCATACGGCGCCGGCTTACCGGCGGACGCGATGGCCGCCGACGCGTCGCTGAACCAGCAATTGCTGGTCGCTGCCAGGAGCGGCGACGAAGCGGCAGTCCGGGCCGCACTGGAAGCCGGCGCGGCAGTGGATTCGCGCAACCGGATCGGCGACACTGCGTTGATCACCGCGTGCAAGAAAGGCCTTGCCGGGATGGCACAGACTTTGATCGGGCATGGCGCGAACGTCCGCCAGGCCGACGTGTCGGGCGTGACACCGCTGATGGCCGCGGCTTATGGCGGATACGACGAACTCGTCGCGTTGCTGCTCGCGCACAGCGCCGATCCGACAGCTGCCGATCGGGTCGGCAAAACCGCGATGGAGTACGCGGCGGGGCAGGGACACACGGCCGTGGTGCAGCGCTTGCTAGATGCCGGCATCGACGTCAACCGCATCTACAAGAACAACCTGACCGCGCTGATGTGGGCCGCAGGCTACGATCATCCTGACACGATCAAGCTGCTGCTTGCGCGCGGCGCCGATCCGGCGCTGCGCGACAACCGCGGGATGACCGCCCAGGACATCGCTGCGCAGACCGGCTCGGCTCACGCGGCCGTGCTGTTGTCCGCGCACTAGCGAACCGGTTCGGCATCCTCATCGAGTGCGGCCGACGCGGAATCCGGCGTGCCAACTGAGGGTTTATCCGCTGTCGCCTCTAACGGAACATTCAGAAATCGCTATCTATACTGTTAGTTGATGTGCAACACCACGTCCGAGGGCCGCCACCATGGTCAATTTGACAAGGCGCCAGTTCCTGACGCTTACCGCCACATCGCTGGCCGGATCGAGTATCGCCCTGATGGGGTTCTCGCCGGAACCAGCGCTCGCGGAGGTTCGGCAGTACAAGCTGGCGCGTACCACTGAAACCCGCAACACCTGCCCGTATTGTTCAGTGGGTTGCGGCGTCCTGATGTACGGGCTGGGCGACGGCGCGAAAAACGCCACGGCCAGCATTATTCATATCGAAGGCGACCCGGATCACCCGGTCAATCGCGGCACGTTGTGCCCGAAGGGCGCGAGCCTGATCGACTTCATTCATAGTCCGAGCCGGCTGAAGTATCCGGAATATCGCGCGGCTGGGTCGAATGAATGGAAGCGGATTTCGTGGGACGACGCGCTCGATCGCATCGCCAAACTGATGAAGGAAGACCGCGACGCCAACTTCGTCGAAACCACCGAAGACGGCAAGAAGGTCAACCGCTGGCTGACGACCGGTATGCTGGCCGCGTCGGCGAGCAGCAACGAGGTCGGTTACCTGACACACAAGGTGGCCCGCAGCATGGGGCTACTGGGATTCGACAACCAGGCGCGTGTCTGACACGGCCCGACGGTGGCAGGTCTTGCCCCGACGTTTGGCCGTGGAGCGATGACGAACCATTGGGTCGACATCAAGAACGCGGACGTGATTCTGGTGATGGGCGGCAATGCGGCCGAGGCGCACCCGTGCGGTTTCAAGTGGGTCACGGAAGCGAAGGCGCATCGCAAGGCGCGTCTGATCGTGGTCGATCCGCGCTTTACGCGGACCGCGTCGGTTGCCGACTACTACGCGCCGATTCGCACCGGGACGGACATCGTGTTCCTGGGCGGGGTGATCAACTATCTGCTCACCAACGACAAGATCCAGCACGAGTACGTGAAGAACTACACGGACATGCCGTTCATCGTGCGCGAGGACTTCGCATTCCGCGATGGACTCTATTCGGGCTACGATGCCGCCAGGCACGGCTACCCCGACAAGTCGACGTGGGATTATGAGCGTGGCGACGATGGCTTCGTAAAGGTGGACGCGACACTGCAACATCCACGTTGCGTGTACAACCTGATGAAGCAGCACTACGCGCGCTATACGCCCGAGATGGTCGAAAAGACCTGTGGTACACCTAAGAATAAATTCCTGAAGGTGTGCGAGATGCTCGCGACCACGGCCGCGCCGGACCGCGCCGGCACGATCATGTATGCACTTGGCTGGACGCAGCATTCGGTCGGATCGCAGATGATCCGTACGGGTGCGATGGTGCAACTCCTGCTTGGCAACATCGGCATCGCCGGCGGCGGGATGAACGCGCTGCGCGGACACTCGAACATCCAGGGGTTGACGGACCTCGGACTGTTGTCGAACCTGCTGCCGGGGTACATGACGCTGCCGTCGCAAGCTGAACAGGACTACGAGGCATATATAACGAAGCGCGCGTCGCAGCCATTGCGGCCGAACCAGTTGAGCTACTGGAAGAACTTTCGAAGTTTCTTCGTTAGTCTGATGAAAGCGTGGTGGGGCGACACGGCGACGGCTGGGAACAACTGGTGTTTCGACTATCTGCCGAAACTCGACAAGTCATACGATATGTTGCAGGTGTATGAGCTGATGAACCAGGGCAAGATGACCGGCTACATCGCGCAGGGCTTCAATCCACTTGCTGCGGCGCCGAACAAGGCGAAGATGACCGCCGCTTTTTCGAAGCTGAAGTGGCTCGTGATCATGGATCCGCTCGCCACCGAGACATCGGAGTTCTGGAAAAACTATGGCGAGTTCAACAACGTCGATGCGTCGAAGATCCAGACCGAAGTATTCCGGCTGCCTACCAGTTGCTTTGCCGAAGAACGCGGCTCGCTCGTCAATTCGGGGCGCGTGCTGCAGTGGCATTGGCAGGGCGCTTTGCCGCCCGGCGAAGCGAAGAGCGATCTGGACATCATGTCGGGGCTGTTCCTGCGCGTGCGCAAGATGTACCTGGGGCAGGGCGGCAAGTTTCCGGACCCGATCGTCAATCTGAACTGGCCGTATGCGAACTCCGCTAGCCCCACGCCGGAAGAACTGGCGATGGAATATAGCGGCAAGGCGCTGGCCGACGTGGCCGACCCGAAGGACCCGGCCAAGGTGCTCGTGAAACGAGGCGATCAGCTAGCGGGCTTTGCGCAACTCAAGGATGACGGCAGCACCTCGAGCGGCTGCTGGATCTTCTGCGGTGCGTGGACGCAGGCGGGCAACCAGATGGCGCGGCGCGACAACGCCGACCCGACGGGCATCGGGCAGACGCTCGGCTGGGCATGGGCGTGGCCGGCAAACCGGCGCATTCTGTACAACCGGGCGTCATGCGACCTAAGCGGCAAGCCGCTCGATCCGACGCGCAAGCTGATCGCGTGGAACGGCAAGAGCTGGGGCGGAGCTGACACACCGGACTACAAGGTGGACGAACCACCGGAATCCGGCATGGGTCCGTTCATCATGAACCCGGAAGGGGTCGCGCGTTTCTTTGCGCGCGATGGGATGGCCGAAGGCCCGTTCCCTGAACATTACGAGCCGTTCGAGACGCCGCTCGGCTACAACCCGCTCCATCCGAACCACGAGCAAGTCACGAGCAACCCGGCGGCCCGCGTGTTTCCGGGCGACCGTGCGGCGTTCGGCAAGGCAGCGCAATTCCCGCATGTCGCGACGAGCTACCGGCTCACCGAACACTTCCATTACTGGACGAAGCACGCGCGGCTCAACGCGATCATTCAGCCGGAGCAATTCGTCGAGATCGGAGAGGATCTCGCGAAGGAAGTCGGCGTGGCGGCCGGGGACCGGGTGAAGGTGTCGTCGAATCGCGGGCATATGGTTGCGGTGGCGGTGGTGACCAAACGCATCCAACCTCTGATGATTGACGGCAAGAAGGTGCAGACCGTCGGTATTCCCTTGCATTGGGGCTTCACGGGTCTCGCGAAACCGGGCTATCTGATCAATACGCTTACGCCAGTGGTCGGCGACGGCAATACGCAGACGCCGGAATTCAAGTCCTTCCTCGTGAAAGTCGAGAAAGCCTGACCACGTGAGAGGAGAACACGATGGCACTGCAATCGCTCGATATCAAGCGCGTGTCGGCCACTACGGTGCAGCCGCCATCAGCGCGCGAGCCGGCTACGGGCAGCGTCGCGAAGCTGATCGACGTCACCAAGTGCATCGGCTGCAAGGCGTGTCAGACCGCGTGCATGGAGTGGAACGACCTGCGCGACGAAATCGGCACGAATGTCGGCGTCTACGATAACCCGCCCGACCTGACCGAGCACTCGTGGACGGTGATGCGATTCGCCGAATACGAGAACCCGGATGGCAACCTCGAATGGCTGATCCGCAAGGACGGTTGCATGCATTGCGAAGATCCCGGCTGCCTGAAGGCGTGTCCTTCACCCGGCGCGATCGTCCAGTACACGAACGGCATCGTCGATTTTCATGAGGAAAACTGCATCGGCTGTGGCTATTGCATCACCGGCTGTCCATTTAACATTCCGCGCATCTCGAAGCGGGATCATCGCGTGTATAAATGCACGCTGTGCTCGGATCGCGTCGCGGTGGGCCAGGAGCCAGCGTGCGTGAAGACGTGCCCAACCGGCGCGATCGTGTTCGGCACCAAGGACGACATGAAGCAGCACGCGGCGGAGCGCATCGAGGACCTGAAGGAGCGCGGCTTCGAGCATGCGGGCTTGTACGATCCACCGGGCGTCGGCGGCACGCATGTGATGTACGTGCTGCACCATGCGGACAAACCGTCGCTGTACCACGGGCTGCCGGACAACCCGAGCATCAGCCCATTGGTCGGTTTGTGGAAGGGCGTGGCGAAGCCGCTTGCATTGGGTGCGATGGCGCTGGCGGCGCTTGCAGGGTTTTTCCACTATTCGCGCGTCGGTCCGAACGAAGTCACGCAAGAAGAGGAGGCCGCCGCCCGCGACGAGGCGCGCCGGCTGAAGGAGGGTTCCGATGAAAGTTGACCAGAAGGCGGCAGACGCGAAACGGATTGTGCGCTATACCGCTAACGAGCGCACCAACCACTGGATTACCGCGATCAGTTTCGTGCTGCTCGCGTTGTCCGGACTCGCGCTGTTTCATCCGTCGATGTTCTGGCTCACCGCGCTTTTCGGCGGCGGACAGTGGACGCGCATTCTGCATCCGTTCGTCGGCGTGGTGATGTTCGTGTCGTTCCTGATTCTTGCGCTGCGCTTCTGGCATCACAACCTGCTCGACAGGGACGACCGCCAGTGGCTCAGGCAGATCGACGATGTGCTTGCGAATCGCGAGGACAAGCTGCCCGAGGTCGGCCGCTACAACGCCGGACAGAAGTTGCTCTTCTTTCTGATGGCCGCATGCCTGATCCTGCTGCTGCTAAGCGGCATTGTGATCTGGCGACGCTATTTCTCGGACTACTATCCGGTCTCGGTGATACGGCTGGCGGCGTTGATTCATGCGGTAACGGCGTTCGTGCTGATCGTGGGGATCATCGTGCATGTCTATGCGGCGCTGTGGATCAAAGGCTCGATCGGCGCAATGACGCGCGGCACCGTGACGCTCGGCTGGGCGAGGAAGCACCATCCACGCTGGTTCCGTGAGAGCATCAAATAGGCCTGACGCCAAACGTGTTTGTCCGGATGATGCGCGTAGGCAGCAACTGCCGCGATCGACGCAGGTAGTCGAGCAGGTTACTGTGCTGACTCGCCGGGCGAGAGGTTCATGACCCATTTGCAGTCGAGCAATTGCCGCCATTCGGTTGCCGTTTCCAGCGGGTGCCCCCGCCGGCATGCCACGCTCGTTTCGAGCGTCTGCAGCGGTTCGAAATCGAACTCGCCGCTGACCTCGTCTTCGGCGGGCGCCGCGACCGCGAAATCGATCGACCCATCGCACAGTGCGTGGAGCACGTGGGGCATCAGGCCGTCCTCGAAGGTGAACTCCGCGAGGGGCATGCTTTTGCGAAAGCGTTCGATGACGTCGGGCAGCACCCCCAGGAACACCATCGGCGTGACCGCCGCCGATACGTGGCCACGCTTGCCGCCGGACCGTCCGCTGATGCTGATCGGCCACGATGTCCACTCGGGTTACGTGAACAGCGCCGCACTGCGTGCGCCGTGCGCGTGCCGGCCAGCCGAACGCGCCGGTGTTTCTCCCGGAGCAGCGCGTCAACCTCGACGTGATGATGCAGGCGTACACCGATCATTCCGCATTCAGCCTGCGTTTCGACGATCGGGCCGGGCACATCGCACCCGGCCGCCCCGCGTCGCTCGCGGTGCTGTCAGATTACCTGCGCGCGGTGACATCGCATCGGCTGGCGGAGGTGGCGGTGGAACTGACGCTGTTCGAAGGGGAGGCCGTGTATGGCGGTCTCGATTGAAGGCAGCGTCATTGAGACCGGATGTGTTTCCTGCCGTCACGGTGCCACTGGTCTTCTGGAACGCGGGCCGCAGAGCGGATAGGTCGTCAAGGGCGAGATCCAAACGCACATGTTGCGTTTGGCATGCGCGTGGCCCGTGGAGCAAATGCGCTCCCCAAAAAGGAGATTACTGGCCAAATACCTTCTGAACCACGATCTGATTCTTGACCGATGTCACGCCTGGCACCGCTTTAGCCACCGCGGCCGCTGTGTCGATCTGGGACGCTGCCGGCACGGTTCCGTAAAGAGTGACCGCACCGCCTTTCGCTCGCACGCTGATGTTTGAGGCGTTGACGCTCTTGTCTTTGGCAATCGCCGTGCGAACCTGTTTGGCGAGCTCGCGATTCGCTCGTTTAGCGGCTTTGGCATCGACTCCAACCGATGCCGCTTTGGCGGATCCGGTCGAAGCAACGCCTGTCTGGCCGGACTGCGCCCACGCGCCGATAGTCACCAGGGCGAACATTCCGGCAACTGCCAACCCGAGTACAGTTGTTTTTTTCATCGATTTTCTCCAGTTTATTTGATTAAAAGACATCCCCGTGGGATTGTTCATTCACTCTATGACTGCTGGCCGGGCACCCACGCTGCGCGTTATGTCCTCCCGGTGCGGCAAGTCAAGTCCGCCATGGGCTGGGCGACATGCCTGACTGAGCGTGGGAAGGCACGTATGGCTCCCTGTTGAGCGTGGGCATCAGGTGTTCGGAAGCTGACACTCGATTTCGGCAACAACCCCGCTATCAGCCGCTCGCACCGGGAAAGTCGTCAGGCACAAGCTACCGGCCCCGTGCGTACAGCCTGTCGTCAGATCGAAGCGCAAACCGTGTGCTGGGCAACGCAATAGGTGGCCATCAAGTTGGCCGCTTGCCAGCGACGCGCCGTTGTGGGGGCAACAATTGTCGATCGCGTAAACGGCACCGTCGATATTGAAGACGACGATGCTGCGACCGTCGACGAAAACAATCTTGCGCTTCCCGGGGGACAACTCATCGGCAGGATCGATCGGGATAAGGTGTGACAGTTCGTTCTCCTTCAATCTCGTTGTGCCCACACGCCATGAAGCGAATGTTTTGACTGGCCAGGTTCGCTCCTCAGCTGAGTTCGTCGATGAATTCCACAGCGCGCGGCCACTCACCGTACCCCGAGGCGGGGTTCAGATGACCGACAGCGCCGACGTCGACCAAACGGCTGCCCCAGGCGCTCGCCAGTTGTGTGACCACATCGATCCGCGCGAGGGGATCGTTCGTGCTGGCCGCCACGATGCTCGGAAACGGTAGTCGGGTTCGTGGCGTGGGCAGCCAGCCGTTCTGACGCAACGCATCCAGCGTCGGATAGCCGTCCGGCAGCGGCGTTTCGAAATCCGGCGGCGCCGCGAGCAGCGCGCCCTTGATTTCACGCTGGTGATGCTGCGCCCAGTGCACGGTGATCATCACCCCGGCACTGTGCGACACCAGCACCACGGGACCGGTGATGCTGGCGAGTGCCTGGTCGAGCGCGTCGATCCTCGCCGCGCAACTCAGCTTGTCTTGTTCCAACGGCGGCACCACGCGTGCATTTGGCAGCTTGCGTGAAAGAATCGTTTGCCAGTGATCTTCGACGTGATCCCGGAGACCGGGAACGATCAAGATGGTAGGTGGCAAAGAGGCGGTCATCGGCTGGGTTCCGTGAAAAATATCAATTAGGTATGGCCGAGCCGCGCGCTTCGTTCAGGCGGCGCAGGTCCTTCGCGTAGGACCGCTTGCCCGCGAAGAATGCGACCGCGCCGACAAGGGGGATAACGGGAATGATCTGCAAGGTGCCGAGCAGGCCGATTCTGTCCGCGATCATCCCGGTCAGGACGGCGGCCGGTGCCAGACCCAGCAGGTTATTGGCCAGCGTCAGCGTCGCAAAAGCGGAGGCATGGATGGATGAAGGCGTAAGGTTTGCGACCATCGCACCGGAAGGTCCGGATGCGCCTGCGCTGACAAACATGCCGACGCCGATCAACACAAGTTGCAACGGGCCCGCATGTAACCTGAAGGCGATTCCCAGCACTGCGAACGACACCAGGCAATAGACAATCGCAGTGAGCCACTTTCTGACCGGGAACGCTTTGCTGATCCGGTCAGTCAGCATGCCGCAAGCGACCATTCCGACACCCGTTAGCAGAACGAATCCAGACGCGGCGACCGCGGCGCTGCCGGGCGCCATCGCGTAATAGCGGTTCAGGAAACTGGGCATCCAGGCAAACAGGGCGGCGGGAACGAACAGGTGCAATCCACTGCCGACGTATGCGCAAACCACGGATCTGGAAGCAAAGAGTCCCTGCATCAGCAACCGGAAGCTCAGGCGTACGCCAGGTCTGCACGGCGCCTCGACGCTGACTTCCGCCCGCAGCCGCGCCAGCCGCTTTTCCGTGACGACGATGCGATAGACGATGACGAGCAGAAGGCCGAAGGTTGCGATCAAGCCGAAAGACCAGCGCCACCCGAGGTGGGCTGCGATGCTGCCGCCTAATGCCATGCCGAGGACGGAGCCGAACGCGCCGCCCGCCATGAATGCGCCAGTCAGTGTCGAGCGCAGGTGAGACGGGAATATGCTCAGGACCAGCGCCACACCCACGCTTCCATAGGCGGCTTCGCCCAGGCCGACGAACGCACGCGCCACGAGCATTTCACCGTAGTTCGTCGAAATGGCGCAGCCGAGCGTGGCAAGACTCCAGAGCCCCGCCATCAGCGCGATGCTGTTCGTGCGCCCCCAGCGGTCGGCGAGCACCGACAGGGGGAACGTCAGGATTCCAACCATCAGCGCAACGACGCTGCTGAGCGAGCCCAATTGCGTATCCGACAAATCCCATGCCGCCTTGAGCAAAGGAAAGACCGCATTCAGAACCTGCCGTGACATGTAGTCCGACAGCAACAGCCCGAGTGTCAGCGCAAACACGGTCCACGCATACGTGCGAGAGATCGCCGGGGCAGCGTGAATGTTGCCGGGTTCGAGCTTGATATCGTGAAAGTACAAGATTGTCTCCTCCAATGCTCGCCGACGTGGTTCTCTCGTGCCCATCTCTGCGCACCGGACCTTTTTTAGGGCTGGGCATCGCGCGACGCCCAGCCTTCGCCATTGAACAGTCAATGTTGGTGCGGGTGCCGGAAGGCCACACCTCGCATGATGTTGCGCCTTCAGGCAACCTGCAGCGGCGCTTTTTTCGCGGCACTACGGCGGTTTGGCGTCATGCCGTTGGCGTTCAGCGTCTCGTCGATATCCTTGTATTGCACGCCGATCCGGTAAATCTCGCGCGCTTCCTTGCCCGATGCGATCTCCCGGCCCAACTCGCGCGCGACACGCACGGTCTGTTCGATCTGCTGTACCGACGTCACGCGCTTGCCGTGCTGGTCGATGATCGTGTCCTCGATGCCGCACCTCGGATGCATGCCCATGGCGAGCGCCATGGTGTTGAACGGCAACACGTTCTTCAACAGGGACTCGGCGGTCAGCGTGCAGCCATTCGGCGCGCGGTGAATGAAATTGAAGAAGTTGAACGGGTTGGGGCCGTCGAAGCCGCCGCCGATGCCGATCCAGGTCAGATTCAGCGGCCCCTTGTACACACCTCGCCGGACCAGGCGCTCCAGCGTTTCCAGTGCATGAATGCCGGTCAGCTGGAAATGCGGCTGAATGTTCGCGGCCTGCAGGCGCCTGAGGTGCTCTTCCACCCACGCCGGGCCCGCGGGCACGGTCATTTCGCTATAGGCCGCCTTCAAGGCTTCGCTAGCCAGCGAGGTGCCCTCCAGATACTCCGGATACAGCAGCTCCATGATGTTCATCTGCGTGGTATTGATCGCGACGGTCACCTGGTCGGGCTTCGGTTCGAGTTCGGCCAGCATGTGACGCGTGTCGTCGGAAAGCCACTTGGCGGCCTGGCCGTCGTCTTCCGGTGCGAACGAGATCGAGCCGCCCACCTGGATGATCATGTCGGGCACGCTGGCGCGCACACCCGCGATCAGTTCGTTGAACTTCGAGAGCCGCTTCGACCCCTTGCCGTCGAGTTCGCGCACATGCAGGTGCAGTACCGTCGCGCCGGCTTCGTAACAGTCGACGGCTTTCTGGATCTGCTCTTCCATGGTGACCGGAATGTCTTCGGGGAAGTCGGCCGGCATCCATTCGGGCCCATACGGCGCGACCGTGATGACTACTTTTTCCATGTTTTCGGGGTGCAACGAGTCGTCGAGAAATTGCATTTTTTCCTCTGTTTCAGTGGGGTTGACGCGAGACGGCGCGGCCGTCGGGGTGAGCGATCAGAAGGGCACGTCGCCGATGATTCCTGCGCGGTCCATCTTGCGGTGGCAAGGCGGGTAATCCATCACCGCATAGTGCTGCGTGCTGCGGTTGTCCCAGATCGCGATGCTGTTTTTCTGCCAGCGCCAGCGCACCTGGTGCTCGGGAATCTGCGCCTGGCTGATCAGGTAATTGAGCAGCAGGCTGGCCCCGGGATTGGCGTCCTGGCCGAAGCGAACGCGCTCCGGCGTGTGATAGTTCGTGAAGTGCGTCGTGAACCCATTGACGAACAGCACTTTCTCGCCGGTCTCAGGGTGGGTGCGGACCACCGGATGTTCGGCGTCTGGATATTGCGCTTTCAGCGCCAGCCGCTTTTCGATCGGCATGGCCGCGCCGAAGCTTGCCTCGATGCTGTGGCGCGCGCGCAAATCGGCGATCTGCGTCTTCACGTGCGGCGGCAGGTTTTCATACGCCAACACCATGTTCGCCCACATCGTGTCGCCGCCGACGGGCGGGCATTCCACGCAGCGCAAGACGCACCCGAACGGTGGCGCGACGCGCCACGTCGCGTCGGAATGCCACGCGTTTTCATAGCGGTCATTGGGCTGGTCGGGCGTCTTGTAGATGCGCACGAGCCCCGGATTGTCAGGGTCGCTGCCCGCAACCGGATGATCCTCGAGTTCGCCGAAGCGCTGCGCGAAGGCAACGTGTTCGCCCCGGGTGATGTCCTGATCGCGCAGGAACACGACGCGGTGCTTCAGCAGCGCCGCGCGGATTGCCGCGAACAGTCCATCGTCGTGAATCGCGTCGGCGAGACGAACGCCGACCAGTTCCGCGCCGATACTGCAGGTAAGGGGTTCGATCCGCATGGTTCTTTCCTCAGACGAACAGGACAGACGAGCCGGTCGTCCGGCGCGATTCCAGGTCGCGATGGGCCTGGGCGGCATCCTGCAACGCGTAGCGCTGATTGATCTCGATCTTGATGCGGCCAGCGGCGACGTGGCCGAACAGTTCGCCGGCCAGCGCGTCTTTTTCGGCCGGATCGGCAATGTAGTCGGCAAGCGCCGGGCGGGTCAGATAGAGCGACCCCTTCATCGCAAGCAGTTGCGGGTTGAACGGCGGAATCGGTCCGGAGGCGGTGCCGACACAGACCATCAGGCCGCGCCGCCGTAGCGAATCGAGCGAAGCGTCGAAGGTGTCCTTGCCGACGCTGTCGAACACGACATTGACGCCGGCGCCTTCGGTCAGTTCGCGCACGCGTTTCGCGACGTCCTCGCGGCTGTAGTCGATCGTGTGGTCGCAGCCATGCGCGCGGGCGACCGCTGCCTTGTTTTCGTTCGAGACGGTGCCGATCACGGTCAGGCCCAGCAGTTTCGCCCACTGCGACACGATCAGTCCGACGCCGCCGGCCGCGGCGTGCAGCAGGATGCTGTCGCCGGGCTGGAAGGCGTGGATGCGGCGCAGCAGATAGGCGGACGTGAGGCCGCGCATCGTCATCGCGGCGGCGGTCTCGCACGAGATGCCGTCGGGCAGCCGGATCAGCGGCGCCGCCGCGATCAGCCGCTCGCTGCTGTAAGCGCCGAGCGTGTTGAGAAAGCCGGTGTAGGTGACGCGCTCGCCCACGGCGACGTTAGTCACGTCCGGACCGATTGCCTCGACGACGCCCGCTGCTTCGACACCCATGCCGGCAGGCAGCGGCATCGGGTACAGGCCGCTGCGGAAGTAGGTGTCGGCGAAATTGAGCCCGACTGCTTCATGGCGCAGGCGGACCTGGCCGGGGCCCGGATCGCCCACGACTACCTCTTCCCAGCGCAACACTTCGGGGCCGCCGGTTTCGTACATTCGTATTGCATGTGCCATTCATGTCTCCAGTCTTTTGTGAGGGCTTTCAGTCCCGCTTTCTTTACACCGTCGAGCTACGCGGCGATTCATCGACGCACCGGGCGCCAAACGCCTGCGCCAGCGCGTTCCAGTCCGTGTCGCTCAAATAGCGCCGCGCGGCGGGCAACACAACGCCTTCCTTGCGGCCCATATTCTCCCAGGTGAATTGCGCGCACGCGTGCAGACGCGCTTCGAGCGGCACGCCGGTCGCTGCGGATTCGTCATCGCGTGCAATTAGCTGGGCCAATTCGTCGAACATCTGGATGGCACGTTGATGCTGCCGTTCCAGTTCGTCAAGTTCCGCATCGACTGCGGATGTGCGTGCGCGCAGTCGCGCAAAAAGGGCTTCTGTCATCGCGCGATGCTTCGGCCTCTGCAGTTCGCTCAGGCGGCTCGCGATCCCGTGCAGCGATGCGGCCTCGCGATGCCGGTCCGACCCGCGGGCCATCCGCGCGGCGCGTAGCGCGGCATGCAGGTGTGCGGCGATCGTGCGTTGCCCGGCTAGCAGAATGCCGATCGCCTGCACGACTGCCGGGCGGGAATCGATCGCGCAGGTCAGCACCGCGATGCCGCCGCCGTCGACCGTCGCCGTGCCGTGCTCCGGTGTCCCGCTCGACGGCGTCAACCGCCGCGGGGCGACGCAGATCAGATCGCAGCCGTGCGCACGCGCGACCTCGGCAAGCGGAGGCGGTGCCGCATCCACGCCGGGTACGGCCAGCGAGCACGGTACGCCCTGCGCGCGCGCCGCTGCTTCGGCCCGAGCGAGCAGTTCCCATGTCTCCTCGTCGTCGGCCGGCTGCGCGCGTCCGTCAGCTCCTGCTGCCGGGCCCGATGCCGTGAGTCCGGCCGGCAGCGGGCAGAATGTGATGCGCGCGCCGATCGATTGGGCGAATTCGACCGCCTGGCCGAGCGCTTCGATAGACGCATCGGCGCCGTCGACTGGAACGAGAAGGTGACGGTACATGAGATGGATTGCTCACCGATAGGCTTTGTAGGCCGGGCGTATCGGCGTGTGAAATTGGAACCTTTCCCATGCCGCATGCCCGTTGAACCATAGCGTAGTGCGTCGGCGCGTCGTGCGCCCCTCCCGGCAAGGGAGGGGCTTGACGCACGCAAACAATCCCCCCCATCCTGTAACCGTACTGTCGGCAAAAGCATCCCGCACCTGCCGCCCCGGAACGTCGTCCAACCGCGCCAGATGTCCTCCACTTCCTTCGGCAATGAACCCGCTACGACAGAAATCGTCCTGAAGACGATCGCGCCGCGCGCACCGCTCCATCTGCTGACGCGTTCGCGCCTGAGCGCGGTGGGACCGTCGTTCAACGACCAGCCGATCGTGCTCGTGCAAGCGCCTGCCGGCTATGGCAAGACCTCGCTGCTCACGCAGTGGCGGCGCGAGCATCTGGCAGCCGGCGCCGCCGTGGCATGGCTGCTTGCCGACGAGCGCGACGACGCCGAACACATTCTGCCTGGCCTCGTCCACGCGATGCGCACCGCGTGCGCGCGGCCTGGCTTCGGCCGCCTTTTGCTCGACGGCGCGACTGCGGTGGCGGGCAACCTGGACGGCGCGACTGCGTGGCTTGCCGAAGTGGCGCGGCTGTCGCTCGACGTCGTGCTATTCATCGACGACGCCGACCGGATGCCGGCCGACGGCGCCGAGGTGCTCGCGTACGTGCTGCACAATGCGCCGCCGAACCTGCGGGTCATCGTCGCCGCGCGCGGCGGCCTCGAAGTGGCATTCGGCGATCTGCTCGCCTATGGACAGGCGATGCTGGTGGGTCCCGAGGCGCTGCGCTTTCGCCTCGACGAGACAATCGCGCTGATCGGCAACCGCTTCGGCCCGCGCATCGACGCGGATGCCTGCGCGCGGCTCTTCGAAGCCACCGACGGCTGGCCGCTCGGCCTGCAACTCGCGCTTGCCGCGATGGCGCACGCGGCGGACCCGCGTCAGACCGTCGAATCGCTGGCGACCGGTCCGGGCAGGGCGCGCGATCAGCTCGTGGGCGCGTTGCTCGCCAAACTATCGCCCGAAGACGAGGCGTTTCTGACGCGCATCAGCGTCGTCGACATGCTGCATCCCGACCTGTGCGCGGCGCTGACCGGCGACGCCGGCGCGCCTGAGCGGCTGCTGAGTCTCGTGCGGCAAACCCCGGTGTTCATCACGTCCGAGGACGGCCCGTGGTGCCGCTTGCACATGCTCGTGCGCGACGTGCTGCGCGAGCGGTTGCAGGCACTTGACGCCGACGCGCAGACCACGCTTCATACGCGAGCGATGACGTGGCTCGCGGCTCAAGGGATGTTGCAGGAGGCCGCACATCATGCGCTCGCGGCGGGACAGCACCAGACGGCCTATGAGTTGGCGGACCGTTGGCTGCACGATGCAGTCAAGCAGGGACATCTGGGCACCGTGCTCGACTGGCTCGACCGGCTGCCGGAATCGGAACTGGAGCGGCGGCCGCGTCTGCGGCTCGCCGCGGCCTGGGCGCTCGCACTTGGGCAGCGGCACGAGGAAGCCCGCTGCCAGGTCGAGCGCGTTCTCGCGGCGCCGGGCGTCGATACGGAGTTGCGCTACGAGTGCGCGCTGATCCTGAGCGCGGCCGCTTATTACGCAGATGAACCTGACCGTTTTGTCGAGCTGTTCGAGCCGTGGGCGGACCATCCGCCAGACGGCGCATCATGGCTTGCGCAGATCCACGCCAACCGTCTGTCGGCGCGCTCGGTCCTGTTTGGCGAACCGGCTCAGGCGCGACGATTTCAGCAGCGCGTGCCGCGCGGCGAAGTGGGCAAGGGGCACGGCTACGTGGCGCGCTGGGGCGATCACATCGTTGGCTTGAGCTATTTGCGGGAAGGCCAGTTGCGTCTCGCCGAAGAGGTCGTGATGCCGGCGCTGACGAGCGCCGAAGCCGATCTGGGCCGGCGGCATCCGCTTACCTGCATGTTCGCGGCGATCTGCGCGGCGCTCAGCTACGAGGCCGATCGGGTCGACAAGGCGGCCGCGCTGCTGGCGAACCGGCTGGACGTGCTGGAGCGCGGCGGCACGCCCGAGACCGTGATGCTGGCCTATTGCACCGCCGCGCGCATCGCCGGCGTGCGCGGCAGCGAGCATCGCGCGCTCGACCTGCTCGAAGCGCTGCACGCGATGGGCCTCGCGCGACGGCTGCCACGCCTGTGCATCGCGAGTATCGCCGAGCAGGTGCGTATTCACGCGAGCCGTTATCGCGCGCAGACATGCGACGCGCTGGTGCGTAGCATCGACGGGATCATGGCTGACCCAGCAACACCGCAAGGGCCTTTGTGGCAAAGCTCGGTCGCTCTGCTGCAGGTGCTCGCGCGTGCGCGCGCCGATCTGGCGGCCCGGCGCGACGACAGCGCGTTGCGCACGCTCGCCGACGCGGCGGAACTCGCGCAGGCGCAAAGGCTCGGTGTGCCACGGATCGAGTTGATGGCGCTGCGCGCGTTCGCGCTCGAACAGACGGGTGCGAACGGCCGGCCCCTGCTGCGCGAGGCGATGAACCTCGCGCAGACCTACGATCTGACGCGTACGCTGGCTGACGCGCATCCGGCACTGGCGGATTGGGCGAGACGGGTGAGCGCCGAGCAGGCCGATTCCGCCGACGCCGCTCACGCGATCGCCGTGCCGCGCATTGCACGGCCGCCTGCCTTGCGCGGCACCGGCAGTCCACGCGCGGTGCCGAGCGTCGTGCTGACGCCGAAGGAGCGCGAAATCCTCGAACTGCTCGCGCGCAACCTGTCGAATAAGGAAATCGCCGTGGCCGCGACGGTCGGCGAGGGCACGGTGAAGTGGCACCTGAAGAACCTGTTCGGCAAGCTCGACGCCAGCTCGCGCAAGCATGCGGTGCGTCGCGCGCTCGTACTCGGCCTGCTCGAAGAGGGCTGACGGGCCTTCAGGCGGCAGGTGCCGCGCACCGGTGCCGGTGCACGCCTGCCGTGCCGGCCATCACTGAGTGTTTTCCATACCCCTCCCGCTGCGGGAGGGGTTCGCACGCGGGGCCTTGCGTATTCTTGCCTGCACTAACCGGCACGATGCCGCCACGATTCCCGGTGCAGGAGAGCATTTCCGTGCAACAGTTCGATCCGTCCGACCCGCTCATCACACCCACGCCGTCGGCCTATGGCTATCCGCTGCTCGTCAGGCAGTTGCTGGTGAATGCACTTGCCGTATCGGCGGAACAGGAGATCGTCTATCGCGGCGAGCGGCGCCACACGTTCGCCGGGCTGAACCGGCGCATCGGCCGCCTTGCCAATGCGCTCGCTTCGCTCGGTGTGCGGCATGGGTCGACCGTGGCGATCATGGATTGGGACAGCCATCGCTATCTCGAAGGATATTTCGCTATCCCGATGATGGGTGCCACGATGTTCACGGTCAACGTGCGCACGTCCGCGCAGCAGATCGCGTACGCGCTGAACGATGCGAATGCGCAAGTGCTGATCGTGCACACGGATTTTCTGCCGCTCGTCGAGCAGATTCGCAGTGAACTTCGCGGTGTGCGCGAAGTGATCGTCGCCGCCGACGGCGACGCGCACGACGTGCCGTCGATCCCGTTCGCCGGAGAATACGAACAGCTGCTCGCGGCCGCCGCCGAGCACTTCCCGTTTGAGGACTTCGACGAGAATACTCGCGCGGCGCTCTTCTACACCACCGGTACAACGGGCGATCCGAAGGGCGTGTTCTACAGCCACCGGCAGATCGTGCTGCATGCGCTGGCGACGGCAGCCACGTTGTGCTCGCCTCGCGAGGGGCAGCGGCTGCACCGTGAAGACGTCTACATGCCGATCACGCCGATGTTCCACGTGCTCGCGTGGGGGATGCCCTATATCGCCGTGCTGCTCGGCCTGAAGATCGTGCTGCCCGGCCGCTATCAGCCCGACACGCTGCTGAAGCTGAAAGCGAACGAGAAGGTGACGTTTTCGCACTGCGTGCCCACCTTGCTGCAGATGCTGCTCGACGCCTCTTTGCGCGACGGACAGAACCTCTCCGGCTGGAAGATGATCATCGGCGGCTCGGCGCTGTCGCCAACGCTGTGCCGGGCGGCACTGGCGCGCGGCATCGATGTGTTTTCCGGCTATGGGATGTCCGAGACCGGGCCGGTGGTCGCCCTTTCGCAGAGCGCGCCGGGCGCGGCGCCGGCCAGCATCGACGAAGACGTTCGCCGGCGCTGCATGGCCGGACGGCCGGTGCCGATGGTCGAGCTGCGCGTGGTCGACGCCGACATGCACGATGTTGCGCGCGACGGCTGCAGCCAGGGGGAGATCGTATTGCGCGCGCCGTTCCTCACGCAGGGATATCACGGCAAGCCGCACGCTTCGGAAGCGCTGTGGGCGAGCGGCTATCTGCACACGCAGGATGTTGCCGTGCTCACGCACGATGGCTACGTACAGATCGTCGATCGCATGAAGGACGTCATCAAGACCGGCGGCGAATGGGTGTCGTCGATCGAGGTCGAGGGGCTGATCAATGCGATTGCGGGTGTGCGCGAAAGCGCGGTGGTCGGCGTGAGGGACGACAGGTGGGGCGAGCGTCCCCAGGCTTTCATCGTGTGCGAGCCGGATGCGTCGTTGACCGGCAGCGAGGTCCGCTCGCATCTGCTCGCGCTCGCGGAGGCGAACCGGATCAGCCGCTATGCGGTGCCCGACGCCGCGCGCATCGCGTTTGTCGAGGAGATCCCAAAGACGAGCGTCGGCAAAATCGACAAGAAGGTGCTGCGCCAACGATTCGACTGATTGCAATGCTGGACCCCGCCGTTCTCGCGCGGCGGTAACGATAAAACAATGGAGACACAATGAAGATGAAACTGACCGCAGCCGCCACGCTGCTCATATGGACAGGCGTCGCACATGCCCAATCGTCGGTGACGCTCTATGGCATCGTCGATTCGGGCATCCTGTACCAAAGCAGTTCAGCGGCGACGTTCTCGGCGAAAGCGCCGAACACCGGCAAGGTGTTCCGCTTCAAGGACGGCGGCATCTACTCGAGTATCTGGGGCATCCGGGGCAGCGAGGATATCGGCGGCGGCTACAAGGTCAACTTCAGACTGCAGGGCTCGTTCGACACCGGGACGGGCAAATCCGGCCTTTCCGACACACCCGGCGCCGCCGCGGCGTTCAATCAGTTCACGACGATTGGTGTTTCGGGGCCGGTCGGCACCTTCACCGCGGGCCGCCAGATCGTGCCGATGATCTATGCCATGGCCGATACCGACGTGCGCTCGGCCCAGTATTTCGGCAGCATTCTGACCGCGTGGCTCGGCCTGAACCAGGCGGCCGGCTGGCCGGGCACCAGCACGAATGCGCCGATCGGCGCGCTCTATGACAGTAACGCGCTGGTGTACCAGTCGCCGGTTTTCGGCGGCGTATCGCTTGGACTGGAATACTCACCCGGCGGCGTAGCCGGTCAATGGCAGGGTGGCACGCGCGAGTCGGCGGTCCTCAAATACGCGAACTACGGACTCAATCTGGCTGCTGTCTACTACAACGGGCATGACACCAACCCCGCGCCGGGCGCGCCGCTCACGGGCGTCGACAACAACCGCTTTGTCTATCTCGGCGCGCTCTATTCAATCGCCGGTTTTTCGTTTTCCGCTTCCTATGCGAACGGCAGGAATCCTGCCCATTCGAACCAGGTCAACCTGGACATGTATTCTGCGGGACTCGGCTATCGCTTCTCGCCTGCGTTCAAGGTGACCTCCGGTGTTTACTACCTGAAGGACAAGAACCATTCGTCGAACAAGTCGACCGAGATCGCGATCGGCGCCGAATACAACGTCTCGAAGCGCACGCTGGCTTACGCGCAGGTCGGCCACGTCAACAACCAGGGCGGCATGAACCAGACGATCGTCTACGGGCAGCCGGTTGCGCCGGGCATTTCGACCACGGCGGTCATGGTCGGTCTGCGCCACAACTTCTGAGTGGACCGGTAGACCGGCCGGCGTCGTCCGGCTGATGGTTAGAAGCCGCGCGGGGTCACGAGATCGGCGGCGCGAAGATGCCCGCGTGGCTCGAACGGAATTTTCAGCCACGCAAACAGGCTCATGTCGTGATAGCCGGGCGAGGCGCGGTAGCCCACGCCCGCGCCGGCGATCACATGTGGCGAAACGAGTCCGGCAACGGTCGTGGTGTCCTCGCCGAACGCCCCCGACGCGCGGCCGGTGTAGAGCTCGCGTGTCGCATAGCCGGCACGGCCACCGGTCTTGAAGAGGAACCGGCCGCCCTCGTCCGACTGGGCGTAGAAGACGAGTCCCGCCTCACGGTTCGATTTGGGACTCCAGTAGCCCGCGTAGGGACCGTCATACCGATTGGCGTCGTAACGGTATGAGCCGATGCGTATCTCCGGTCCGGCATTGAGCCAGCTCCAGCCTTTGGCGCGGAAGTCTCGCGTGAACGAGAGGCTCGCGGCGTAGAACGGGTTGACCGCCGTTCCGCTCGCGGTGACAGCGCCGCCGGAGAGCGTTTCACCCACATGGAATGCGCTGCTGCCGATCGCCTCGCGCGCGGCGATTTCGAGCGAGGACGATGTGGCCGGCCCCGGTCCCGAGGGCACCCCCTCGAAGGCACGAAGCGAATCGTAGATGCCGTCGCGGCTGGCGGTGATTCGGACGAATTCGTCCTCGCGCTCGGCGATTTGCTGATACTGGATTTTGCCGAACACCTGCGTCGGGCCTTCACCCGGCGCTTCGACTGTTGCGCCCGCGGTCAGCACCCCTTGTCCGAGCTCGCTCCTGAGCGTGCCGCCCAGCAGCTTGCCCCACGCGTGTTGCTGTCCGTTGTCGAGCCGTAGGGCCGCGCCCTCGATTCGCACGGACAACGACGGCGTCGGCAACAACGTGACCGACAGCTGCGGTACGGTCCAGACGGTCAGCTTGTCCTGCCCCGCCGTGCCGGATTTCCGGTCGACGGTAAACAGCGATTGCAGCGCCGGTTCCTGTCCCTCGGAAGGATGTCCCGTCAGGGCACGCGCCTGATCGTACAGGCCACGGCGTTCATCGTGCTCCGCCAGCGTCTGGCGGGCGAGCGGAGGGGTGCCCGGGGCGTTGTTGCCCACGAGCGTACCAAGCATCCGGTAGTCGCGGTTTGCGGCGGAAGCAAACGCGAGGCCCTGCAAATATTCTTCGTTGCCGGGCGCTTCCTGATGGAGCTTCGCAAAGATTTGCTCGGCTTGCTGCGGGCGCTGGGTGTTGAGCAAGGCCCATCCGGCAAGCGCACGTGTCGCCGGATCGGTCGCGCCGCCCGTCTCATCGACGAGCTTGAGCGCGGCGTCGACCTGCGCCGGGTCGCCCGAGTCCTTGGAGCGGGCAAGCGCGATGGCGGCGTGTAGACGCTTGCCGTCCGGCGTTGCCAGCTCGCGCGATTCGACTTCCGCTTCCGCGAGCCGTTGCTGGTGCATGAGCGACAGCGTGAGCCCAAGCCGTGCCGATGCCGGATCTTTAGCGCTCTGCGAGGCTTCGCGAAATAGATGCTCTGCGGCCTTGTCGTCATAGGCGCGGTCTTCGAGCCAGCCCGACACTTCCAGCGCCGAGGCGTCGAGCTGCACGGACGAATCGGCGCGCAGCGCTCGCGAGTAGGCCAGTGCGCCGGCGTAGTCGCCTGCCGTATTGTCCGAGTACATGCGTTGCAGCCGCAGGTCGGTGCGGACCGTGCGTAACGACGGTTTGTCGAACACGGGATCCGCGAGCAGGCGATCCAGCTCAGCCGCGGGCAGCGCTTTCGCGGCCTTCCAGGCCGTACCTGCGAGTTCGCCGGGATCCGCGCAGGCGCGAAGCAGTTCTAAATAGAGCGTATAGGCTTGCGGTGCGCGGCCGGCGTCGGCGAATGCTTGCGCGTGGTTCCATTTCGTTGGCAGGTTCGTACAGGCGGACGCCTCGGTTCGCGGCGCTTTTCCCGGATGCGCAGTGGCGCGGGTCTTCGGTACGGGCGGCGGTCCGGGCTTGACGGGGCTCTGCGGAACGGGCGGCTGAGCCAACTTGACTGAACCTTGCGCAGCCGGCGAATTGCCCCATACGTCCGGCCCGGACGCCGGCGTTGCGGATTCTGGGCTCGCGTTCGGCGAGGCGCCAAGCTGTGCCGCCCCTGCGAAGCCTTGCCATGAGAAGAGAATGCCGACAACTGCTGCGATGAGCGTGCGATTCATGTTTATTGCTTCGGAGGCGTAGCAGAAGAGGGCGAATGGTCACCGGCGTCAAGCCGTTTCGCCACCTGTGCCTTCAACGCGACGTTCAGGAAGAAGGGTAAAAGGACGAGCAGTGCGACCAACACGGACCAGAACACCCTGAGGTCGTCAAGCTGCAGCCGGAGCGTGGCGACGGGCGAGCGCTTCCCGAGCGTAAGCGGTACAGCCGACTGTGCGGTCGTGTCGAAAAGCGTCGGCCCCTTGGTAAAGAGCGACCACGTGGCCGGCTGCCGCAACATGTCGATGGCGCCGGCCACCGACGCCGTGCCGTTGCCGAGCACGGCGATGAACCGTTGCACGCCGACACTGCCCGGGAGCGACACCGCTTGTCCCGGTTGCAAGGCCGGATAGACCGGCAACTGGCGACGCAAGTGCGCGGAGAGCGCAGCGTCCCGACCGAAAAAGAGATCGGCGTTCGCGCTGTCACTGGAGAACGTGAAGGTAAAGTCCGCGGGCACGCCTGTTGCCCGGACCTGGATCGCAGCGAAATTCAGGGCGGCGCGCACGAGCGCCGGGTCCTTCTGCCCCAACGAAACAGCGCGACGCGTTGGCGGCGCGTGAATGGCCGTCGCTTCATCGAGCGCGATGGCGCTGCGGGCCGGGAACACCATCGCCGTGTCCGCGAACGCTTGCGCGGCATGCACGCAATCGGCATCGGTGATGCCCGAGAGCACGACAATAACGGACTTGCCCTCGTTGGCGGCATAGAGGCCGAGAAACGGGCCCGTGATGGCGCGCGCCACCGGCGCGGGCAACAGGTCCGCGAGCGCTTTGCGTGTGCCGACGAGCAGTACATCGCCGGCGAGCGCCGCCTCGGGAGCAATCATCCACGAAGCCGGGTCGCGGTCCGGCGCGCCGGTCGCGCTTTCGCCCTGATAGGCGGCGGTCACATCGACCTGCCGCATGCGCGCTGCGACGCCTTGCACCGCGAGTGCCGCCGCCCGCAGTTGCTCCGGCGATGTCGAATCGCCTCCCAACTCGACGGTCACGGTGCGCGGCATCCATGCCCTCCGGTCGAATGCGACCGGAAGCTGCGCCAAGGTCGGCGCCGTGTCGGGACGCAGGCCGGCGAAGTCCAGCGACACGGAAGAGCGCGCGTCGTCGATGGGCGCAAGATTGGCGAGCGCGGTCTCCGCGCTGATCGCCGCCGAGCGCGGCATGAGTGCCAGCTGGATGCTGTTGGTGCCGGGCACGAAGGCATTCGGCGAGAGCGCAAGGATCTGCTCGGCCGCGTTCGCGTCGGCCTCCGCCACCTGCGCGCCATTCACCCAGACCACGTATCTGGCCCCGGCCGGCAGCGCAGCCGCTGCCGCAAGACGAAGATGCACCCCGCTCAGTGCTTCGCGAGGGGAGAGTTCGACGACGAGCGCATGAGCGGCAGCGGCTGCGTCGCCGGTTGGGCGGAGCGCGGAAAACGGCCGTGTCACCGTCTGCGCGGTTGCGGACAGCGTGGCCAGGCTCAGCAGGCACGCGGCAAGAGTGCGAACGCGCCACCTAGCCATGAAAGCCTTTGCGGCCGACGTGACGCGCATGGGCGTGGGCGCCTCTGAGCGAGATGGCGAGCATGCCCAACAGGGACTTGACGAAGTTTGCCGATGCCTCTCGCCGCTTCCACTGGCGCATCCAACGGTCGCTGTCGCCATAAGCAAGGACGACGGCAGCCCGCTCTTCTTCCGGCGACCGGGGGGCGTAGAGCGCGGCATATTCGTGTTCCGACGCATGGACGGGCGCAATGACGTGCGCGGCCAGCAGATGGTGCTGGAACCTGACTTCGAACCGATCCAGCACCATGCCGTCGGGAACGCGGACCCGCAAGCCCAGTTCATTGGCATCGAGGAGTTGTACCTCCTGTTCGCCGAACTGGCCGACGACGGTGATCGGCTCGTCGATATCGATGCGCGGCCTCGCGCGGCGCTGCGCCTTCTCGAACAGCGCACCGAGGGCGCCGAAGCTCAGAAAAAGATTGAAGGTGATCCACAGCACGGCCGCTGTCAGGACGGGTCGCGCCGCGGGTTCGTGAACCATCCGGACGATGCCCCAAACGAGGCCAATCGCACAACAGACAAACATTCCGTAGAACGGCAGACGGAATTCGCTGATGAAGTCTGTCGCGCTCAACTCTCCCTTTGGCGTGACGCTGAACGTCGGCGCGTTGGGGCGCACGAGGGCCGATACGAGGGCGGGCAGCATGTAAAACGCCTGAAGCGTTTCATAGAGTTCGGAGGAAAAGATCCGCCGGAAGCGTCCGTTCAGCCGCTCAGCCGTCAAAAGCACGACGAACAGATAGGGAAGTGTGTAGCCGACGAGGTTGTCCGTCCCGCCCGGGTACAACGGCAGCTTGAACACGATGCCGAGAATCGGCATCAGGAAAGTGACGAGGCGGGCGAACGGAAAGAACCAGAAAAGGCCGACCGAAGAATAGCAGAAGCGCTGAGCAGGCGTCAGCCCCCGAACCAGCCACGGATTCTGCTTCATGAGAATCTGCATCATGCCGACGCCCCAGCGGATGCGCTGAACCAGAAAGCCCGAAATCGTTTCAGGCTGCAGACCCGCGACCATCGGCCGGCCGAAATACACCGAACGCCAGCCTCGCTGATGCAGCTTGACGGAAGTCGAAGCGTCTTCGGTAATGGAGTCCGTCGAGAATCCGCCGACTTCCAGAATGGCGGCGCGCCGGACGACAGCGCCGGAGCCGCAGAAAAACGACGTATTCCAGGTGTCCAACCCCGGCTGAACGACACGGTAGAACAGGTCGTTCTCAGCCGGCATCTGGTTGAACAAACCGAGGTTTTTCTCGAGCGGGTCCGGGTTGGTAAAGAAATGCGGTGTCTGCACCAATGCGGCCTTCGAGTCATGCATGAAAAAGCCGACGGTGGAACGCAGGAAGTCTCGCGTCGGCACGTGATCCGCGTCCAGGATGGCGATCAGTTCGCCTGACGTGCCTTGCATCGCTGCGTTCAGATTGCCGCTCTTGGCGTGCTCGTTCGATTCGCGAGTCAGATAGATGGCGCCATGCCTTGCGCATAGCGCCTTCAACCGCTCGGCGCGTTCGGCGAGCGCCTGCCGTTGCTCGGGGTTTTTCGCGCTTCTGGATCGGGGAAAACCATCGTCGAGCACGTAGACGCGGAAGCGGCTTTTCGGATAGTCGAGTTCGACTGCGCCGCACACCGTTGGGGCAACGACCGAGAACGGCTCCGAGTAGGTCGGAATGAAGACGTCGACCATCGGAAGCGCGTCAGGATCGGAGGGCAGCGGCAGCGGCTGACGCTCCAGCGGCCGGACACTGACGAAATAGCCGAGCAGAACGACGCCCATGCAATAGAATTCGGCTGCCAGCAGTGCGGCGGCGGCGATCTTCGTGGGCAGGCCGCCATGGATCGGGAACGATTCGAAGCGCCACGCGATGTACCTGATGATGACGAAGCCGCTGAAAGCAAGCAGCAGCGGTCGGGTGGCGGGCGTCTGCACAGCGGCGAGCAACCCGAACAGCGCAATAAAAAGTAGGGCATTGGCTACGGGGTAAGGCAAGCCGACTGAAAGGACGGCCAGTACGGCAAGCCCCACCAGCAACGTGAGCGCGGTCATCCCATGGATTGTCTGCTGCATGCCTGATACCCGTATTGTTGGCGCGGCAGTGTTTCGTACGAGAAGTATCCGCTAAATCGGAATTGTGCCATTCGAATCGGGTTCGCCGATAATCGGCGAGTTTTAAGCAGTAAAAAAAGACCGCGCGCCAGGCCGGCCGCGCGGTGCAATCCTCCAGATCGGCAGAGCCGGTCCGGCTCTGCCTGCCACGCCACACCGTTACGGCGTGCGCGGAAACTCGAACGCGTCGAACAGATCGCCGATTGCGGGCGAATTGACCGGCACATACGGATGCGTCTGCAACTGGATCGGATTCGGCAGATTATCGCGGCTTCTGTGCGTGATTGGCTTCAGATGCCAGTTGCGTTCGATGAACTTCAGGATCGACGCGTGATCCGAGTACTGGTGCACGACACGGCCGCCGCGCGAGTATGGCGACACGACGATCATCGGAATACGCGGGCCGTCGCCGAAGAAATCCACCGGCTGGATGTAGCCTGAGTCGTAGTAGCCGCCGCCTTCGTCGGTCGTGACCAGGATCGCCGTCGAAGCCCATAGGCTCGGGTCGCGCTGCACCTTGTCGACCAGCTTGTGCACGAACGATTCAAAGAGCCCGAACTTCGACGACTCCGGGTGCCCGTCGAGCAGACCGCCCGGCTTCACGAACGAAACCGCCGGCAGCGTGCCGTTCGCAATGTCCGCGTACAGATCCGTCGTGTCCTGCAGATGCGAACTGACGAGCGCGGGGTTCGTCATGATCGCGGTTTCATACAGGAACGGGTTGCAGATATTGCAGTAGACACTAGTGGCCGGCGTTTTCACAAACGTATTCCAGCCTTCGCCGTAATACTTCCACGTGATGTTCTTCTCGATCAGCGTATCGGCGATCGTGCGCACCGGCGACGGCGGGATCGTGAACGTACTCGTATTGACCGTGCCGTCCCCGTTGTAGCCGGGGTTGTAGTTGTTCAGCAGGTAATACGTGTTCGGCTCGCACTTCGCGTCCGGCTTGTACGGCAGACGGTCCAGATAGTGGCGCAGCGTGCCGGCGCCGGGCTGATGACTGTCCGAGCAGTTGGTATACGAACCACCCGAATAGCCGTCCTGCGTGTAATAGTTGTTGGTGCCCGGCTGCGGCAGCGGATTCTCGATCTGATCGGCGGGCGGTTTCGTGGCATTGCCGTTGCCGTCCGTGTAGTAGAGCGCGTCAGCCGTGCCGATCATGATGCTGTTCGCGCCCGTGCCACCCATCACCGGCTGGTGATAGTTGTCGCTAATCGTGAATTGGCGCGCAAGATGTGTGAAATACGGCATGTCGCCGGTATTCACGTTGTAATAGCCGAGCGCGGTCGCGCCTTCGCCAGTGGTCTCGTCGTTGAAATTCGCGGGCTGCGGCTTGCCGTTCGAACCGGCTCCAATCGAGGTCTCAACCCACGCGAACAGGTCCATCTGGCAACCGCTCGGATTATCGAGCGTGGCGTGCTCGAGGCTGCAATCGGCCTGTTGCCAATTCTGGTAGAAGCGGTGTACCGGGCTGTTGATGTACTGATCGTAGTCGGGACCGACGCGCGAAATCTGATACGGTCCGTTCGGCAGGTTATACGTGTTCGAACCGAAGCGCGTATCGACGCTATGCTGCGGCACGCCGCTCGCACCGGTGGTCAGATGCACGACGTCCCACGGCTCGATCATGGTGCCCTCGGCGGCCTGCGCTGCGGCGAGCGTCGCGAACGGCGGTGGATTGGTATCGCTCGGCGTGCTTGCCGTACCGCCGGTATTCGGTGCCGGGAGCACCGTATAGGGCTGTTTGCCGCCTGGCGCCATATCGAAGCGCTTCGGATCCGTGGCACTGGCCGTGTATTGCGCGGCTAGCGCGAAGTTAGGTCCTGGGCGGCCATCGGCCGTGATGATGCCCTTCGACAGCAGGTTCGCCACCGTCTGACCTTGGCGCGGCGTGTAAGCGCCGAATACGTGATCGAACGTGCGGTTCTCGCCGACCACCACGATGACATGCTTGATCGGCGACGCGGTGTTCACCGCGGCTGCTGCCGCTGCTGCGGCCTGCTGGCTTTGTGCGACTGTCGGCCAGATAGCCGCGGCAAGCGCGAAGGAAACGACGCTGCAAAGCAGGCCGCCTCTAAATGCGGGTGTACTAATTACATTGGCAATTTTCTTCACGAACGCCTCCATGACGTTACCCGGATGAGCAAACGGTAATGTGGCGTGTGGTAACGACGAGCAGCGCTCTGCGTGGAGACGCCGCCTATCTCTTACAAAGCATTACGACGGAGAGAAATTATAGGTTGGCAATGACGATATGGAGACAAAAAAAGTCGATGGCATGTGAATTTTCTAACAAATAACTTTCAATGCGATCTGTATTGCATAATTCGCCCGCTGCACTGAATTTGACGACAACGATGTGCTTGCAACAAAGGCCGCGAGCGCATTATTTCCATTGCCGTTATTTCGGCGCTTTAACACGAATGCATGAAAAAAAATATCGAAAAATTGCGCAAAAAAATGCGCGATCTTCACAAGATCAGGGAACAGCTAAAGCCATAGCGTTATACACAACTCAGCCGAGCCCTTCGCGGAAGTCGGGTTCGGTTCGTTTTCCACGAGCGCTCGCGCTGCGCGGGTTGCCGCCGTTGCCGAGATCGCCGAGGATCTGGTCGTACGTGCGGTTTTCCTTGACGATGTAGATCACGTGCTTGATGTGGTTGTGCAGGAAGCCCATCACTTCGTTGTCCTGGTGCCAACACCGCCCGGCGTGCCCTCGTTGCCGGAGAAGAACGGGCGCAGATCGTGCTCGTAACGCACCGAGCTGGACGCGGTATCGATCACGCTGATCGAATCGTTGTAGCTATTGGCCACGACGAGCGTCTTGCCGTCGGCCGAAAGCGCGAGACCGCCCGCGTTCGGCTGCACGCCGATCCCCACGCCCTTGCCATTATGGCCGAGCGTGATCGTGGCCGACTGTACCCATGCGCCGCCGTGTTGGGTGTAAACCTGGACAACGTCATCCTTGCCGCCCGTTGCATACAGCGTGTTGCCGTCGTGCGAGAACACCAGGCCCACGAATGCGTTCGTCTGCTGGATCACCTGCTGGAGTTGCGGCCGGGTCTTGTTCGCGCCCGACACGTCGTACAGGAAGATGTACTGCGTCGAGTTGGCCGTGTCGACCGAACCGTCCGCGTTATACAGCGAGTTCTGGCCCGCGGTGATGATCGCGAGCGTCTTGCCGTTCGGGCTCAACTGCGAACGCACGGCTTCGCCAGCCACGAAATTCGGATGGGCCGGCAGGCCTGGATTCAGATATTGCTGGACCGCGCCGTGCACGACCAACGGCGTGATCGACTGACCGCTGGGCACGCGTGCGGTGTCGACGGCGCTGAGGTTGTCAGCGTGAGACTGCGCTGCGAGCAGCACGGCCGACATGATGACGCCGAGCCGGAGCCCGGTCACGATATTGCGGGTTTTTATTTTCATAGGATTCCTCATTACGCAATAGCCATGCCGGACCGGCGACAGATCTGGCATGACAGGCATGACCCGGCGCCGCTGCGTCGCCATACGCTGTGGAGATGTGCCGGAATGTAATTTCTGGATATGTCGAACAGGGCCGTCGAGCGAACTTCTCATCGGCCAGTGGGACTTGGCTAACAAAGCGGTATTAAGTCACCGCCGAATGTCAATAGGATGACGTGTTCCAAGCAGGATTCGATGATTACATATTGTTACAACAGCGATTGTCATATGGCACACGGTCGCTCGCAGTCGTGACGCAACTGGCCGCTCACGGCTATAGAGCCGTCGTACAGCGAGGGCGATCTTTCGCAACTGCGCGCCTTTGTGGACCAGACGTTCAGCAACAGCTAAGCGACGGCCGCGTTGCGCGAGCCGCGCGGCCTGCGGGCTTCAGGGTCCGTCACATCCCGACTGCGCTGAGGTTTTGCCCTGCCCTCCATCTGTCGTGCATCCTTCGGTTGCAGTTAGGCGATAGATGGCAATTTTCTCGGTAAAGCGATAAGTGACATTTTGGGTCAACTATTGGTTAAATGGCCACACCCGCACACACCTGAACCCCGCATAAACATACTGATAGTGCGGCTGAAACCAGTTGCGGAAAGTCGGCCGCAGCATGCATCGCGCAGTGCGCGCCGAGCCGCCTTTGAGCACGTAATGCTGCCCGTCGAAGAAATTGGCGGAATAGCCGGGATAAAACGGAAACGCTTCGAAGCCCGGCAGTGCGTCGAATACCGTCGAAGTCCACTCCCAGCCGTTGCCGAACTGACCTTCGACACCGAACGCGCTCACGTTATCCGGATACGCGCCGATCGGCTGCGGGTTCCAGCTTTGGAAATCGAAATTGCCCGACGCAGTGTGCGGCGTGCCGTGTGCCGCGCGTTGCCATTGCGCCTCCGTGGGGAGTGTCTTGCCGGCCCAGCGTGCGTAAGCGCTGGCTTCGGCGTGGCTGACGTACACGGGCCAATCGAGCGGCAGGGGCACCTCATCGAACATCGTGCGTAATGTCCATGCGCCGTCCTTGCCGCGCTCGTGGTCGTCACTGCGCTGCGACCAGCCGGCGGGGTGTTCGATCCGCTCGGCTTCCTTCCACGCCCAATCCTTGTCCGACCACCACTTCGGCTCACGATAGCCGCCCGCCTCGATGAACTGGCGAAACGCGCCGTTCGTCACCATGTGGCGATCGATCTCGAAGGCGGGCACATCGACGCGCAATTCACCGAACTCGTTGTCCCAACCGAAGCGGCCGCTTTCGCGCGCCATGCCGAGTACCGTCGACCCGGCCGGCACCTTGACCATCGATGCATTGATCGCGACGCGCTCGACGCGCGTTGTCACCGGTTCGCGTAAGTCGTCGATCTTTTGCGCGAGCGGCAACTGATGCAGCATGTACGCGAGCGTTTCGGCATGCATCAGCCGATGCTCGATCGCAACGTTCAGCAACTGCTCGGCCGCACCGCCTTGCGTACCATCGTGGCCGATACGAGCCGAGTTGCTCAGCGCACCGAGCGCACGGTCGATCTGCTCACGGGCGCGCAGCCCATAGCCGCGCACGACGTCGAACGACGGCCAGTCGGCTGGTTGATCGGTGGGAAACCCGCCGTCGACGGGATCGATACCGAACGCGAAGAGTTGGTCGAGCTGCGGATCGAACGCGGGCAGGTCGCACAGACGCTGATCCAGCAGGTTGCGGTCGAAGGCTTCCAGATGGCCGATGTAAAACACGATCCGGTGACGCTCGCGGATCGGCCGGTCATACAGAAACTCGGGTTTGACGATGGAGAACAGTGCGTCGGTGACGTGACGCGCGTCGATCAGACGCTGGACGAGCGGGTGATGCGGGGCGGGGTCGCGATTCATTTCGCCAAGCCTCCTTGCGGGGGGACGGACTAAAGACTGTACCCGCTCGCAGGAGCCATGCCAAGGCGAAAGCGCACCGAAAAGAGGTAGACGGGGGACGTGGCTGCGCGGGCCCGGTCCTGCGCGCCCGGCTTAAAGCTGCCGCAAGCCTTCGAGATCGACGATCCGGATGTGCTTGCCTTGCGTGTCGATCAGTCCGCGTTTTTGAAATCTCGACAGGGTGCGACTGACGGTTTCGAGTGTCATGCCGAGGTAGCTGCCCATGTCTTCGCGCGTCATGCGCAGGTTGAATTCCGCCGACGAATAGCCGCGTTGCGCGTTGCGCTCGGATACGTCGAGCAGGAATGCCGCGACCCGTTCGTCCGCCGACAACGAGCCGAGCACCATCATTTGCGCGGCTTCGCGGACGATCTGTTCGCCCAGCAGTTTGTGCAGCCGTTCCTGCATCGAACCGATTTCGCGGCACAACGTTTTGAGCGCCGTGTAGGGGATGATGCAAACGGTGCTGTCTTCGAGCGCCAGGGCGCTGCACGCGTGCACGTCTTCGCTGATGCCGTCGAGGCCGAGCGCTTCGCCGGCGAGGCGCAGGCCGGTAACCTGCTCCCGGCCGTCACGGTGCGCCATGACGGTTTTCATCGAACCGGACCGCACGGCGTAAAGATTGTCGAACGGGTCGCCGCTGCGGTACAACGCTTCGCCGCGCTGCACGGAGCGCGCTGTGCAAATCAACGCTTCGAGTTTCGGCATGTCGTCTGGAGACAGGCCTTGCGGCATGCAGAGCTGACGCATCGAACAGTTCGAACAGCGCGCGGCGCTGCGCCCGCTCGCCCGCAACGGCGCAGCACGACCGCGGCCGCGCACGGATGGAGGAACAGCGGAATCGGCGGTAACAGCGATAGGATTAAGCATGTTTAGCAGCCATTTATCGGGGTAATGGCTGATTGTCCCACCGCGTGCGGCCCGCGTTTCGCGGCAAAATGACGCGTTCGCGCAGCGAGGCTGCTTGCGCGATGTCACGCTTCCGCGTGTGGTGATGTACTGCTATGCGTCCGGTTGAGCGCCGGCTTCGCTGCTCTTGCCCGCAGCGGAGGGGATCAGCAGCACCGGCAAGCTGGCCTGGCGCACGCAGCGCTCGGCGACGCTGCCGAGAATCAGGCGCTGAAAACCGCGCCGGCCGTGCGTGCCCATCACCAGCAGGTCGGCGTTGAAAGCGGCAGCGGCTTTCAGCACCACGGTGGACACGTCGTCGAGCGACGATGCTTCGCCTACCGCGAGCTCGCCTTTTACGCCCTGATCGCGCATGGCCTGCGCGAATTCCGCGCCGAGTTCCTTGCCTTGCTCGACCAGCCGGTTGCGGAGAATCGAAGGATCGTAGCCAGGCGCTTCGAAATACATCGGCGTGTTTTCGACGACGTAGAACGGCTGCAGAACAGCGCCCGTGGATTTGGCGAGCGCCAGTGCTGCCTCGAACGCGCGGCGCGAGGTATCGCTGCCATCGACCGCTACAAGGATGCGTGCGTACATATCAACTCCGCGTCTGAAGGATTCGGGTGCCGCGGCCATTGCGCACGACCGCGGTCATTGACGATTTGTTACCTACGCAAGCTTAAATGATCGCTGAAACAGGCGCACCTCGGGCAGGATGTAAATCAAACACTTGTCAAATTGTGCTGCTTCGATGGATCGCGTGACAAGTACCGCGCAGCAAGCGTTTCCGGCCTGCGCGTCAACCTGAAACGCCTGCGCGAACCAGGATAGCCCCCGGGTTTGCCTTACAATCAAAGCCTATTCAGACAAGCTGGCTCAGCATCGCCGATGAACGAGCGCAAAACGACGGCCTTGCCCGACAAGATCTACGGCGACATCCTCAATCGGATTCTCGAAGGCGAGTACAAGGAAGGCGACCGGCTGCCTACCGAGCATGCGCTAGCCGAGCGCTTCGAGACCTCGCGGCCGACCGTGCGCGAGGCGCTGGCGCGACTGCGGGCGGACGGCATCGTCATGACCCGGCACGGTTCCGGCACCACGGTCGCGCGGCGGCCCGATCCGGACGTGCGCCGCTTCGCGCCGCTCGAAACGCTGTCCGACATCCGCCGCTGCTATGAATTTCGCATCGTGACCGAAGCGGGCGCCGCCGAACAGGCCGCGCTCAAAGCCGATGCCGACGACATCTCCTCGATCGAGCGCGCGTGGGATGAACTGGAGCGCATCATCGAAACCCAGGGTATCGGTGCAAAAGACGATTTCATGTTCCATCTGGCGGTGGCGCGCGCGTCGAAGAATCCGTTTTTTATCACGGTCATGTCGTTCATCGAAGAACAGATCCTGTTCAGCATGAATTTGTCGCGCAATCTGTCGCTGGTGAAGACCGTCGAACGGCAGCGGCTCGTGCAGGCCGAGCATCTGGCGGTGCTTGAAGCGATCCGTCGGAAGGACGGTCCGGCCGCCGGTCAGGCGATGCGAGCGCACCTCGAAAATGCGCTCGACCGGATGTTCGGCTCCTGAACTTCGCCACGCGCCGGCACTGGGCCGCCGCAGCCGCGCTCCGGTGTCGGCCCGGGCTTCTTGCGGCTACGCGGCCACGGCCATCGGCCCGAACAGGGCAGTGCGGGTTTTCGGGCTGACCGCGATATCCAGCGCCACGGCGCGCTCCACGCCGATCTGCAACGGCGAGCCGAGTCGGCTGATCTCGATGCCGGTTTTGCGCAGCAACCGCTCGATCGGGGTGGTGGTGACCGTGACGTAGTGCGTGATGCCCATCCGGTCGGCGAACGTCACGAGTTCGTGAATCGCCTGCATCGTGAGGTCGGCAAAACCGAACGACTGTTCCTCACCGCCGGTTTCGATCGCAAACCGGCTCAATTCCCAGATATGCCGCCCGACCGGCGCCGCCGCGCCATGCAGCAGCTGCGGGAACGTGTCCTTCAGCATGTTCGGGCCCTCGGTCGGCATCAGGCGCCAACAGCCGCGCACGTGGTGATCGTCGCCCTGAATCAGCATGTAGTGCGGCCCGAGCGCGTCGTAGCCGTCGATTTCCATGCCCGCGATGGTCGGGATGTCCCACCCGAGCCGCCCGTGGAATACCCGGGCCCGCAGGCGGTACATCTCGTTAATGTCCGCGTTGTCGAATTCCTGCCGCATTCCAATCCGGATCGCTGTTTGCATGACGTTCTCCTGAACGTGTTGGGTTACCCAATACGCAAGAAAACTTATGCATTTTGAATCGTTCTGCCACCTACCTACCTGGATAGGTGTGCATGCTTATCGGGTAAAGCAAAATCGAGATAAGCATCAGCCATCAACCGACAGGACACGACATGGAACTTCTCGACAATCACTGGCAACCGCAACCCGGCATCCAACCCCGCCCTGCGGAACCGTCGTCGGCGGTGGATCGCGTTCTGATCATTGCCTACCGCAAGAAGAAAAAAGAGAGCCAGCGCCGCTTCTGGGCGCGCTTCGGCGTGACGCAATCGCGTGGCAGCCGGTTCGAATCGGGCGCCGAAATCCCGGCACCGGTGGCGATCCTGCTGGGCCTTTACTTCACCAAGACCGTTTCCGACGCCGATCTCGGCCGGGCCGAGCGGGTGCTGTACAGCCGCGACGCCGCCTGGCTCAACCCGGGTCAATGAGTCCAAGCTGCGCGGCGATGACGGCCGCCGCGCGCCGCGAATTCACACCGAATTTCGTCCTGATGTTTTTCATGTGGAAGTTCACGACGGCTTCCGAGCAACTCAGGATATGGGAAATTTCCCATGTGGATTTGCCGCGCGCGGTCCATTTCAGACATTCGCGTTCGCGCGGCGTGAGCTTGGGCAATAAGGTCTGAGTGTGCGTATTCAGATGGCGCTGACTGGTGTCGATCACCAGATCGCGCATTAGCACGAGATTCGGCAGGGCTACGTCGACATGGCGCCAGAATGCCTCGGTCGGATTGCTGTCGTTGACGAAGCACATCATGCCGGCCTGCTGGTTCGGGCCATGGATCGGCAACGTCACCCCGGCGCGCAAGCCGTGCGAGCGGGCTTCCTCATACATCGATTGCTGCGGGGCGGTCGTAAAGATGTCCGGCGACCAGATCAGCGGCGTCGCGCGCGTCGCGCAATGCGCGACAGTCGGGTCGATGTGCACGAGCCCCTGCTCGTCATAGGTGCGGCGCCACGTCGGCGCATAGGTGCTGCGCACGTAGGCGTCTTCGAGACGAATGGTCGGGCGCGGCAGCATGGCGATCAAGATCCGATCGAAGCCCCATGTCTCGGCAAGCCCTGCGATGGCACCGAACCATTCCGCTTCATCTGCGGCGTTCAGTAGCGGAGCCATCTGCTCGATAAAGTGTAGCGGCAATTTAACTCTCTCAGATCGCAAACTACCCGTTGCGGTTAATTGCGGTACGGCCTTCCGTCCGGCTGTTTTATTGCCACAATCTAACACTAAAAATTACTTTGTAAATCCGGTCTTTATTTCGAAAGAAATGGCAGCGGCGCGGGTTGTGCGAAGGAACACACGATTTGCTCTTTATATCGGATTTTTTCGGTTCCGTTGCTATAAACACAGGGATATAGCGGTTAATTTTTCGCGGCTTCGTGCCCTGCCGATTTCGATTGACGGATACATTTTCAATCGCACGGACAATCGCTGCACTTACGGGAATTCGGAAAAAAAGACCTTAATTCGACTTGGTCGGAAATTAATGCTGGATTCAAAGCGGGCCGTAAACGTTTTCGAAGTTGTTTGATACCTATCCGCGCCCGGTGCTACCTTAAACGTCGAATCCCGTTCCCGTTTGAGGCGTCTTGAACGATTCTCCGATTCTCGACAGCGAGTTCGCCGCTGCGGTCATGGCGGTGCCGTCGCTCGCACGCCGCGCCGATTACTCGCCGCGAGGTCGTCTGCGGCGCATTGACAGCGCATTTGCCTCGCTCAACGAGCGGCGCTTCAAGCGGCTTTCGCCTACAACCTTCAATCACCCAAAGCACAAGCATGAGCGATAACAGCCGACGCTATCCCGATCCCGCCATTCATATCCTCGATCCGCGCTTCAAGGCGCTGACCCTCGCGTCCGCTTCAGTCGAATGTCTGTATCAGGGCGCACGCTGGTCGGAAGGGCCGGTCTGGTTCGGCGATGGCCGCTATCTGCTGTGGAGCGACATTCCCAATGACCGCATCCTGCGCTGGGATGAACCGGGCGGCACGGTCACGACGTTTCGTCAGTCGTCGAACAATGCGAACGGCAACACGCGCGATCGCGCGGGGCGCCTCGTCACATGCGAGCACTTGACACGGCGCGTGACACGCACCGAATACGACGGCTCGATTACGGTGCTCGCCGATCGTTATCGCGGCAAGCGCTTCAATTCGCCGAATGACGTGATCGTGAAATCGGACGGCTCGATCTGGTTCAGCGATCCGACCTTCGGCATCGACAGCTTCTACGAGGGCGAGCGGCAGGAGTCGGAACTGGCCGCATGCGTCTATCGTATCGATGGGCAAACCGGCGAAGTCACGGTGGTCGCCGACGACGTGCTCGGACCGAACGGACTCGCGTTTTCGCCGGACGAGTCCGTGCTGTACGTGGTCGAATCGCGGGGCGAGCCGCGCAAGATTCGCGCGTTCGACGTCGGCGGCAATGGCAGCGCGCTCTCGAACAACCGCGTGCTGATCGACGCCGGGCCGGGCACGCCGGACGGGTTTCGCGTCGATATTCACGGCAATCTGTGGTGCGGCTGGGGCATGGGCCACGATGAACTCGACGGTGTGCGCGTCTTCACGCCGCAAGGCGAGTTGATCGGCCACATTGCCTTGCCGGAGCGTTGCGCGAACGTCTGTTTCGGCGGGCGGCATCGCGACCGGCTGTTCATGGCGGCAAGCCATGGCTTGTATTCGCTTTATGTGAACACGCAGGGGATGCAGGGCGGGTGAACACCAGGTCGAGTTCGAGGTTGCCTGACAAGTTCTCATTCAAGTCGCCATCCGGCTTCGGGTTTGCCCTTGGTCAGGCCAAGAAAATCATTGAAAGATAAAGACTTGCGGCATATATAGCCGATTTTCCGAGCCGCACCGTCCAACCATTAATTTGCTTGACATCGGCAGTTGAGCTTCGCTATGTTGCGTTGATATAAAGACACCGCCAGCACCGCATTCGACCGGCGGACATCCATACGAAGAAGCGAGGAGACGCAATGACTGTTTCTGGCAGATTGACGCTCAGGCTGGTGTCCGTATGTCTCTCGGCGAGCGCCGCCTTTGCATCTGCCGCGCACGCGGCGGATCCGGTAACGCTGAACATCGTCGACGTCGCCGGCGATCTTCAGCTCACGCAAAAGGGCTTCGAGGCGTTCAAGGCGAAGTATCCGAACCTTATCGCTAACCTCACGTTCACGAACGCGCCGGCGCCGCAACTGCCCGGCAAGATCAAGGCGATGCAGGCTGCGGGCCGCTCCGACATCGACCTCGTGCTGACCGGCACCGACGCACTGGCCGCCGGCATCGAACAGAACCTATGGATGAAGTTGCTGCCGGACAATGCGGCGGCATTCCCCGGCGTGCTCGACAGATACGCGCCGGGTCCGCGCAAGATGCAGGATCTCGCGCAAGGCTTCGGGCTCGAAGTCGCGTATATGCCGGCCGGCCCGCTGATCGAATACAACCCCGCCAAAGTCAGCAATCCGCCCAAGACGCCCGAGCAATTGCTGCAGTGGTGCAAGGCGCATCCGGACAAGCTGATCTACGCCCGCCCGGCGAATTCGGGGCCGGGCCGCACGTTCCTGATGGGGCTGCCATACGTGCTCGGCGATAAAGATCCGCAAGACCCGATTCACGGTTGGGACAAGACGTGGGCTTTCCTCAAGCAACTGAACGATTGCATTCCTTACTATCCGGGCGGCACCTCGGCGGTGATGAAAGAACTCGGCGAGGGCACGCGCGACATGACCGTGACGGTGACCGGCTGGGACATCAATCCGCGCGCGCTCGGCATCGTGCCGGAGGAATTCCGCGTACAGGCATTCGACAACATGACGTGGGTGAACGACGCGCACTACATGGTGATTCCAAAGGGCGTGCCGAAGGAAAAGCTCGATGTGCTCTACAAGCTGATGAACTTCATGCTCGAACCGGCACAGCAGGCGATGACCTATGACGATGGTTACTTCTATCCCGGTCCCGCGATCAAGGGCGTGAGCGTCGAACAGGCGCCGGCGCACAGCCAGGATGTGCTGAAGAAGTACGGGCGGCCTGAGTACGCGAAGCTGCTGGCCGAGCGTCCGCATGTATTGCCGCTGAACGCGACCGCGATGGTCGCGGCTTTCAGGAAGTGGGACAGCGAAGTCGGCGCGCAGAAGACCCGGTAGTCGGCCACGTAGTCCGGTGAGGCCGTCGCGATTCGCGCGTCGTCCGTATCAGGAAACCGCCATGAAGCACCACTTTGAGCAGTTGCGGCTCGACTCGGTGAGCCGCAGTTTCACGAATGCGGAAGGCCATGCGATCGCGGCGTTGCAGGGGCTCGATCTGAATATCCGGCGCGGCGAATTCATCGCGTTGCTGGGACCGTCGGGCTGCGGCAAATCGACGGCGCTCAATTGCATCGCCGGTTTGCAGCCGTTGAGCGGGGGCGGCATCTGGCTCGACGACACACGCATCGACGTGCTGCCGCCGGAAAAGCGCGGCTTCGGCATGGTGTTCCAGAACTATGCGTTGTTTCCGCACATGACGGTGCTCGACAACGTCGGCTTCGGTTTGAAGATGCGCGGGGTCGGCAGGAGCGAAGCCGTGCGGCGTGCACGTGAGGCGTTGCAGCTCGTACAACTGGTCGGGCATGAACGCAAGCTGCCCGGCCAGCTTTCGGGCGGGCAGCAGCAGCGCGTCGCGATCGCGCGGGCCATCGTGATCGAACCGCCGCTGATCCTGATGGACGAACCGCTGTCGAATCTCGATACGAAACTGCGCATCGAAATGCGCGCCGAGATTCGCCGCATCCATAGCCAGCTTGAGCGCGCGACCCTCTATGTGACGCACGATCAGGACGAAGCGTTGTCGATGGCGGACCGCATCGTCGTGATGAAAGAGGGCGTCGTGCAGCAGATCGCGACGCCGAAAGCGGTCTATACGCGGCCGCAGAACCTGCACGTCGCGCGCTTCATGGGCTATCGCAATGTGGTCGAATTCACGCTCGAAGGCATGCAGGGCGAAGGCGTTGCGGTAAGCGCGAACGGCGTGCGTCTGATCGGCACCCCCATGGCCGGGTTCAACAGCAAGCGCGTGAGCGTCGCGCTGCGTCCCGAGGATATGGAACGTGCCGAACCGGATGCGGAAAACGCGTTCGACGCGTTGGTGAGCACGGTCGAATATGGCGGGCACGATTCGCTATTGCGCGTGAAGACGGCATTCGGCGAGTTGTGGGCGCGTATCGCGGGCGAGTTCGAGCAAGGCGAGCGAATCAGCTTGCGCGTGGCGCCGTCACGCACGCTCGTCTATGACGAAGACGCGCCATGAACACAGGCACGCTGTCACCGCCACTTGCGCCGCGCGACACCAAAGCGTGGCTGGTCGCGCCGGCTTTGATCTTCATCGTCGCGTTGTTCATCTATCCGTTTGCGTATGGGCTGGTGCTGTCGTTCCGGCCGATGAACGGCGGTGGCCTGTGGGCCAACTATCTGGCGTTCTTCACCGATACGTCGATGTGGCCGACCATCATCGTCACGTTGAAGCTCGCGGTGCCCGCGACGCTCGTCAATGTCGGCGTGTCGGTGCCGGTGGCGTTCGCGCTGCGCCGCAATTCACCCTGGCAGAAATTCGTCACGACGCTGCTGGTGATTCCGGTCACGCTCGGCACTGTGCTGATCGCCGACGGCATGCTCACGTACTTCGGTCCGAACGGCTGGTTTCCGCAAGCCTTGCAAGGCCTGCATCTCTATACGGATGAAGTGCGTCTCACGCATAACTTCTGGGGCGTGCTGATCTCGCTGATCGTGTCGGGTTTTCCGTTTGCGTTTCTGTTGACGCTGTCGTATGTAACGGGCATCGATCCGACGCTCGCGAGCGCCGCGGCGACGCTCGGCGCGAGTCCGTGGCAGCAGTTTCGCCGCATCTATCTGCCGCTGCTGGCGCCGGGTTTGACGATGGCCGCGTGCCTGTCGTTCGTGCAGGCGTTCTCGGTGTTTCCATCGGCGGTGCTGCTCGGTGCGCCCGCCGGCCCGACGCGCGTGATGTCGATCGCCGCGGCTGAAGCCGCGTTCGAGAGCTACGACTATTCGCTTGCGTCCGCGATCGCGATGGTGATGGGCTTCGTGCAATTGGTGGTGGTCGCCGCGATGCTCGGCGCGCGCCGCTTTTTCTACAGCGGTCCGGTGACGGGAGGAAAAGGCTGATGGCAACCGATCGTCATGCGGCACATCCTTCGTGGACCGCGTCATCGTCAAACGGCGATGACGGCGCCCGGCAGCCCAGCAAGCGCATCAAACAACGCGGCAGTTTGCCGGTCCGCGCGTGGCAGGTGCTGGTGTGGGGCGCGATGGTGTTTTTCCTCGTCAACGTGGTGCTGCTGATCGCGACGGTCGCGGTCAACTCGGTGGCGACGCGCTGGTTCGGCACCTTGTTGCCGCAAGGCTTCACGCTGCATTGGTATGCGCAGGCGTGGCGCGACTTCCAGTTGGCGAGCGTGTTGTGGGTCACGGTCGAAGTGGTCGGCGCGGTGGTGCTGTTCTCGGTCCTGCTCGGCGTACCCGCGGCCTATGCGCTTGCGCGCGTGCAATTTCCGGGCAAGCGCACGGCAATGCTGATTTTCCTGCTGCCGTTGATGGTGCCGCCCGTCACGTACGGCATTCCAATGGCGACCGTGATGTACAAGATCGGTCTGGCGGGGACGCTCGGCGGCGTGATTCTCGCGAATCTCGTGCCCGCACTGCCGTTCGTGATTCTGGTGATGACGCCGTTCATCGAACAGATCGATCCGAATCTCGAAGCGGCGGCGCGCATTTTCGGCGCCAACACCTTCCGCTATTTCCGCTACGTGCTGCTGCCTTTGCTGGTGCCCGGCATGCTGGCGGCCGGCCTGCTCGTGCTGGTGCGCACCATCGGCATGTTCGAACTGACATTTTTCACGGCCGGCCCCGCGACGCAAACATTGGTGGTCGCGTTGTACTACGCGGTATTTTCAACCGGCGTGCGCGCACCGCAGTCGATCGACGCGATGGCGATGATCTACATGGCGATCACGCTGATCTGGGTGCTGATCGCGCTGCAATTCGTCAGTCCGACGCAGATCGTGTCGCGTGTGAAGGAACAGAAGCGCTGACGCGTCGCGCCGGAGATTCACCGAGTTTGACGAGGACCGTTGAGAACCACGAAAGGGGAGGCGTCTCAACGAATTGGTCAGCACGGCGGCCGACATGGGGCGGAGTGGACTCGACTTCATTTCCCCGTGGGCGAGGTCGACGTGCCAATCGCCGCGAGACCAAAAAGAAAAGTAGCAACAGTAATTTTCGTAATCGTGATTTGCCAGCCCTTAACGCTGCAGTTATTTTGAGCAGGACTCGACCTGCAGGTACGGGCGATGGATCACATGCAAACGCCCTCGGTATAATTTTCTGTTCAATGAAGTCGTTCAACCAGTGCCGATGTGCTGACACGTAACTAGCTTCATATGATTGAGCGAAGGTGGCTGCCCGCGTATCATCCACGTGGGCAATCAGCCACCACGGCGACAGGCTGCTTCACCGCCGCTCGCTTGATCCTGATGGGTGTCTGGCGCGATCCGTCGCAGCCATGAATCGAAGAAACGGGCGCGATCAGCTACTGCGAGCGGATATTGAAATACGAAACCGGCTGCTTGCGCAGTCGTGGTGTTGTTTGCTCACTTGACACCGGCCCGCTAATGGGTGTCGCCCCAATCGTCGAACGCCTCCCCGATGATCGTATGCGCTTCGTCAATAAAAAGCAGGATAGGAGTGCTTCATGGTTCGGTTACCGTGTAGCACATGATTCGGGGCCGACCCGTGCTGTTATTCATGGGTTTCTGCCGCCTCACGCGAAACGGTATGCCATTGCCGGAACTTGGGGTCAAACAGCATCAGTTCTTCGCCTGGCCGACTCTCCGGTCGCGTAATAACACGAGCGGAACGAACCGCCTGATCGACCAGTTCCCGGTGCCGCTCCAGCTCCTGCATCTGCATCCGCGCCGCCCTGGACGTTTCATGCGATACCGTCTCGCGCCATGCGAACAGTCCGGCCTGCTCGTGCAGCCGGTCCACTACCTCCAGCGACCCGGCATCCACCTCGAACGTGAACGGTCCCTCACCCTCGACGCTTTTACGCAAGGAGCGGAAGTACCGGCACGGCGTGCCGCTCGGACGCAGCAGCATCCGTCCTGACTGGCCCACCCACGCGAGATGCAGAAACGCCATCAGCAAACCCGGTTCCCGCAGAAACCAGGTCTCATGCGCAGCCCACGCCTCGGTGACGTAATACCGCATGTCGGGTCTCGCCCGCAGCAAGCCTTCAATGTGCGCGTCAACCGGCGACTGGAAACATACCAGCGCCTTCCCTTCGGGCAGCACTTCCAGGGCGAAGTCCAGCACTCCCGGTTCGCGCTCGATCTTGAGTAGCCAGGTTTTCGGGGCTGTAAAGAAACGGTGCATAAGCGTCATCGCCGGTCACACCAGACTCGAAATCAGGCGGCAGCCGCACATCCCCCGGTGGCCCTGGCGCGCGACCGGAATGCCTCCGTCCATCATCGATTCATCGCCCTCCAGGATCAGGTTGGGCTTTACGTCAGGGTGCTGCGGACACGTCACCTCGTCGCCCTTGCGGGCCACACGCCGGTCGCCGTAACGCATGGTCTCGGAGGCGGTGATGACTTCACCGCCGTGGTCGGTGGTGTCACCGAGACGGATTAGATTAATCGTGAATTAGTGACTATTGGTGAAAAAATTTATATATAAATTTCGGATATCTCGAACGACGAAATACAAAAATTTCGTCGCAGTATCCAATAAATATCCGCCATGGACATTTTGAAAATCTCCGCTCCGTCCCAGCCCATCAAAATTAAAGCTTACGCAGAAGTATTTTTTATTATTTTCCCTTGCGATGCTCCATTGCGCCAACGTTGGGTTGATTGCGCTATGTTTGATGCCGCGATTATTGCCAAATGGCACGGCCTTGGATAATCGGTAAAGCTTGCCCAAGTAGATCAATGCTTGGTCCTCTTTACTCTCAGCGTAACCAACATCGGAACCACGATATTCGAACATATAGAGCGCATGAAAGCCATCGACGTATTTATCGTCTTGCGTAATTTCGCCCGTATTGAGGCTTTGAATCGTGACAGAGGGAGCGATAGCTTGCGCCTGAAGGCAACTTTTCACTATAGTTTCGTCTGGCTGAGCAGCACAGCTCGCGCCAGACACGATGAGGCCCATCAGCGCAGCGAAGGCTACTCTTTTCATTTGTATTGGGCTAGGTCGTCTAGCGCCGCACTGGGGTGGATGCGAGCACATGAATCAGTCGCACGCACCTTCGACTATCGCGCGCTTCTTGTCACAGTTCAGCACGTGGTCGAGCGTCGAAATGTTCGACACAGTGTTCTTGTTGTCGAGACACGTCAGTTTCAGGCCGCGCTTGTTTGCTTCCGAACTCACCAGCAGCGAGCGGGTTGTGACTCCAACGTCTTCGCCACCTTCAGTTGTCTCTGATATCTCATATCGATAGTTCGCGTTGTTGAAGCCGACCACGAATGTACTCAGATCGGGGCGGGAATATTCGTCGTAACCGAACTGCGCCTGCGAATTCTCCCGGCTCTTCGGGAACGTCAGTTCGACTTTGTTCGGTAGGCCGTAGCGGTATTGCAAAAAACCTTTCTTATCAGTTAGATCCTTCGACGAGCACATGGAAACGATTTTGTGATTTTCCTTGAGTTCGCAGTTGAACACGATCGTTTCGTTCGCGCTGCACAGCCCGGCGGCATGCGCTGTATCTATCACTGCGAGCGCGGCCAACATGGACGCGATTTTGTACTTCAGCATTGATTACCTCGATTAATTATCGTGATCGTTGTCAAAGGTGTCCGTCCAGTACATATCCTCGGCAAGAAATCCGGTCGAATCACCGTTCAGCCGACCTGCGCGGGTGATTTCCTCGCCCGCCACTTTCACCGTCTTGACCTTGCCCTTATGGGTCGTCTGATAGTTTTTGATTTCGCTCTTTGAGATTGAAACGACCGCCGTTTTTTCATCGGCCTCCGATTCGAAGGGTACCTTCAATCCCTTCTTCTTTGCCGCTTCGAGCAGCAGTTGTGGATTTACACCACGTACTCTACACGCCACCGCGAAGGCGATGCCGAGTCCAGAACGTACGTTGTTCGTCTTGCAAAAGGGCAAGGTGGGATTTAGGTAGTTTTCGACGGCGTAGATTAGTTGCGCTTCTTGGAAATCGGTCACCTGTGCCGCGTCCTTGAAACGCTCCTTCCACGTACCTTCCCAGAGGTCCTGCTTGATACCGCCGACGGTAAGGGCGATTGGCTGAACTCGCTTACCTCGAATCTCACCACTTACCGGCAGCTTGTTCGCGGACGCCTTCGCTTTGATATCTGTTCCCTGCTTGGTGTTCGCGACCGCATGCCAGTGATCGAGGCCGGAAACGTAATCGACGCCGGGCACAGGGATTCCGCCAGTCGTTAGCGTGAGTAGTTCTTGCCAGTTGTCGCCGAAGACGTCGACAAATTTTTGGTGATTCTTCTCGTTGCACTTCTGTAGCACACCGCCAAGCGCGCCGCCATCTTGCGTGAACTGGATCACGCCATATGACAGGCCGATGTGGACGATGCGCGAATAGCTGGTTTCGATACCCTTGTGTCCATTCTTGCGTCCAACAAACTCTTCATCGGTGTTTTCCGCGCCGAACGGATCATTCCCGCTTTCGCACATTGCTACGGCGGCAATAATCTTGAGGCGTTCGTTCCGATCCAGAACAGCGCCCTTGAATTCGACGATATGAGGCTTCTTGCTCAGCCTGTTTATCAGCATCTGATGGTCGTTGGCATCATTCTTGTTTTTCTTCTTTGGGGGCGAGTTCGAAGCCTCTGTCGGCGAGGTGGTCGATGCAGCCCCTCCCGTCGCGGGTTTCGGTTCAACCTTCGGCGTCAGCGGAACGTTATCGTGATGTTGTACCTCTGTTTCTTCTCCAGCCTTTCTGAGCTTTGCTATTAGCTCGTCAGCGAGAACGGCCCTGCAGATATATCCAGTCTCGTATTCAAGCGCGGGTCCCGACAGATCGTTATCTGCATTCCCATCGTCGGGGCTGACGTGCGGCCTTGTGAAAGGCGGAAAGGTATTATCGTTTCCCTGTGGAATTCCATAATCCGGAAGCGAGGTATTTTCGATCATATGTTCTTTCCGCTTAGTTTTTTCAGAATTTCGATACGCAGGATATCGGCCTCATCGCTGATAGCCAGGTTGGCTACTCCGTCGCGATCGGTCTTTCCTTCCAAGGTTTGCCCGCTTTTCAAATGAACTCGAATCGGCCTGTGAGGAATTGAATATCCCCGATTGTCTACAACCCAAACGGGACGATCGAAGAGATGTTCAAAGGCGGTAGGCAGAACCGGTATGGGCATGCGCATCGAATCCGGTCCCGTCACATCCCAGTCGGCGCCCTTTTCCAGGATTGGCCCAGGCGAGCCGTTAATGATGCCGCTGCCGTTGATCTGGATGTACGAGCCACCCGCGCCGATCCACACTTCCTTTGCCGCCGTGATGATGACTTTCCCGTCCGTGCTGCTGACGGTAATGTCCTTCAGCGCAGCAAGCGCCATCTCGTCAGTCTGCGCCTGCATGTCAATCCGGCCTCTGGCCGACATGAATTTCATGCCGTCCTGGTAGGCGAACAGCGAGATCGAGCCTCGCACCGAGGCGTGATACGAGCGCCCCGCCGACAGGCTGTAGTCACGGCCTGCCGTGATCGCGTGGTCGTTCACGCTGGCCTGGTGCGTGCTGTCCGCGGCTGTTGTCGCCAGTCCTGCTGCGCTCGCCAGCAGCAGATCCGGGCGGGTCATTTCTGGCGACGGATTGTCATGGGTTTGCGCGCCACCCCTGACTGCATCGTTCTGCGTCTTGATGGTTTGCGTTGCATCGCGCTGGCTCGCCTGTGCATCCTGCGCCTTGTGCTGTTGCGCAAGTTGCGACAGGTTTTCATGCTGCTTGCGCGCCTGCGTCAGACGCTGCACCGTCTCACCCATGTCCTTGACGGGTGCCGTTGCACCCGCGCGCTTTTCCGTGGTGAGCAGCATGCCGCGTCCAGCGCGCATCACCGCCTCTGCATCGGTCGCGAGTTCAACGCCCTCACCGCGCGCTTCCTTGCGCCCCTCGTTGCCCGCAATCCGCGTGTTGTAACCGAGTACCAGCCGCGACTGCGCGTAATCGCTCGTCACTTGCACCTGAAGCTGGCCCTTCGTGTCGTCCGCCACGACGCTGTTGGACATCGCGCCGTCGAGTTCCTTCGTGCGCGTGCCCGACAGCGCCTGGTTGCCCGGCAGCATCCACGGCGGCTGGTTGAACTGGTTCACCATGCGGTCGGACACATACGGTTTGTCGGGGTCGTCGTCGTGATAGCTGACCGTGATCTCCTGGCCGATTCTCGGCAGGTAGATCGTGCCGAATCCGTTACCCTGCCACGGCGAGGACACGCGAAGCCAGATGCTGGAATTCTGGTCGTTGTTGCCCAGCCGGTCCCACGCAAACTGGACCTTGACCCGCGCATAGCCGTCAACCCACATGGGCTGGTCGCCAGGTCCAACTACAACGGCCGTCTCGCCGGCGCACCGCGGTTTCCTGGCCTTTGGCCGGTTCTTGAAAAACGTGTTGGCGGGCTGCAGCACGAAGTCCGTTTCACACTGGTATTGCGCACCGGCGCCGGCCGGGCGGCTGGCCTCGTCGACATTGCGGATATCGACCGTGGTGGACACCACCAGGTATTCGGCGTTCGCCTGTCTGACCGGATGGTTTTCGAGGTGGAAGGTGCACCCGGTCGCGAGTCCCCGCAGGTTGCCCTTGCCGCGTGCGCGCAGGCTGCGGCATCGCTCGGCATCGAGGCGCACGCGCGCCAGGCATTC
>NZ_JAWRXB010000200.1:0-331 GCF_046535245.1 Paraburkholderia sp. SIMBA_030
CTCGCAGGCGGGGTGTGCGGTCAATTGCCGGTTTTGTTCGACCGGCAAGCAAGGTTTTTCACGCAATCTGAGCACCGCAGAGATCATCGGTCAGCTGCGCATGGCGGAGTTCGCCCTGCGCGCGTCGCTGCTCGGCGAGGCCGGCGGCCGTGCCAACGGCGGTGAAGGCAAGGGCGAACGCGTCATCACGAACGTGGTGATGATGGGGATGGGCGAGCCGCTGCTCAATTACGACGCGGTCGTGCCCGCCATGCGCCTGATGCTCGACGACAACGCCTACGGCCTGTCGCGCCGTCGCGTCACGCTCTCCACGTCCGGCGTCGTGCCGATG
>NZ_JAWRXB010000201.1:0-330 GCF_046535245.1 Paraburkholderia sp. SIMBA_030
TATGATGCTTGGTGACTTAGGCGCAACCGTGATTCATATCCCCATGTCAGCTAATTCAGCAACTTCTCAAGCGATGCCACCTATTGACACAAGCTATAAGCGTATTGTCGCGATTGCATTGCCTGTGCTACTCGCCAATTTGGCTATGCCATTGCAGAGCGTTATTGATACGGCCATTGTCGGCAATATGAATGACACAGCGAAACTTGCTGGCATGGGTCTAGCCATACAGTTGTTATCGCTATTGCTTGTTAGTTTTAACTTTTTGCAGTATGCATCATCTGGACTTGCTGCGCAGGCATTGGGACAATTAGCTAATAATAGCAATAC
>NZ_JAWRXB010000202.1:0-330 GCF_046535245.1 Paraburkholderia sp. SIMBA_030
CGGCTGGTTCGCTGCGGATTCGGTCACGCGATGATGCCGCTACCGCCGGTGAGGCAGGAAATTGAAAGTGGAGAGTTGCGCATTATTGCGAGCGAGCACGCACTCCCGCTGCAGGGCTTGGTAGTCAGCTATCTGGAAAATCGAGCGTCGGACGCCATTCGCTTTGTCGCTGAGCTCGCATGCCAGGAGTCCGACCGGTATATGCGTTCGTTACAGGCTCCGTTTGCTCCCGCATGAAAGTTACTCGCAACGGCTATGCAGCCTTGGCATAGCCGCAACTTAGCGGAATACCCGTCAGAAAGCAGATTCCGCTCGACTGATGGCCGCGCG
>NZ_JAWRXB010000203.1:0-330 GCF_046535245.1 Paraburkholderia sp. SIMBA_030
GCGGTTGTGCAAACACGGCCGCCGGCGTGTCGATAAACCGCATAGTATTCCTGAGTTTGTTTCGTGCAGCGGACGTCGATTGCAGCGCAATTGCGCGCGAATTCCGACGCATGCCGTCATGCGTTGCACGCGCGTTGCACCCGCATCGCACCGGCACCGCAGCACCGCCCGCCGTTTCGTAGTCGGGTTCCGCATCACGCAAGCGCGTTCTATACTCGTCGCGCAGTCTCCGACAGCCGTTCTCACCCAACATCCCGAAACAAGGAACGCCGATGCTGACTCGCTCCATCCTTTCCGCTGCCGCCTTCTCGCTCGCGGCCTGTGCAACCG
>NZ_JAWRXB010000204.1:0-329 GCF_046535245.1 Paraburkholderia sp. SIMBA_030
TCGATGCTGCCAGCAGGCATCGCCGCGCCCGTCTCATCCACGACGAGTAGCTCGATACCGGGCGCGATGCGGCCTGCGGAAGCGAGCCGCTCGATCGATGCATTGGCGTGATCCGCCTTGTCGAGTGTCGAGACGGGCTGCAGGCACTCGGTGGATCCGTAGACCTGTACGAAGATATTGCCGAAGCGCTCCTGCAAGGGTTTGAGCTTTGCCGGACTCATCGGCGCCGCTCCGTAGTGCACCGTGCGCAGCGATGAAAGATCGTGCTCGAGCGCCTCGGGCATGTCGAGCAGGCGATAGAGCAGTGTCGGCACGAGCATGGCCATCGT
>NZ_JAWRXB010000034.1:0-42915 GCF_046535245.1 Paraburkholderia sp. SIMBA_030
GCAGTTGAAACCGCACCATCGTGGGTGGTCCAACAGCTAAGCACGCTTGTTGGACTGCAAGTGACGCAAACCGACCCTCAACAGACGGTGGACTAAGCACCAGCTAGTCGGCAGCTTCCTAGGCTACAGCGGCCATTCACTCTTCGAGTCCTTCGACAGGTCATCGGCCAATGCCGACGTTCGCAAAACGGCATATCGAACAGCCGCGAATGTGGTTTTGGAGAATGAAATGCTCACTCCCAACCCGTCCCAAATCTCCGAGTGACCTCTCGACCGTCGGCTTTTCGATCCGGTAGACAACAGCGTTCGGCCGCAGCCGCAGCCGCACTGGGACTGGCGGCCAGATGGAAGGGCGGGTGTCTTCTACTAAGAGAAGAGGCCGCGCGTCTTTTCCGAAAAGGGGCAAGTCTCCGCCAATGCAGCATCCTACAAGGAGATTGGGCTGTATTCAGCAGTGCATTTGCTCAGAAACTTCAAAAGCAATTGACTTACTATTTCAGGCTGTTCTTGTTGTACCCAATGTCCAGAGTTATCGACTAAATGGCAATCCAACATCCGTGTGCACGCGGTGTCCTGCATTTTCGTCAATTCCCCAGGCTTTTGGTATACTCCCCAGTCGCTTTTGCCAGCTATAAAGCATGAAGGCACGTCGATCGTGCGACCAGAAAATAGCCGAAGCTCTGCCATATATTTTCCCTCAGTCAAACAGCGATACCATTGAAGCGCCCCCTGAAATCCTGTTCTTTCGTATTCTGAGCTATACACCCGCAGCTCATCTTCCGGGAGCCATCTGCATGCAGCGATAGCAGCCGCGGTTGGCATATCCAGTGCCACGATTTCTGCCATGCCCTTATCTTTATCCATAATATAGTAGGTTGGCAGTTTCGCGAGTTCAGCTGCCGTCCATGACGTCAGCGGGAATGGCTGATTTTCCTCGAAATCTGCGCTTTTAACATGATAATAGGCGCGAAGGAAGGAATGTAGTCCCTGTATGCAGTTGCGCATATCATTTTCGGCTTCGCGCGTTGAGTAATACCACTGGTAATGCTTTCGCGGAGGCTGTTGCGCGGATAATTCATCGTGAATGCTGGCGCCTGCGTATGTCGCTACTTTGCTGGTTTCCCGCGTATCGTGATCCGTATTGAAAGGCATCAATGGAGCGCCGCCAAACGGAGCTCCCATCAAGACCACCGAGCGAAAAATATCTGGTCGCGTAAGTGCACAAAAAGCGGCGACAGGTGATCCAAAATCATGACCAACTACTGCCGCGATCGACTGATAGCCAAGCGCCGAGATAAGTCCGACGACATCTATAACCAAATTAAGTAGCCGGAAAGAACCAACATCGCCGTCGTAATTGCCATCCCAACCGGTAGTGCGTCCATAACCTCTTTGATCAGGAGCGATCACATGAAACCCCGCAGCTGCCAAGGGCAACATGATCTTTCTCCAACTATAGGCAAGTTCGGGAAATCCATGTAGCAGAACAATAGCAGGCCGCCCCTTCGTTTCAAAACCAGCTTCCAGGATATGCATCGTAAGGCCATTGAAATTGTTCACAACGCTTGAACGTATGCCAGGAGGAAGCATTGTTTCAATACGATCAGGAATTTTTGTCATTGCTCGCTTTGCGTTTGGGTTGCACAGTTCGGAAGTCAAACAACTACGTTGATAAACACAAACTCCAATTTAACATCGAATCTGCCCGATTAGCCGCCGTCCGTCGTGGCACAACCTTTGTGCCCCTTCAAGCGACGGGTGTCCAAGGCTTGTGAGGATTCCGCAACGATCTGACGAGATTTTCGAAAGTGCACCTCTATTGCGTATGGCGGAGGCTTTGTCAAGTTGAGGGAAATGGTTTGTGAGTTTCCGATGACGTAAGGTTTCCTCATTAATTTGCAGGGGAAAATCGCACGCCTGCCCAGTCATGCCATTCGAGCAAACGCGCCTTGAGTTGCGCACGATGGCAGGCCGCCTTCATCCGGTGCCGGGGCAAGGCGAAGTGCTGACGGATCGGACCAAAACGCGAGAGAAACGCCTGCGTGCGCCGTGAATCGCGGAAACCCTGCATCTGACGTTCACGCCGGCGCGTGGGCTGGTGGCTGTTTTCAGCGCGGTTATTCACCCGGGCCGCTGCCTTCACGAATACGTGCCTGACGCTCGCCAGTTCTGGGATTTCGGCCTTCGCCGCCGGGTAGCTGCGCAGTTGATCGGTGACGATCTTCGAGGGCACCGGGTGTGAGCGCAGCACCCGCTTGAAGAAGCGTTTGGCCGCCCCTTTGTCGCGGCGCTTTTGCAGCAGCACGTCCAGTTCGGTACCCTGTTCGTCCACCGCGCGCCACAAGACATAGGGCTCGCCGCGCAGGTTCACGAACATTTCGTCCAGATGCCAGGTCGAACCCGGTTTGCCGCGCGCGGCCTTCGCGCGCCGCGCAAACTGGGCACCGAACCGGTCGCACCAGTTGCGCACCGACTCGTAGGTGACGCTCACGCCTCGCTCCAGCAGCAACTCCTCCACCTCCCGTAGGATGGAAGGACGCCGGGTATCGTCAGCGTCAGCGGAGTCAGTAATGAATCACTTGATCAATCGTCGTCTCTCAAAGTGACAACAAATGCGTTGGTCCATGAAGGGGGCTCACTATCTGCTGCAGACCCGCGTCGAGCTGCTCGATGGAAGACTGCACTTCAGGTCGCCTGAGGCCGTTCGACGTTGAACGAACACTCCCCCACTTTTCGTCCACTCCCGGCAATTGTGAACACCAACAGCAACCGGTGCTTTACCGCCCTGAGAACGTCGCGCTGCGTACGTTCCAGGTAGAAGGCCAGCTCAGCAATGAAGGGGCTCAAGTGGACGACCACGCGTTACGCACGTGGGCGGCCCGTTTTCTGCAGCGCTTTCCGCAGATCCTGAGCCGTTTCCCGGCCGTCTATCTCGCGGTTTTCGATCCCCACATGCGGCTTTCCGCGGACCTGCCCGGCTCGCGGCTGGTCGCGACATTGCCGGAACACCGCCTCTACGAACTCGATCGCTAACGCGGCGGGACAGCCGCGTCAGTGCATTCCGGGGCGCCCGTTGATCGCCCTTCGCCTTTACCGTCCCTCGGTACTGACCGCAACCGCACGACGTCCGGCCAGGTTCTGCTGACGCAACTGTTCCGTCGTTTCGCCAGAACCGTCCGGGCGCCAGCCCGGCGGCAGGATGACGTAGCTGATCGCAGTCCACACGCTGCCCGCCGATGCGATATCGCGCGCAAGGCTGACCCAGTGCTCGAACTCGACGACAAGCGGATTGTGCGAGCGCGTCGGCGTCACAAGGCCGTAGCGGCACGGTTCGTCAGCACGTTCCTCGACGTAGGTGCCGAACAGGCGGTCGAAAATCACGAGAACGCCGCCATAGTTCGCATCGAGATAATCGACGTTCGACGCGTGGTGCACGCGATGTGCGGAAGGCGTATTGAACACGTATTCGAGCCAGCCGAGGTTCGGCGTCCACGTGTTATGCAGCCAGAACTGATAAAGCAGATTGAACGTCAGCGTCGCAAGCACGATTTCAGGGCGCACGCCGAGCCACACGAGGGGCGTGAAAAATAACGCCGAGCCGGTCAGTTTGCCGGTCAGGCCGAGCCGGTACGCAGACGAAAGTGTCAACTGGTTCGGCGAATGGTGAACCGCGTGCGTCGCCCAGAAAAAGCGCATACGGTGCGACGCGCGATGATACCAGTAGTAGCAGAACTCCTGGCCGATAAAGAGCAGGAACACCATCAGCGCGCTATCAAGCGTGACGGTAAAAATGCGGTGATCCCAGGCGAATGCGAAAACCGGTGTCGCGAGCGAAAGCGGCAGCAGTGCGAGCAACTTGCGGCCGACCAGATCCGCGAGCGAAATCCAGACCTCATACCAGTCGAATGGCGTGGCGCTGTCGCGCTGTTTGCGGGTGAGCACGCACGCCTCGATCAGCGAGACGACGACGACGAACAAGGTGACACAAAGCGCGATTTTTCCAGTGGTCAACATGATGGGCAGATAACGGGTTGGAGTGGGACGCGTCGTCTGCGGAAAGAAGCCGCTATCGCGTCGGGGTGACGCTAATGTAGTGGGCCGCCCGGTTAAAAACCATGCGGAAACCATGTCGCCAGATGTCACGGAAATCCGGCCGGAACGTCCGGCTGGCGCCGCGGGGCGGCCGCTGACGGAAACCGGCGGCGGTGTAACACCGCGACATCTTTTGCAGCGCGATTATTTCGCGCACTCCTTCTATAGTTCGTCCCGTTGCCACGCCGCAGTGCGTGACTGAACCGAACCTGGAAGGACATCTGATGAAACTCCGTTACCTCGCCGCAGCCACCGCCTCGCTGCTCATCGCCGTCAGCACGCCCGCCTTCGCCGGGTGGTCAGGTCACGGCACTGCGTACACGCCGCACGGCACCTACAACGGCGCGCATTACGGCTCATGCTCCGACGGCAGCTGCTCGCACGCCGGCGGCGTCGCGAATCCGTACGGCGGCATCGCCACCAACAGCGGCACGGTGACCCGCACTGCACCTGGCCAGTTCTCGAATTCGGGCACGGCCACCGGCCCGAACGGACGTCAGGTCCAGCACTCGGGCGACACGAGTTGCGCAGGCGGCACATGTGACCACACCGGCAGTCTGACCGGCTCCGACGGCCACAGCGCAACGACTTCAGGCAGCGTGATGCGCAGCGCGCCGGGACAGTATTCGTCCTCGGGCACGGTGACCGCCGCGAACGGCAACACCACCAGCCACTCGGCGTCGACGAACTGCGCCGGTTCCACCTGCGCACGATCCGGAACCGTGACGGGCACCGACGGCGGAACCGTCACGCATTCCGGCAGCGCGACACGCGTGGCCCCCGGCGTGGTGACGACAGGCAGCGGCACAACAGTTGTGCACGGCGGCACGGTGACCACCGGCGGCACGGTCACGACAGTGGGCGCCACGGTCGCCGTGGGCACCACGCCGGTCGTGATCGCACCGGCACCCGTCGTGGTGACACCTCCGCCTGCGGTCGTGGTCGCGCCTCCGCCGGCCGTGTATGTCCCGCCGCCCGCGCCGCCGGTCGTCTATGTCGCGCCGCCCCCGCCGAAGGTCGTCTATGTCGCGCCACCTCCGCCACGTGTCGTGTTCATCGCACCGCAGGCCCGCACGTTGTATGTCGCGCCCCACCCTGTGTACGTCGCACCCGCGCCGCACGCCGCGGTGATGGTGCCGGGCCACTGGGTCGGCCGCGTCTGGGTGCCCCCGCACTGGGCGTAACGGCAAACGTCAGATCAATGCATTAACCCTGCCGGCGACGAGCGTCGGCTGAACCACGGAGTAGATGATGAAAAAGATGATCGCAGTTCTTGTCTTGTGTATTGTTTCTGCAGCGGCTTCGGCTCAGGGTGCGCTGCCGCCGGGCGACACCACGCGCAGTGAGCGTGCAATGCAGCAATTGCAGTCGCGCTTCGCCAGCGCGAACACCACGCGCGACGGCAAGCTGACGCGCGAACAGGCGGCTGCCGGCATGCCGATGGTCGCGAAGCACTTCGACGAAATCGACACGCAGCACGTCGGTTATGTCACGCTGCCGCAGATCGAGGACCTGATGAAGCAAAGATCAATGGCACGCTGAATGCCGACGAGCGCGGGAGACGCGTCATGGACCAGGTGAACAGGATTATCGTGCTGGACGACGAAGCCGAATTGCGCAACATGCTGCAACGGTTCCTGACAGGTCACGGGTTCTACGTGCGCGTCGTCGCCGATGGCAAGCAGCTCGACCGCTACCTGCAGCGCGAACCGTATGACCTGCTCGTACTGGACCTGATGATGGAACCGGAAGACGGCCTGACAGTGTGCCGCCGGCTGCGCGCCGAAGGACAGACGCTGCCCATCCTCATGCTGACCGCGAAGGGCGATCCAGTCGACCGCGTCGTCGGCCTCGAAACGGGCGCCGACGATTACCTCGCGAAACCATTCCTTCCCGACGAACTTGTCGCGCGCATCCGCGCGCTGCTGCGGCGCCAGAAGATGGCGGCCGGCGGGCCGACCGTGACCTCGCAGACGCTGCGCTTCGGCGAATACCAGTTCGATGTCGCCACGCAGACGCTGCGGCATCGCGGCGAGGCCGTCGAGGTGCACTCCGCGCAGATGTTGCTGCTGCACGCGCTCGGCTCGTCGCCGAACCGGCCGGTGAGCCGCGAAAACCTGCTCGCGCGGGCACGTGGTCGCGACCACGATGCGCTCGATCGCAGCATCGATGTGCAAATCCTCCGGCTTCGTCAGATCATTGAAGACGATCCGTCGAAGCCACGCTTCATCAAAACCGTATGGGGTGTCGGCTACATGCTCGTGGCGGGCATCGAGTCGTGACCTCTTCTTCGCGCACCAGGTGGCTGCCGCGTTCGCTGCTCGCGCGCAATATCGCGCTGCTGGTGGCGCTCGTCGCGCTGACCCAGGTGTGCTCGTTTTCGGTACTGTTGCACTACGTGCAGCGCCCGCGCATCGACCGCGCCGCGATCATCTTCTCGGATTACATAAAGACGCTCGACGGCGTGCTCGCCGGCATGCCACCCGACGAAGGCCGTGCGGCGGCCGCGCGCCTCGGCGGCCAGTCGCAGCCACCCGACGATCTCGAACCTGAACCGCGGCGCAGCCCAACGCGTATTTTTCGCACCTGGCAGCGCGACGTTTTTGTTCGCGCGATGCAACACGATCTGCCGCCGGACATGCAGGTGCGCTGGCAGACCGGCGACGGCGAGCGCCTCTGGATTCGCGTGCATGTCGCCGGTGAGCCCTGCTGGATTGCGCTGCCGATGACCGAAGACGCGCAGGCGAGCGGCATCACCACGACGCTCGTGCTCTCCGTGGGCCTCGCGCTCCTGGCCGCGCTGACGGGTTACCTGATCCAGCTGCACATCAACCGGCCGCTGAAGGATCTGGCGCGCGCCGCGCGGCACGTCAGCGCGGGCGAAGCGCCCGTCGCGCTGCCCACTGACGGTCCGACGGAAATCGCCCAGGTCAGCACCGCGTTCAACCAGATGACGCAGGCGTTGCAACAGGCCGAAGCGACACGCGCGCTGATGCTCGCGGGCGTGTCGCACGATATCCGCACACCGCTCACCAAGTTGCGTCTCGCGATGGCGATGGCGATTCCGCGCGGCGCAGACGATACGTTCGTGGCGTCAGCGGAAAGCTATCTCGACCACATCGACACGATTCTCCAGCAGTTCATGGACTACGCCGGCAGCGGCGAGCGCGAAGTTCCGGTGCCAGGCGACCTCAACGCGCTCATCGGTCAGCTCGCTGCGGATTTTGCGGGGCTCGGGCATGAATTCGAACTGTCGTTCGCGGACATCCCCGTGTTCGCGTACCGACCTGTGAGCCTGATGCGGCTCCTCATGAACCTGATGCAAAACGCGATCGTCTACGGGCAGACCGGGCTTTGTGTACGAACCTGGATCGAAGGTGGCGCCGCGTGCATCGCCGTATGCGATCGCGGCAGCGGCATCGCCACCGAGGAACTGGAGAAGCTCAAGGCGCCCTTCAGCCGCGGCACGAACGCCCGGAGTCATTCGGGCGGCACAGGTCTCGGGCTCGCGATCGTCGAACGCATCGCTCGCCTGCATGGCGGCTCCCTCACGTTTCGCGCGCGTGAAGGTGGCGGTCTCGAGGCGCTCGTCACGTTGCCGCTCAACCGGCATTCTTCATAAAAATGCGCGTTCGGGCCGCGTGCGCGCGCTGAAAATCGCCGCGACATCAAACGACATAATTGCTGAATGGCGCGCGCTACCGGTTCCTTTCATACTCGCGTCTGCGGGTTGCGGCACGCCTCTCTCACAGACCGAACGCTCCCACGCAGATGTGATCTCCGATAGTTTGTGATCCTGTGGATCGAACGATTGTCGGTGACCTCTCCCCGACAATTGGCGGCACAACGGTGCCGAAGACAGGATCGACATGCAAACCTCTTTCAAATCCCTCGTTCGCAACGCAAAGCGTCTGGCAGGCACGGCACTCGTGGCGGGATCGATGCTTCTGGGCGGCTCTGCCTCAGCTGCCACGAACGTAACGCAAGCCAGCGCCGCGCCGCCCGCTCGCGCCGACATCATCTACGTGTACGCGTTCGTTGCCACGCCCGACCAGGTGAAAATGGACAGCGGTATGTCGCAGAAGCTGAAGATGGCAATGAGCGGCGAATCGTCTGCACAAAAGCAGGATCAGACGGCCGTCGATACACGCGTACAGGTCGCTGACGAAATCGTGCGCGAGCTGCAATCGAAGGGACTGCACGCAGTGCGCATGGACGGCCCGGCACCGGCGAACCAGAACGCGCTGATCGTCGAAGGCAACTTCCAGATAATTGACGAAGGCAATCGCCGCCGTCGCATCCTCATTGGTCTTGGCGCCGGCAAGAGCGAAGTGGGCGCATCGGTCCAGATCCTCTACAAGCCCGCCAATGGCACGCCGATGCCGCTGCAAAGCTTCTCCGCCGATGCAAATAGCGGCCACATGCCCGGCGTCGCGGAAACAGCAGGTGTCGGCGCAGCTGCTGGCCACGTCGCAACTGCTGCGGCAACGGGCGGATCGCTGCATGGCGTGTCCGAGGTGAAAGGCGACAGCGTCGCCGGCGACGCGAAAAAACTGGCTGATTCGATCGCTAAACAGGTTGCGGCAGCGAGCGCAGCGAACGGATGGATGTCGGCTGAACACACGGAGTGATGCGTGCGCGTGAAGGACAGGTGCACCTGTCCTTCACGCCGGTGAAGCAACTGGGAGCTGATCACATTTAAAAAACGCCCCGACGCGAGACTGGCTTCTTGTGAAATCCGCCTTGACGATGTACCGCGAGCAGCTGCGCGAGATTCTCGATCGCAAGCAGATCCATGTGCTCTCCAGGATGTTGCGCCGGTGGTGTACCGGCGTCATGCGTTCCAAGGTTGAACCGATGAAGGACGTCGCGCGATTGATTCGTCGACACTTCGACGGCATCGTCGCGTGGGCCCAGACGCGCCAGACCAACGGGTTCATTGAAGCGATCAACGGCCTGTTTCAAGCGGCCAAGCGCAAGGCGCGCGGATACGCCAGCTTCAAAACCATGCGAACCGTGCTGTTCCTCATCGCCGGCAAGCTCGACTTCTCGGCCCTCAATCCGCATGCCTCGTGAGCCGCATTACCCACTGCATTTTTGAAAGAGCCAAAAATTTAATCGTGCTCGCGAAGCCTGATTTGATCCGCAACGGATAGAAATCTCCAAAGGATCGGTCCGCTCGAACGCCGATTCTACGGCAAAAGCACTCTAACAGCGGAGACCGGCTGTCAACGACCTTCAACACCATTCCAACGTAATAAGCCCGCAGGGTAAGGACATAGCGTTACGCCAGCGCAGCGAAGTTCGAAGTTGGGCAGCGAGCAGGCCGGACTCTAAGGTCCGCTGCCAAGAGCTAAGCCGACTTCTGAATGTCCGAGCCGCGGACGGGCGACCGACACTTCTTGGCCGGTCACGGCCGGAAGTCACTGCGTAGCTCCGGTAAGCTGTGAGCCTGATCGGTCGACCTCAACATTCATTAAGGCGCGGACATGCGCCATCGTGCCAGTGGCCAAGGCCTCCAGGCTATAACCCCCTTCCAGAATCGAAACGATGCGCCCCTCGCACGTCGCATCGGCAATACGCATCAACTCACTGGTAATCCAACGAAAATCGCTGTCCTCGAGGTTCAGGCTTGCGAGCGGGTCCAGTCGGTGCGCGTCGAAGCCTGCCGAAATAACGATGAGTTGGGGGCTGAACTGGCGTAGCGCCGGCAACATGTCGGACTCGATCCGTGCACGGAAGAGTGCCGAATCACACCCACGGGGCAACGGGACATTGACAATGTTGTGGCTGACGCCGGTCTCGGATGCGGCGCCCGTACCGGGATACAAAGGCGACTGGTGGCTGGAGGCGTAAAACAGCTCCGGGCGATTGAAAAATGCTGCCTGGGTGCCATTGCCGTGATGGACGTCGAAGTCGACGACCGCGACGCGCTCCAGCTTGTGTACTTCATGAGCGTAAGCCGCAGCGATTGCAGCCTGATTGAAAATGCAAAAACCCATTGCCCTCGCTGGCTCGGCGTGATGACCACACGGACGCGTGGCGCAAAACGCGTTGCGCGCCTGCGCGTTCATCACCGCATCGACGCCGGCACAAGCCGCGCCGACGCAGCGCATCACGGCTTCCCAGGAGCCTGGCGACATCACTGTGTCGCCCGCATCGAGCGGCACATAACCCTGCTGCGGGGCGGTCTCCATGACTTCTTCGACGAAGGCCTGGTCGTGGATCAATTGCACCTGATCGAGTGTGCCCATCGGCGCATCGCGCCATTCCAGCGCCGCAAATTCCGGCGACTGCAACGCGCGCAACACGACCTTCAGACGTTCCGGCGATTCCGGATGGTCAGGGCCCGGGCGATGATCCAGACATGCAGCATGGGAAAAAATAATGGTGGTCGTCATTTACATTGATACGCGGCGCAGACCGCGTCGTCTCCTTATTGCCGCGCACTCGCAGCGCTGCGAGAGTGCATAACGCGGTAGTGGTGCGCCTCATCACCCCGCCCCAAGCTTTCTGACTGCAAGAAGCGAGCATAGAGCAGCACGTACTTTCACGATAATCAGACATTGCTTGCAACATCATAGACGTTCGCTTATGGATCACTCCGGTGCCCGAGCGCAATCGATTTTTCCACGCTGCGACTACTGCGGAGCCGAGCAACGGGCTTAATGGCCGAGTTCGCAAGTGCTGATCTGGCCGGGCTCCGCGATCGTCGGCCTGCACCGATTTCCGCACTCGACCCGGAGTGGTCGGTGGCGCGAGCTCGAACGCGACAGCAGCTTCCCCGAGGTACTACGGGCATTGACATGACCGCGTTGACCAACAATTGCTCGGCAAAAGCGGAAGGTGGGTATTCGTCGTTTTCCCGCCATTACCGGCGGTCGCGGCATGCAGGATGATCTGCCGTAGAGCTTGGAGGCCAGCTAAGACGCGCATGGCGTCTGCGACCCGGCACTTCAGGGAAGAGAGGGCCTCAGCATCATCCCCGGAGTGAGTCCCGGTGCCACGCAAGATATGGCAAGTATCCCGGTCGCAGCGGCTGCGTCAGCCTGCTTGCGGTCGAAATCCCCAACGTCTCTAGATCGGCTTCCGAAAGCTGACACGAAATGATAATGCTGCCATCGTCTTCGAACGAGATGAGCTTGACATCAAATGCTGCATCTATGTGCGCTGCCAGAGGCAATGCGTTATACGGATCGAGACGCTCTGCGTCCAAGGAATCTCTCCATGGCTTGATATGGGAGGCAATCAAGAGCGATGGATGCTCGATGCCGGTCAGCGCGCACCGATTTCCCCACGCGTCAAGTACAACTTCCCGGAGGAGATCCTGCCCAATGCGTTGACGGGCAATTGCTTCCCGGGTTGTATCGGCTTCGCCGCAGGCGACTCGGAAACGGTAGGCTTGCAATAGCCGAGAGGCGGCCAAACTGAGTGGGTCAGCCTGAATTGGAACCGCAGCGTGGGTAGGACCGTACGCCAACGGGGCTGCGCGCAACCTCCGGTAGCTCTCCAGAAAGGCGTCCAACTCTGTCTGGCTGCCGAAGCCAACAATCGGCCAAGGCTTACTTTGCTCGCCGTCGTGCTTGTGTATTGCACACTGACGTGCGGTAAGCGCGACCTGCCGTTCAATCCAATTGCCAACGACGTGTGAGGATGGTGAGAGTCCCATATCCGGGCTGAGCGCAGGAGGGTCTAGCGCAAGTTCCGCCCAGTTATCGCCATGATTTTCGCGCCAGTAGAAGGCGATCGTTTGCTTGCCAGAGAGCCTGAGACGGAAACCGTTCCCGCTGTCAAATTCGCTGACGTTACCGCGGAATGTTGATCGGACCAATTCAGCAATCTGTTCGTAGTGAGCAAACTTCTTCGTCAGAAAACCCATCGTCAATTCACCAAATTTTTGGGATTGCCACAGCTTAGGAGAATGGCAGGCATGCCGTTGCAAATACAAAGGCCTAGACTGCAGGACGCAAGGGGCGGTGGCGCGACTTCCTATGATGTAGTAGGGGAGCGATCGGTGGCCAACCGAGAGGAAGCCACCCACGCGAGGTCCGAGGTTCAAATGCGAAGTTCCACTTTGGCCCGAATAGTCGGCACTACCGTTCGGCGATCGAACGGCAGATTTTTGCTGCGAAAAATAAAGAAAAACTCAATTAGCGGCACAGACCGTGATCGAACCGCCGTCGACGTCGAGACACACTTGATCATTCTTGTGGAAGCCGGCGGCGGTTAGCGTATGCGCCAGCTTCCTTCGTTCGGAAAAGAGCGTCGTAATATCTGGGCAAATCCACACGTAGAGGTTATTTGGCGTGGCTCGGACACCACCCTGATACAACGTGCCGGTAATGTCCAGTAGCACGGGGATACGTGCGTTCATCGCATGCGGCAGTGGCTTGGCTTTGCCCAATTTGACATGAATTTCCATGCGTTCCGTACCGTCGGCGTAAGTGGTGCCTAGGCCTCGAATCACCCCAAGTACCTTTGCTCCCATGCTTGCTCTCCCATCTGTAGCTCTTCAGATTGCTATAAGTTACGCCGTGAATTTCGCTGGTCAAGTCAGTTAGTAGCTGCGAATGTGCGACTCCCCTCGCCGAGCGTCACATTCCCGAGCAAAGGCGACGCTTAAATGCCACGACAGAACGCCGCCGAGCGGCAGCAAGTGGCCCAGACTGTGTCAAAACGCATTTTTGGAGCGTTAAAATTTTCCATCCGATAGCGGGGGATGAGCAAGATGAAACGCTTCGTTCAAGGCGACAATCGTACTCAAAGCTTTCTCCTGCCAGAAGCGCTTGATGACTACGTGACGGACACGAATCCTGTGCGCGTAGTTGATGTCTTTGTAGATGAGCTTGATCTTCATAAACTCGGGTTTGAAGGTGTTGAGCCGGCGCTGACCGACCGGCCTTCGTATCATCCGGAGGTGATGCTCAAGATCTACATCTACGGTTACCTGAACCGTATTCAATCCAGCCGTCGTCTTGAACGCGAGGCCCAGCGCAACGTCGAACTAATGTGGCTCACGGGCCGCCTGGCGCCGGACTTCAAGACCATTGCGCGGTTCCGTAAAGACAACGGCAAAGCGATCCGCAGCGTCTGCCGTCAGTTCGTCGTGCTATGCCAGCGTCTGGACCTCTTCGCCGAAGCGATCGTTGCGATCGACGGCAGCAAGTTCAAGGCGGTGAACCATCGCGACCGCAACTTCACGAGCGCCAAGCTCGAACGACGCATGCGCGACATCGAGTCAAGTATTGCTCGCTATCTCGAGGCGATGGACACAGCGGATCGTCAGGAGCCTGCAATCGCGAAGGCCAGAACAGAGCGACTGCAGGACAAGATTGCGGCCTTGAAGAAACAGATGCAAAGCCTCAAGGAGATCGAGGCCCAACTCAACGCGGCACCCGACGGACAGGTATCGCTCACGGATCCGGATGCCCGTTCGATGAAGACACGAGGAACTGGAGTCGTGGGCTACAACGTCCAGACGGCGGTTGACACGAAGCACCATCTGATCGTCGCGCACGTCGTTACCAATGATGGCATCGATCGTGATCAGTTGACGTCGATGGCGAAGCTTGCCCGTACAGAGATGGCCGTCGACAAGCTCACCGCGGTTGCGGATCGGGGCTACTACAAGAGCGAGGAGATCCTAGCTTGCCATGAGGCCGGAATAAGCGTGTTCGTTCCGAAGTCGGTGACATCGAGCGCAACAGCTAATGGGCGCTTCGGCAAGGACGACTTCATTTTCAACGCACAGACGAACGAATATCGGTGCCCGGCAGGTGATCGCCTCATCTGGCGATTCTCAACTGTTGAGCGCGGTCTGAAGATCAGTAAGTACTGGAGTTCAAATTGCCAGCAATGCTCGCTAAAAGGGGACTGCACTCCAGGCCCTCAACGTCGCGTGGCACGCTGGGAACATGAAGCTGTTCTTGACGGGATGCAGGCGCGACTTGATCACGCCCCTGAGATGATGCGCATCCGCAGACAGACTGTCGAGCATCCGTTCGGGACGAACAAAGCATGGATGGGCGCCACTCATTTCCTGACACGGACCATCGAGCGCGTGAGCACGGAGATGAGCTTGCACGTGCTGGCGTACAACATGAAGCGAATGGTCAAGCTACTCGGTTCAGAAGCGGTCATGAAGGCGATGCGGGCGTGACGCCCGTACGGGTTTGTTCAACCGTTGCGATAGTTCCGCTGTGATTTGACGTTCGGGTTGCCGCAATCGAAAAGCCGCGACCTGCGGCGAGACAGGTTTCGTCAATTCCCGGTGGCTACGCGTTTTGACACAGTTTGGGCCGATTGCGGCCGTTGCGTTGCTCTCCTGTGAGCAACCCGCCCACCGCCCTTGCTGCCAAGGCGTTGATTTTCTAATGCTCCGTGCCGATGCCGACAAATTTGATATGGATGACAGCAATTCGGAGGCGATCGCCACGAATAGCCGGTAATCGTTCCCCTTGATGTTGAATACGATGCGATTCTTACCAACAAAGCTCGCCGTCGGATACCGAGCTTTAATGTCCTGCGGCGTCGTCCATTCGACCTTGGTGGCTTCTTCATGCCATGAGAGCAGCGCTTGTTCGACCCTTGGGTGTTTTTCGCAGAACGCCGATCCGGTCTCCCAGTAATGCGGAAATCGTGGCCGGTGGATGGTTCGGGTAGAACAGACGCATCAGCTCCATGCCGGCCCCCTCCACGCGGTTCGCCCCGGCGTCAGGCTCGAATCATCAGGGTCGGGTGATAGCGCCAGACCTTCGGATCGGCGCTCAACAGCGCGATACCTTCATGCAACGCCTGCGCGATCATGACGCGATCGAATGGATCCGCGTGGTCATCGTGCAGCGGCAGCGCGGCGACCGCCTCCGCGTGCTCACCAGCAATCGGCAGCTCGGCGAAGCCAGCCAACCGAAACGCCGAGCGAGCATCGTGCGGATGCACACGCAGGTTGCCCTTTGCATGTTTGATCGCGATCTCCCAAATGGCTGCGGCGCTCACCAGAAGCGTATTGGCCGGATCCTCGATCAGGCGAATCGCCTCCGACGACAGCTGCGGAGCGCCTTCGGCGGCCCACAGCGCGATATGCGTATCGAGCAGCACCCTCACGGCGCCAGCCCTTGCCGTGCGCTCGCGTCGAAGTCCGCGGCGATCGCCTCGTCGCCCGCGTTGAACGCTTCAACGGTGGCCGGTATGTCCAGTCCCGCGAGCAGGTGCCGAGCAGCGCCGATGCGCCGCGGTGCGGTAAACGGTACCAGCCGCGCGACAGGGGTGCCGTTGCGCGCGATGACGACTTCGCTTTCCTCGCCTAGCTCGAGCCGCTCGACCAGGCTCGACAATTTCGATTTCGCGTCATGCATGTTGACCGTGAGCATTGCACCCCCGAGGTTAGCTAATCACTGTTAGCTAGTATGCCGGCGTTGAGCGCAAAAGACAAGCAAGCCCCGCACCTTTTGCCGACCGCTGCTCGCGGAAAGTGATGCAACTCGCAATTTCCCTAATCTAAGCCGCGTTCACAGAAGCGCTAACCGGTTCGTCATTTCTGCTAGCGCGCCTTGGCTGGATCGAAGTGTCTGCAGTAGTCCTAATTAGTAACGGTTCGTCGCACGAAGGGAAGTTGGCAGTCTCACTGAACGGGTGCCGGCGCGTTCAGGAGCAGTACGTGACGTGCCTGGCAGTGAAGTGGTCTGCCCTCTTGGCATGGCATGGGGAAATCCCACACGCTACCATCGCTCCACGGCGCCGCGAACGCGTCGCCGCCCCCGAGAGCGTCTCGTGCAGGCGGTCGATCTCCGCGAGCAGCGCCACATCCTCGTCCGTGTAGCGCCGCGCAAACTGCGTGCATGTCCCGCGCTCGCGCAGCCCCAGCGTTTTCGTCTCCCGGAACTGCGCAATCAGCCCTCGAATACCCCGACACCCGCCGGATTGATCTGGTCCCCGAAAAATGGACGCCATAAGGTTGATAATCAGCCTTGTGGAGAAAGCGATGAAATCAGTACCGAGACGGAAGTACACGGAGGAGTTTCGCGCAGCAGCGGTCGAGCAGGTGATTGTAGGCCGGCGAGGATTGCGGGAGGTTGCGCGAAGTCTGGAGATGTCAGATAAGACGCTGGCGAACTGGGTTGGCGATGCGCGTAAGGGGCAGGCCCCAGTCAAGCGTGGGCAAAGGCCCCCGGTCACGGATCTGGAGGCTGAGAACGCACGCCTGAAGCAGGAGAATGCACGGCTGCGAATGGAGAAAGAAATACTGAAAAAAGCAGCGGCGTACTTCGCGAAGGAGTCGCTGTGAGGTACGCCTGGATCGAGCGACACCGAAACGCTTACCCGGTCGGATTGATGTGCGAGTCGCTGGGCGTGTCGAAGAGCGGCTGGTACGCCGCACGCAAGCGCGCGCCGTCGCAACGGGCCGTGGAAAACGCGCGTCTTGTTACACGGATGCAGTCGCTGCAGCGGCGCCATCGCGGCCGCTACGGTCGCCGGCGCATGCATCGGGCACTGCGGGATGAAGTCGGCCCCATCAACGAGAAGCGGGTTGGTCGTCTGATGCGTCAACACGGTTTGCAAAGCCGGTTGCGTCGACGCTTCCGGGTTGTGACCACCGACTCCCGGCACGCGTATCCGGTAGCGCCCAACGTGCTGGCTCGCGACTTCGAGGCGAGCGCGCCCGACCGCAAGTGGCTGGTCGACCTGACCTACGTGGCGACCGACGAAGGCTGGCTGTATCTCGCCCTGGTACTTGACCTGTTCAGTCGCAAATTTGTCGGCTGGGCGATGAGCGAGCGCATCGATGAAGACCTGGCACTGCAGGCGCTGGTCATGGCGCTGGAGTGGCGCCGCCCCACGGGCGAGCTCATGCATCATTCTGACAGGGGGTCGCAATATGCGGCCAACGAGTACCGCAAGGTGCTTGCTGCGCGTGGCATTACCGTCTCAATGAGCCGCAAGGCGAGCTGTTGGGATAACGCACCGATGGAATCGGCTAACGGCACGGTAAAGGTCGAGTGCGTGTATCCAGAGCACTACGCCACGCGCGAACAGGCCCGGTTGTCCATCACGGAGTACCTCACGTACTACAACACTGAACGCCTGCATTCATCGTTGGATTACGTGAGCCCGAGTGAATTCGAGCGGCGCTGGCGCGCCGAGAATCAACGCAAGGAGGAACCCGCGTCATAACATAACGAGTGTCGAGTTACCCACCGCCGGTCGACGTCGTGGTCGTGACAGGCGACCCGCCGACCGGCCGTGGATAACTCTCGAAGCCAGTTCATGGCGTCCACGAAATGGGTACCGCTCCAGATATACTCAGACAGCACCCCGTGATCCGCACGCGAGCGCCCGAAGTACCCAAACCACCCCCGCACGTGCTCCACGAGCCGGCGCCTCCGCCCGTCGGCCTCAAGCGCCCTCAGTTCCACCCCGGAAACCCCCGCAAGGAACTCCCGCACCTGCCCGATCGTCGCAAGCTCTGTTGTATTCATGTCGATCACCATCCCTCAACGATCGACCCGAGCCCACTCTCAGACTCCTTTGCCGTTGGAATCACGCTTTCCCGCCCAGACTCGTTTGCCATTGGACAAGGCTGAGACTTCGCATCCTTAGCGACATCCGCTACCATGCGGCAAGAGGACTGATTGGCTCTCCACCAAAACGCGCCATTGCCGCGCCCCGCTTTCGACCCCGCTTTTTTCAATCCCATGTCGCGCAAGAAAAAACCCAGCAAGGCCTCGGCCGCGCCTCCCGTCGCGAAAAAGACTGTGCTGCCAGACCAGGCAGAGGCAGCACTGGGCGCGTCGCGCTACAGGGAGGCGATTGAGCATTTCAAGGAACTGCTCAAACAGGAGCGCCGTCCCGCCTGGCTAGAAGGGCTGGCCGCTGCATATGCCGGACGTGCCGAACAATTGGCGCAAAAGGGCATGATCAACGAAGCGTTGGCACTGTGGCGCACACGCGCCGACATGTGCGGCACCCCGCTTATCGAAGGACCTTACGTGGGCTGGCTGCTAAAGGCGGGAGGGGGCGAGCAGGCCCTACGCCTGTTGGCCGGCGCAACGCAGAAGCTTTCGCCCGACGCGCAGACGCAGCTGGAAACGCAAGTGGCTGCGGCAGTCCTGGTGGCGCCTGACAGCGCCCTGACGGGATTGGCTGCGGACAGCCCCCTCCTGCGCCATCGGGCCGCGGCCCGGGCGGCGCTTGCTGCGTTTGCCCGGGGCGATGACGCCGCCATGGCCGAACACGTGCAGGCGATCCCTTTCCGCTCCCCCTATCGTGACCTGCGCACTCTCCTCAAGGCGTTCTCGCTCTACAGGACCGACCCTAAGCAAGCCGACGTCGCGCTAAACCGGATACCGGCCGATGGTCCCTTTGAACGGTTGGCCGCAGTGCTCCGAGTATGCGTGCTGCCCGGCGAGGCGTGGCTCGCGTCGCTGAACAGCCTGAACGACGAGGGCCGGGCGCTGGTGCTCGATATAAAGGGCTGGCCCGAGGAGCGGCGGCCGCTCGTGCTCGAACTGGCCAGGCTGAGCGACGGGCCAGCATCTGCGACGATGCTCTACGATCTGCTTGTGCGTCACCGCAGCGCGTTGCCTGCGGACAGGGCGGCGCAGCTTTGCCGACGCCTCTTGCCGCATGCCCCGGAGCGGCTGAAAAGCTACCCGGCGAGTTTTGGAGTGCTGTCCGCTGCCGAAAAGGACCACATCCTCGCCCTGGCAGCGGAGTTAAAGCGCGATCCGGAACAGGCCGAAGACCACTGGCTGAATCTGGTTGAGCGTCTCCGGGCAGACCCGGCCCAGCGCGCCCGCGCCGCGCTGGTGCTGCGCCGTCTCGCCGACGAACGCTCTCGCTACGACCGGGGAGGGCCACCCGACGAGGACGCCCTCGCCTGGCTAGCGCAAAGCCTGGAACTGGACCCGGAGGACCGGGCAACCCACGTCACGCTGATACGCGCCCTGCGCGTTCGTTCCGAGCCCAAGGAGTTGCGCAAGTGTCTCGAAGCGGCGCTTGCGCGCTTCCCGGACGACGCCGACGTGTTGCTTGAGGCCGTGGAAACCGCGCTGGCGAGCGGCGCGTTCAAGAAGGCGGCGACGCTGGCCAAGCGCGTGCTGGAGCTCGATCCCATCAACCCGCGGGTGCGCACCGTGGTTGGCCACGCCCATCTATCCCACGCGCGCAAACAGATCGCGGGGCGCAATCCGGTGAGTGCGCGCCGCGAGCTGGACGAAGCGGCGCAATGGCTACGCACCAACGCCGACTATGGCTCGATTAAGCTGCTGCGCGGCATCATCGACGAGCGTTGCGAGGAAGGCGATGCGCTGTTGCGCGAGGGTCTTGCCGAGATGGGTTGCGCGCTCGTGGGAAGCTTTCATCTGGTGCTTGAGGCCTCCCATACCAGACACGATCCCAAGGCGCTCTTGCGGCGCGCCGGCATTGAGCGCAACAGGGTGCCCGCGGCTTCCGAAGTCGTGGCATTGGCGCATGCGCTGAACACAGCGCGCGTCGGCGACAAAGCGGTGCAAACCGCGCTTGACCTGCTCGGCGACGCACTCCGGGGGGCCTCTGCGGCGCAGTTTGCCGAGTCCGACCAACTGGTGGTGTGTGAAGCGCTGCATCGGCACAACAAACGCGCCCTGGTGCGCCGCTATGCCGAGGCAGCGCTGCAGCGCTGGCCGGCGCGACCGGTGTTCGTCTACCTTAGGGCGTCAGCCGCCTACGGAGCGAATCCCTGGCGCATGCCGCAGCGCGAACTGCTGGCGCTGGATCGGGCGCTCGAAGTCGCCCAGGCCAGCGGCGACCAGCGTACTGTGTTGCGGCTGGACGATCTGCTCGCTGCCGCTACGGGACATATCGGGTTGCCGGGCGAGGATGACGACGACTACCTCGATGGGCTGCCCGGCGATGATGCGGGCACGGTGCTTGAGATGATGCTGGCCGCGCTCGGCGAGGATGCTTTCCTCGCGATGGTCCGCAAGCAACTGGGCAAGCCTCTGTTCGACGAGATGCGGCGAGACTTCGGGGGCAACAGGAAACAGTTCATTCGCGCTCTGATCGGACTGCTCGCTGACATCGGGCCGCCTCCTGGCCTGGGCGACACAGGAGCGTATGCCGATCCGCAGCCGATCGTGCCTCTTAAGCCGCCACCGCGCCGCAAGCGCCGCACAGCCCCGACCGACAAGCAAAAGGACCTGTTCGATGACTGATCCGTACCGCGTGCTTGGTGTTGCCAACACCGCCGACGATGAGGCGATCCGCGCCGCCTATCTTGCCGCAATCCGTGCCTGCCCGCCCGAGCGCGACCGCCTGCACTTCGAACGGGTCCGCGCCGCCTATGAATCCATTGCCACAGAGCGCGACCGGTGGGCTCACGCCTTGTTCGACGTGGCGGCGCCGACAGTTCAGGAAGTGCTCGATATCGTGAGCGCCGACATGCGCCCAGGTTGCCCCGACGAGCGGCGTCTCTACCGCCTCCTGGGGGGAAAATGAGGCTGCTCGATGTCGAAGAAAAGGAACGCCTCGTCGAAGAGTTTCGCGCGAGCCTGGAACACTGGGAGGCTGACGACGAGGACTCGAATGAGGGGCCTGGCGAGCCCGTCGACCTGCGCACGCTGCTTGCCGAGATGGCCGTGCTGAAAAACGAAGTGCGCCTGGAGTCGCGCCAGTTCAAGAGTGCGCTGGAGGAGCTGCGCAGTTTCGGCGAGACGCTGCGTGAGCACAACGAACGGCTCACGCGCGATCTCGAACGTGCGCGCGAACAGGCGGCTGTGGTCCCGCGCGAGGCCGAGCGCCGCTTGCTGCTGGGCATGCTCGATCTGCGTGACCGGCTGCAGGCCGGCGTGGATGCCGCCGCAGCGCGGCGACCTTCCCTGCTCGCCCGCATGGTGCCCGGCGACACGCGCTTCGCGCAAAGCCAGGGCCTGGGCTTGACGCTTACACTGCAGCGGCTCGACGAACTGCTCGCGACCCACCGGGTGCGGCCCATTGATGCGCTCGGCGCGCGGCTCGACCCGCAACGCATGCGCGCGGTCGGCGTCGAGTCGGCACAAGACGCGCCCGAGGGCATCGTACTGCGAGAAGTGCGGCGGGGTTTCCTGCATGGCCAGGAGCTGTTGCGCGCCGCAGAGGTCATCGTGAACAAGAAAGGAATGCAAGCATGAGTGAGGTCATTGTCGGCATCGATCTGGGCACCACCAACTCCGAGATCGCCGTGGTGCGCGACGGACGCGTGGAAGTCATACCGGTGTCCGGTGGCGTACCTATCCTGCCTTCGGTGGTGGGCATCGCCGACGACGGCACGCTGCTCGTTGGCGAAGCGGCGAAGAACCAGTATGTGTTGCACCCGGATCGCACGGTGCGTTCGATCAAACGGCGCATGGGGGAAAGCGCGCGCGTGACGATGGGCACGGCGGACTACGCGCCACAGGAAATCTCGGCGATCATTCTGCGCCAGCTGAAGAGCCTCGCCGAAACGCACCTTGGCCATGCCGTAACGCGAGCCGTGATCACGGTGCCGGCCTTCTTCTCAGACGCGCAACGTCAGGCCACCCGCGAAGCGGGTGAGATTGCCGGTCTGGAAGTCGTGCGCATCATCAACGAGCCAACCGCTGCAGCGCTTGCCTACGAGAGTCGCCACAAGGGCGCGCGCAAGGCGCTGGTGTACGATCTGGGCGGCGGCACCTTCGATGTTTCCGTCGTTAATCTCGAGAGCGACGTGGTGGAGGTGCTGGCAAGCCATGGCAACAACCATCTTGGCGGTGACGACTTCGACCGCAAGCTGGTCGATTTTGCGCTCGAGCATCTCAAAGAGACGAACGGTGTCGATGCCAGCCGGTCCGTCACCGCCATGGCCCGGCTGCAGCGCGCAGCAGAAGCGGTCAAAATCGCGTTGTCCGACCAGCCCTACGCCACCTTCGCCGAAGAATACCTGCTGGAGCAAGAAGGTGTGCCAGTGCACCTGTCGCTGGAGATCTCCCGCGACGACTACGAGGCGATGATCAAGCCCTACATTGACGAGACCCTGGACGCGGTGCACGTGGCGTTAAGCGGCGCCGCTCTTACCGTTTCCGATATCGATGAGATCCTCCTGGTGGGCGGGGCCACGCGCACGCCGCTGGTAGCGCGCCGCCTCGAACAAGATCTGGGGCTGCCACCCCGCAGCGAAGTGGATCCCGACTTGTGCGTGGCCATGGGAGCGGCGATCCAGGCGGCGCTCATCGCTGGTATCCAGACGCACACTGTACTGATTGACGTGACGCCCTACACCTTTGGCACCAGTGCCATCGCCGAGCTTAACGGGGAGCCCTACCCGTACTGCTTTGTCCCGCTCATTCGCAAGAACACGCCCATCCCGGTAACCAAGAGCGAGGTCTTCTATACGCTGTTCGATGGTCAGGAGAGGGTGGATGTGACCGTATACCAGGGAGAGGACCCGGACGCACTGAACAATATCGAGATTGGCCGTTTCACTGTCGAGGGCCTGCTGGGCAACGCTCTGGCCGGCAATCCGATCGTGCTTGGCCTCTCCCTTGATCTGAACGGGATACTGCAGGTGACGGCGCGCGAGAAGCAAAGCGGGCTCGAACGCTCGATAACCATTGCCAATGCCATCGCCCGCTTCGAGCAGGACAAGCTCGACGAGGCGCGCAATCGGGTTCACGCGCTGTTCGGTGAACACGAGCGGGGCCGCGCGCCCGAACGCGACAGCCAGAGCGATAGCCGTCGTCTGGGCGTGGAAGCGCGCGCCCTTGTCGAGAAGGCCGAGCGCTTGCTCGAGAAGGCCGGCGCGGAGGACTCAGAAGACCTGATCGACGCGATCGAGGCTGTCCAGGACGCCCTGGACGGCGACCATGCGTCATTGCGAGCGGCGGTGGCGTCTCTTGCCGACCTGCTGTACTACCTGGAGACGTGAGTTGGAACGCTGTCCTGGGTGTCGAGCCCGGCTTGCCGAGTCCGCGACGTGCCCACGCTGCGGCTGCGATCTCACGCTCGTCCGCCGCGCCGAAACTCAAGCGCGACGCCTCATTCTTCGCGCAGTGCGCGCCTCGCTGGAGGGGGATCGCCAGGAGGCGCAAGCCTGCGCAGCCGCATCTCTCGCGCTCGAGAACAGCCGCCTCGGACAAGCCGTGTTGAAAAATACATCCTAGCGAGAACCCGGTCCGCGCTCGCAACTTAAACTGACCTGTTCTTGTGGAAATTTCGCTCTGGCCTGACTGGATGCGCTTCAGGCCAGCCAATCTCGTCACGTTCGTGAGCAACTCAGTGTTCGAGAAAAACCAAAAAAACACGCACTCAGCTCAACAAGGCAATGCTGCCGAATTCCCCTCGGGAATCGGCTTCATAGAGCCGGTGCGACGTCACCGGCAACCTGGCACAACTCGAAACAGCGTACGCAGACGTCAGGCGGGCGATCCGCGGCATCGGTCGCAATCTACGCATCAAGCAGATCCTCATACATCAGTTCCCTATGCCCGCATACTCACTGATACGCTTTCCCGCGCCCGACCTGTTTACTGTCGACATCCGAATGACCGCTTGCGACCCACAAGGGACGGTGGAGCCCGAGATACTTAATCGGCAGCTTTCAGTGGCACATCGGCCATTCGTTCCAGTCTCCCCGCAGGTCATCGGCAAACGACCGTAAGCGCTAAATTGAGCACACATCGCCAGACATTCCGTTACCGGGTAACATAGTTTCAAGAATCAGTTACCGGGTAACGAGAATGGAGAGTGCGAGATGGGATTGACGACGGCACAACGGCAAGCTGCGTATCGGGCAAGGCGAGCCACGGCGGGCGAGAGCGGTAACGGAGATCGGCGGCTCGATATGTGGGTGAGTACGGAAGCCGATCTTGCCTTGGCTCGCCTGGCGCGACGCTATGCGGTGACGAAGCGTCAGATGCTGGAACGGTTGATCACGCGAGCGGACGACGCGATCGTGCGTCGGCTTGAGCCTGACTCGCCGCAATGGGACGCCTACTTCAGCGCCGAGCGATAGCTTCACTGCCCGATGTTACCGGGTAACCACGGTTCAAGTGCAAGCAATTTGTCGTTAAGTCGCTTAGGGCGGCATCGCCGCACTTTTCTGTTTGGCGAAGTTGAACGGCAGCAGATCGGTGATGTCGGCATCCGGTGCACGCTGTGGCAGCTCGGTCAGAACGTGCAGCAGATACGCATAGGGTTCAACGCCGCAGGCGCGACACGTAAGCATCAAGCTGTAGACCATCGCGCTCGCTTTCGCGCCGGCAACCGAGTCGCTAAAGAGCCACGATTTTCTGCCAGTGCAGAATGGCCTGATGTCGCGTTCGATCACGTTGTTGTCTATTGGGGCTCGACCGTCCATCGCGTAACGGCTCAGGTACGGCCATTGGTTCCGGCAGTAGCTGATTGCCTTGCCCAGCAGACTCTCGGGCAACACCTTCGGCGCCAGCTCGTCGAGCCACGCCTTGAAGGCGTTTAGCAACGGCACGCCATGCTGCTGCCGAAGGCGGTATGTGTAGCCGACGCGCGTCTCGCCGTCGGGCAGTTCGCCTTTGGCCAGCGCCTCGACCTGGTACAACGCCTGGAAGTACTCGAGCGCCTTGGCCACGCGGGGGCTGGGCTTATTCTTCTGCCCCTTGAGGACATCGGTGAATGCCCTCCTCGCGTGCGCCATGCATCCGAAGTGTGTGGCCTTCTTGAGCGTACGCCACGCGGCGTAGCCGTCACTCATCAACATGCCCTTGTAGCCGTCGAGAAACGCTTTCGGATATTCCTGACCGCGTCCGGGCTGGTACTCGAACAGCACGACAGGCTCGGCGCTGTCTTGCGCGCTGCGATAGCACCACATGTAGCTTTTGCTCTGCGCGGACTTATCGGGCTCCTTAAGTACCTGGACCGTCGTCTCGTCGCCGTGGATCAACGACTGCCCCAGCAGGACCTGCCTGAGCGCTTCGTACAGCCGGCTGTAATGCAGTTCGCCGCAGCGGATGATCCAGTTCGCCAGCGTGCCTCGTCCGATCGGGATGTTCGAGCGCCCGAGCACGTCTTCCATGCGGTACAGCGGCGTGCCGTCGACGTACTTGCCCGCCGTGACGGTGGCGATTATCGCCGGGCTCGCGTGGCTACCCGGCAGCGGCTGCGCTGGCATTGGCGCGAGGATGATCGGGGTCCGTTCGGCGTAGCTCTCACAATTCCGACAGGCGTACTTGAAGCGGACGTTCTGTCGGACCGTCACTTTGACCTCGACGTGCAACTGTTCGCTGACGTCCTCGCCGATGCGATGCAGAGGCTTGCTGCAGCATGGGCAAGCCTGCTGATCCTCGGGCAGATCGTACTCGACGCGTTCGCGCGGCAAGTTTGCCGGCAGCGGCTTGCGGCCCCGTTTGCGAGACTCGGGCGGATCGACATCGGGCAGCCCGGTCTCGGGAAGCCCGGGCAGATCGTCGTCCTCGTCGGCTGGCTCGGTTTCGGCGATCTGCTCGGCCTCGTCGAACACGCGATCCTTGCGCTTCTCGCTCTTCGGCGCGAAACGCTGAGCCAGCGCGAGGCGATACTGCTCTTCGAGCATCTCGACGCGCCTGATCAGATCCGCGATCTGCGCATCGCGCTCAGAGATGCCCGTTTCGAGATCGCGGATATAGGCCTTGGCGGCCGGCGGCAATCGGAAAAGGTTGGGTGCGCTCATGCGTTCCACAATAGCGAAGCGCAGCGCCGCATGGGTTTACGGGAATTTGTAAAAATCGCGCTCGCCGTTGTTTACCGGCAACAACTGTTCGGGCGCGATTCAGTTCGTATAGCTGTACTGCCGCTCGGGATGGCGGTGCACGGCATCGATGTTGATACCATCGAGCAGCCAATGAAGCTGCTCGGTCGTGAGTTCGATCACCGCCTGCTGCCGGTGTGGCCAGGCGAAGTGATCCGCCTCGAGTCGTTTCAACATCAGCCAGAACCCGGAGCGATCGTAAAGCAGCAGCTTGACCCGGTTACGCTTGCGGTTGTGGAAGGCGTACACGGCGCGCGCGAGCGGATCGAGCTGCATCGATCGCTCGACCAGGGTAACCAGGCTGTTGATGCCGCTGCGGAAGTCAATCGGCTCGCGGTGCAGGTAGATCCGCAGGTCAGCGTCGAGGCGGAACATCAGCGTACCCTCAGCGCGTCGATCATTGCCTTCACGAGCGCCGTGTCGTGCCCCATGCATTCGAGTTCCAGGCTCACACCATTGGGCAGTTGCGCGACCAGTCGCGACGGCAATGGCGGACGTTGCGACGCAGGCATGGATTCACGGCGTACCGGTGCGGGCAATAGTGCCCCGGGCTTCTCCGGCTGCTGCGGTACAACCACCGCAGTGGCGTCCGTGACCTCTACTACCGGAACGAATGCTGGCGGCGGGACCTCGGGCGTATCCGCCACAGCGGTGGCGCCCGCATGCCGGGCCTTATGTCTGCTGATCCAGCGCCAAAGCTGGTTTGCATTCACGCCGGCCTTGATCGCCATGCCGGCGACCGACACCCCTGGTTGCAGGCAGGCCTCGATCAGTCGTTGCTTGCCGCGTTTGTCAAAACTACGCTTGCCGTCTGCGCTTATGCCTGTTACACGCAGCGGCAAGAAATCTGCACTGTTCTCGTTCACGAGGGTGTGTCCACTGAAAAATGGGTGGACACATGCTGCGCCTTCAGCCTACGAGAAACCATGTGCGCTAGAAATCGCGCTTACAAACGACCTGATAGATCTCGCAGGCCGGGCGATGCGATGCATTAGCGCGTACCCCTTTTGTTCGAGGTTTGAGCATGAAAACCGGGTGCCAAATTGTTCACGAATGTTTTCCAACTGGATAGTGAACGACCGGCCATCGACGTCGGTGAGCAGCAAAGTGACGAGCGTCCCAGGCCACGCGTTGATGTGAGGGACAGGTGGTAGCGTGACCGTCGCCGCAGCGCCCAGTGACGCGCGAATGGGTTCTGTCGCAGTAAGGCAAGCGGGTCGAGAAAAGACAATATGAAAAGGATTGCTTATGAAGCCAACGAGTAAAATTGCTGAGCGGCAGCCAGGACAGTTTTTCCCGAGCATTGCATCTGTCCTTTCTTGATCATGTGCATCAGCTCGATGCCACCCAGAATGACGCGCGCAGTTGAAATCCTTAAACCCGAGCATCGGCCGGGTTCGGCGTTTGATGGCCCGATGGTCCCTCCACAATGTTGTTCAAGTACCTGATCTGACGAATCTTGATGGACATCTCGCGCTCGGCATTCTCTTGGATCGGAACAGAAAATCGATGGTGTTTCCCGCCTTATCCACCGCCCGGTAAAGATACTTCCACGAGCCCTTGACCTTGATATAGGTTTTGTCAACACGCCAGCTCTTGCCGACCGGACGCTTGAGCTTGCAAAATGTCTTTTCGAACAGCGGCATCATCTTGATGACCCAGCGATGCACCGTCGAATGATCGACGCCAATGTCGCGCTCAGCCAGCATTTCCTCAAGATTGCGAAGACTCAGCGAGTAGGCAACGAACCATCGCACGCACAGTAGCATCACTTCAAGCGGATAGTGCAGCCGCTTCAGAACCTTGACGATGCCCGGAGCGAGCGTCGTTCGTGGCGTCAGTGTCTTCTTCATCGCGCGGCCAAAGCGTTTTCGTCAACCTCGAGTTTTACCTTCTCCGCGTTGATGCGACAGAACCCCCAGGACGACTGCAGTCGCGCTTCGTGCGTGATCCGTGGCGGACGGCCACTACGCTCGCCCTCGCGAATGCCTTGTGCACCTTGCTGGGCAATGCGCTTGCGCCACAGGCAGACCTTTTGCACCGATACACCCAGTTCCCGCGCAATCACCGTATTGGATTGGCCCTCGTGGGCCCCACAACGCGATGCGCGCCCGCGTCACATCTCGCTGCGCAGCCGTCTTCCGCTCGATCAACGATAGCAGATCATGTCGCCAGCTTCACTGGCGTTGCATGGCGGCCTCGATTGCATGAGAGCGGTTGATCAGGGTGTCCAACGATAAACAACCACGCTAGAAGCGTTGTAGTTGTCTTTTGTAATGACGTACTCCCCGGTTGTCCGACGGTACGATCGCAGGCCGTACATCGAATCCACGTCATTGCCGACGTACACGGTATCGGGGCTGCTGTTGGTCAACGTGGCGTCCAGGCTGCCTGTGTTGAGATTAAAGGCATCGATATTGGGCACTGTGTGTACGTATCCGACAAAGAGATAGTTGCCAGTAGCCGTGATCGACTTGGGATTGGCGCTGGTAATGTTGATTACCGGATTTGCAGTGGTGGTATTGCCAGCGCGCCAGCCGTGATAAACCTCGACCCGCGATCCGATCGACGTCCAGTCTGTGCTCCCGACAATGCCTTGCGCGAGGATCATGGTGTCGCTTTCCGGCAGGTAGATGATTCGCGTCAATGGCTTGATAGTGCCCGGAATCGGAGTTGGAATGCCAGCCCCCCATGTCGGTTTGCCGCTGGCATCAAAGCCAGTGAGCGCATAGTGCCAGATGGCGTTTGTCCCGTCCAAACCGGCCCAGACGTCGCCGTTGCTGTCGAGGCAGAATCCTTCCCTGATCCTCGCGGCCGTATTGAACGCTGCACCGGGAAGCGTGGCATCCGGTATGGCGATGTAGCCATTCGCAGCGTTGAAGTGGAAGAAGTAAAAGTTATCTGGGTCCTGGCCGCCCGCCACAAGAATCCGGTTTGCGCCGACCGCGGCGAGTTGACCGAAGTGCTCACCGCGTCCCAGATCGTTGATGTTGAGTCGTGGATCGGACGGGTAATCGATCGCGTCAACGGTGTTCGCGACGAAGGTTCCGCCAGCGGAGCCTGTGTAGATGTTGGTGCCTCCATAGAAATAGGCGCCGTCTGTACCTGGGTCCGGAGCGGCGACTCCCTCAAAGTTGAGAGACTGAAGCTTCCATTGCAGGCTGCCGGAGCGGCCGTACGAATGAATGTCGGTGCCACCGTCGCGGCCGAGGTCCCAGGTGCCGCCCCAAGGGTTATTGAGCACATACAGGTTGCCGGTGGCGTCCTTGCCGATGCCCACGACGCGGGTGAACCGCTTGGCCCCTACCTGACCTTTGATCCCGGTCGTGGTGTCGAGGTATCCGCCCTGAATGCCAAACGTGCTGACAAGACATGGAGTGCCCGAGATGTTGTAGGTCTTGATGTTCATGTCGGGTCCCTCGTCGCCGGCCATGAGCTGCACAGTCGTCGCATCGAAATACAGCGCCGACGGTCGGGAGGCAGTGGACATCTGGATGGTGTTCCGCGGTCTGCCGGTTGGATCGAATTCGAGGATTGTGCCCGCACTCTTCTGAGCCACCCAGATGTTTCCTGCTCCGTCCACGGCGAGCGCGCCGGGACCTGAGACGTTGATATCCCGCTGCCACACGCCGGCAGTGGTGTAGACCCGGACGCGATTTCCGGGAAAGTCGCTCGCATAGAGGAGTGAGCCCGACGTCGCGAGTCCGGTGATGACATCAGCCCGCTTCTCAGCCGTTGTCGCGCTGACCGATATGAGCAGATCGCGGGTTTGACTGGTTCGGCCGTATCGGCCCACCGTGCCGCTGCCGTAAGCGGCGTTATATTGCAAGGCAGTGAAGATTGACGTTGCATTGCCCGTTATGGCGCCGCCCTGAAACTCGCCGTGCCCCCCTATGGACCCGATGCTTTTACCGTTCGCGTAAATTGCGACGCCCCCTTCGTTTTCGTCCCACATGGACGCCGTATAGATGACGCCCTCGGGCGCTACCCACATGGAACGGGCGACGCTACCCACGCGGGTGGTGTTGGTCCCGAATGTGTTCGCCAACCAGTCGGACGTGTACGCCGCCTGACAATGTGGCGCGATCACAGCAATCAGCATTGCTGCAACGAATATGGTAAAGATGTTTTTCTTGATCATTAGTTATGCTTTGCGTCTGCCGATCTGGCTGCGATGGTCGATAGTGAGAGATCGCCCGATGACCCTCCCAAATCGAAGCGATGTCGCAGAAACGCGAAATCCATGCGAAAGGCGCGACGTTTTCGTCCTCGAGTGAATGTGTGATCTGCCCCATGTGGTCGTCCGGTCATCCGGCGTTGCATCGTGAGGCCCCGCCGTTGCCGCCCCGTGAATGGGCTAAACCGATCCGCCGCGCGATTGATTCGCACTTCCCGGGAAACGCGGCGGGAAATGCGTGCTCGGCGAGCGGACCTGAACTGGATATCGGCGGAAACAGTAAAGACTTAAGGTTCGTCAGTGAAAAGTGTGGTAGTCGGAGGCTCGGGCTGTCGAGGAAATCGAGCGCGTGATCGGCGCAACATTGGACAGCAGTCCACACGAGCTGCGCAACCATGCCATTCTGCTGATCCTGGTGAGAATGGGATTGCGAGCCTGCGAGGTCCGGCACCTGACGCTCGACGATATCGACTAGGCAGAGGGGTACCGGGATGTTGGTGAGGCTTTATATGCTGCTCTATATCTCCATCATGAGTGTCCTGTCAGTCTCTGTCGCACCATCTTTCTGAGCACCACGGAGCCGTAGTCGCGCTGCGCGCTTTAGGGCCGCTCATGACTTTGCGTGGGATAACCACCGGCCAGAAGGCCGCATTAAGTGCATATCCGAATTATTTTTGGTTTTCGTTGCGGCGGATTTTCCGGGTATCGTGATCGGCGACATGGCTCTGCCCGGAAGGGCGACTTGTGAAGGGCCAGCCCGTATCAGCCAGTCGTACCGATGCCAGCACTCAGTCCGTGATCTCGTCGTTGCGTGCCGGTCTAGCAATCTACCCCGTGGATATACCACTTGCGAGCCGTCGGCCGCAAAATGGCTCTCGGACTGGAGGAAGACTTTGTCCCGTCTCGCATTCGCCCGAATTCTCTGCACTCTCGCCTGCCTTGCTACCTTCACCGCGTCCGCGGAAACCGCATTGAATGTGAAGACGTCGTGGATCGGCAACACCTTCGGCTACGGCGATGGCACGTGGACGCAGATCAACATTACCGCGATCGCGGTCGCGCCGGACGGTAAGGTCTACACGAATGCACCGTGGGATGAAAGCGGCGCCGAAGCGAGCGTGTATCAGAATGGCAAAATGCTCGGTTTTTCCGGTGGCACGCATGGCTGGGGCAACGGCGGCGGCAACGCGGTCGCGGTGAATCACAGGTATTTGTTTGTCGCGGTCGCGGTCGGCAATGAAAGAGGCCATCTGGTGTCGCCAGGTATCTGGCCGGAAAAGGGCAATCAGTGGTATGGCGTTTCGCGCCGCGACATCGGCGATACGAAACGCAGTGTGCCGTTCCAGCTGGCCGCCAATTCAGGGGACCCGCGTGCGCGGCTTGCGGCGAGCTTTCTGATGGTGAACGAAGTGCCGGCCGGCACGGTAGCGGATATCGGTGGTCTCGCGGCGAGCGATACGACGCTGTACGTATCGAACACCACGCGCGATCGCATCCAGATCTATGACGCCGATTCAATGATGAAAAAAGACGCATGGGACGTGCACGAACCGGGCCGCATCGCGCTTGCGCCTGACGGCACTGTGTGGGCGCTTACCGATACGCGCGGCGACCGTGCGCCCGGTGTTGCGCATTACACATCGGGCGGCCAGCGTCTGAACGACGAACTGCCGCTGCCCGCGGACACGGTCGCGGTCGATATCGCAGTCGATCAGCTGGGACGCGTGCTGATCGCGGACAACGGGCCGCGGCAGCAGGTGCTGTTCTTCAGCAAGACGAATGGGCATTACGCCGCGAGCGGCACGCTCGGCGAACGTGGCGGGATTTTCAGCGGTACACCGGGGCGGCCCGGACCGCAGCGTTTCAACGGACTAACGGGTGTGGGTGTCGACGTTCGCGGCAATGTGTATGTATCGGCCAACGGCATCGGACCGCGTTACGACTCGGCCGGCGCAACGCTCGGCGCGACGCTCGAAAGCTATGCGCCCGACAGGCGTCAACAGTGGCAGGTGCAGGGCCTGTTGTTCGTCGACGGTGCATGGATGGATCCGTCGCGTCCTGACAGCGTCTACACGGGCAACAAGCGCTTCGAACTCGATCTGTCGAAGCCAACTGGGCACGAATGGAAATATGCGGGCTTTCTATCGGACCGGTTCAGGTACCCGGACGACCCGGTACTTCATACCGACCCGTGGCCGGGTCTGCCCATCGCACGCAGGTTGAAGGGCCGTACGTTTCTGTTCCTGACCGACATGTACGCGGACCATCTGAAGATCTACCGCTTCGATCCGCCGCATGACGGCGAGGTGGCGATTCCTTCCGGCTTCATCGCGGGCAGCGGTCAGGCTGTGGCGAAGGTGCCCAACGCGCCGCCGGGTGGCGACTGGATCTGGCGCGACACGAACGGCGACGGCAGCTTCGACAGCGACGAATTCATGCCCAACACGAGCGGCGCGAAGCTGGCAGGCGGCTGGGGCTGGTGGGTCGACACCGCCGGCGATATCTGGCGCACACGCGATTCGGAGGGCGTCTACCGTTTGCACCTCGGCGGCCTCGATGCGAGCGGCAACCCGGTTTATTCGTATTCGAACATGACTGCGTACCCGGTGCCGCAGCCATTCACCGCACTTCGTCGAGCAATCTACGAACCCGTGACCGACACGCTCTATGTGACGGGTTACACGCCACAGACTCCGCTTGACCGCGGCTTCTGGAAGGAGGTGGGCCGCGTTCTGGTGCGTTACGACAAATGGTCGACAGGCAAACCCGAGCAGCGCTACGCAATCACGCTGCCGTGGAATACGAAATCGAAGCCGGTCGCGACGATCATCGGACTGACGGTGGAAGGCAAGTATGTCTTCGCCGTGGAGCCGGTGGGCGCCGTGCATGTGTACGACAAGGATTCCGGCAAGGAAGTCGGCGTGATCCGGCCCGGCCCTGAAGTGGGCCGTGCGTCCGGCTGGGTCGACGTGCCGAACGGCGTCAGCGCGTATCGGCGCAATAACGGCGAATACCTGGTGTTCGTCGAAGAAGACGCGCGCGGCAAGGTGATGATGTATCGGTGGAAGCCAGGGTGACGTGAATTTGATTGCACTCCAAGCCTGCCGACAGTTCCATGCATTGGGGCGGACGCGCTATTGCTGCGGAGTCGGCGATTTCTGCGACCGGCGCACATCACTACTTCAAACTGCTGGACCTGAAGCCGCACAAAATCCTTGAAATAAGGCGTCGGGTAGAATAGGTAAGCATTGCCTGCGTGACATCCCGGCAGCGGTGAGAATTACCGTTGCCGAATCGTAAGGTATCAGCACCGACGACCCTCCCGGACAGTCAGTCCTCGGCGCCGTCTGCGAACCTTCGCGGAACTTGGACCGGAGCCAGAGCCGGGAGCGAGAGGAAAAAATCCCATTTCAACACCCGCCTGTTGGTTAAGTCCAACAACTGCACTTCACCCGCACCTCGCCGCCCCTTTTTTTTTTTCGGTGTTTAAAGTCCGAACACGACGCAACATGCGTCGGCCACCGGCGACATGCTCAAGCCAACACAGGCGGCGATTCCAGTCCTCTTCCTGTGACGCCGGTGGATACTTTTTGAAGCGTTTATTAACATTATCGGGTTTTTTTTCGATTTAATTTCGGGCAGTTTAGTGTCCTGGATACAGTCGGGTCGATTCGGTCGGCTCTTTCCTTGGGGATGCAAGTCGGATGGACGCGACTACTAGGCCTGTTGGTGGGCACTTTACGCAGCTCGACGCTCTGCGGGGCATCGCGGCACTCACGGTGGTTTTGAACCACTTCACGATCATCGATCCGCTGCGCTGGATGTGGCGAACCCCGCTCCGTTTTCTTTTGACCGGGCACGACGCGGTCATACTTTTCTTCATCATCAGCGGATTCGTGCTGACGCTTCAGCTAACTTCGAGCCGAAAGCCCGGCTACGGGGATTACATTCTGAAGCGGATTTGCCGCATATATCTGCCGTTTGTTGCCGTCTTTTCCCTCGCCTATACAGTGATGTCGCTCGTCTACGAGGGTCCCGTTCCTTGGGCGGGGGTTTGGGCCAACCGCTCCTGGGACGGAAGTTTCTCGGCCTCGGATGTGGTCAGCCACCTGTTCTTCTTGGGACGGTATCGAGCGGACCACGTCATACCGGTGATCTGGACGCTGATCTACGAGATGCGTATTTCGCTGTTTTTCCCGGTGATTGTGTTCTTCGTCGTACGCCTGCGTGCGAGCCATTCCATCGCGGCAGCGATGATCATTTCCGCCGGCGCGTATTTGTTACTGTTTCTCGAAGGAAGGGACCCGTACAACGCCAATCTGAAGGTGGAATGGGAGCTCACAGCCCACTTCACTGGCATATTCGTCGTCGGCGCGGTGCTTGCTGTCCATCGCACTCGCTGGCAACAATGGCTCGGAACACCAATCCGGAGGGCCGTGGTCCTCATGGCGTCGCTCGGGTTTTACTTCTTCTCTCGGGTGATCCTAAACTTCGCGCCGGGCGGCCTCGCCGATTTTCTCTTCGATTGGGGCGTCGCCGTGGGCGCCTCCGGTATCATTTGTACGTCTCTCGTATCCGGGCGGATCACATCGATACTGGCATGGCGGCCGATCGTCTTTCTGGGTGCGATTTCATATAGCCTCTACCTGACGCATACGGTGCTCCTGCTATCACTGATCCATCTGATGCCCTCCCCGGACACGGCATGGATTGCGCTGGCCTTGGCGGCTCTGCTCGTCTTTCCCGTCGCAACCCTCGCCTATTTTCTTGTGGAACGGCCGTCAATGGCTATCGGACGAGCGTTGATCCTGCGCCGGCAGGCGTCAAATGCCCGGCTCTCCAAGCGTTTTGGCGAACCCATGACGACACACCTGAAAGTCTCCATCTGTCTGCCGACATGCAATCGTCCTGAACTGATCGTGCAGTGCATCGATTCATGTCTTGCACAAACGTATGCAAACATCGAGATCGTGATCGGCGACGATTCGAAAGACGAACGCACACGGCGCTTGATTGCCGAACGGTATCAGCACGACTCACGCGTTCGCTACTTGAAGAACGAACCGTCGCTCGGCCAGGCGCGCAATGTCGCGAGCCTGTTCGCACGGGCGAGCGGCGACAGGATCCTGTTGATCCACGATGACGATTACCTCGTCGACAACGGCATCGAGCGCCTGCTGTTGCCGTGGCAGACGTATCCGGATCTCGACGTCGTATTCGCCGACCAGTACGAAGTCGATGCAAAGGGCCAGGTGGATCGCGCGGCCAGCGATCGTCTGAACGCCGACTTTTATCGCACGAAGCAAGCCGAGGGACTGCAGATACCGCCCGGCCGCACAGGCCTGATCCAGATGTTCCCCAACAACGGCTGGCTTGCCGACGCACGCCTCGTCAAGCAGATCAGCTACGAAGAGCAGTACGGCATGAGCTGCGACTATGTATTCGGTGCGAAGCTCTGCCTTGCAGCGAAGCAGGTCTACTACCTGAACGAATACGTTTCGTACTATCGCAAGACAGCGGTGTCGGTCTCGGCGAATACGCGCGGTTCGATGGCGGCCGCGTCGGTCGGCGCGTATGCGTTCCTGGCCGGACTGAAGCTCGATCCGGCGCTGGAACCCGCGCGCAGGACGGCACTGCGGCGAATCGTGCCGATCGTGGTCTCGGTTCATGCGAAGAACGGTGCGCCGCTAAGCGGCTTTCGCATCGCGCTCGGGCATCCGTTCGCATACAAACACGGTTTCAGCCTGCGCCTCTACTATCATCTGATGCTGCTGGCTCGCGCGGCGCTGAAGGCCGGGCCGCGGCGCATGGGCGGTGCCTCCTGAAATGGAGCCTCGTGCGCCCGACGCGATCACCAGGTTGGACAAGCGACCCCCATGGCGCAGACGGAAACGCTGCGTGACCTGCTGCACGAGCTGGGCACGGATATTTTCGTGTCGATCAGCGCGCGCCACGCGAAGGCCCGCGCACTCGCAAGCCAGGATCTATGGCAGCCCGCCGGCACCAAGATCGGTTCATCGAACAGGACCGCTGCGCGATCAAGCGGCGCACCCTGCTCGGGTGCAAGAATTTTCGTTGCACCCGCATCCTGCTTGGCGGCATCGAACTCATGCACATGATTGTGAAAGGGCAGATGAAAGACAACGGCGTCCGACAACCCCCGCCGAGCAGTTCGACTCGCTGGCCAGCATAAGCAGTCCTTTCCATATCGAACCGTGCTTGCCCGCAATCATTATTGCGACCAATCATCAGTAAGTATGATGAATATGAATACCCGGAAGATTTTGATGATTATTGGAGGGCTCCTGCTCGGTGCAGCAGGGACCACGTACCTGATGCTCCTTCAGGCGGACCGCCGCGCAATGGCAGAAGTCACGGCCGCCATGGATGAATCCGCACGCCGTCCTGTCGTCGATTCGCGCGTCAGCGATCACGTGACGGAAGGCAGCATCGGCCAGTCGAAGCCATCCGGTGCAATCACCAAAAGCACTGCCATCGCGCAGCATCCGGTGGTTCCCACTCCGGCTCCCGCTCTGACAGTCGTACCTGCGCGCATGAAGGTCGCGCCCGCATCCAGTCCGGCCGCCGCACAAGTCATCGGGCAACCGAAACTGCAGGCACAACCAAAGCGGGCTCCATCGACGGCAGTCGCGGCGGTGAACGTGCAGGACTCGCGTGCGCCGAAGGTGGTTCCGGCGCAGCGCGCCCAGCGTGGACGAGACGGTCTGGACCGTCGCGCGATAACGACTCAAGGCGCGACACCGGAAACGGACGAACTGGTCAGGGAATCGGCGAAGCTCGATCCTTCGTTGCCGCCTCCCACGTCCTTGCCGCCCGCCAGCCTCGGTGATCGTGCGAGCACGGACCAGCGCGGCACGTATCAATCCGGGGACGCGATGACGGACCAACTGGTGCGGAATTCGGCCAAGCTCGATCCTTCGTTGCCTCCGCCGGATATGTCCGCCGCTCCCGCCAGCGTGGACCAACGTAGCTCGAAGCCAGGCACGGGCTGGAACCCGGTCGCGGCCGCGATGACGGATCAGCTCGTCAGGGATTCGGCCAAGCTCGATCCTTCGCTGCCGCCGCCCAAGTAACCGACTTTTCTGGCAGCACCGTGCGGCTGCACGAACGCTCGCCCATCAAAGCACCAACTGGTTTCGGGTTTTTTCGAGCTGCCGGAATTGGCTGAACGCCACAGCGGGCTTGGGTTTCGCACGCATCGCGGAGTCGGCCAAAATCCCGTTGCTTTGGCGGTCGAGATGGCGAAAAGCCAGCTATTTGTCTGGCCGCATCTGAGCACGGAGCGTCGCGGCCCCGTGCCGAAAACCATAAGCGACTGACAACGCGGCCTGGTGCTTCAGGTTGCCGGTGGCGGCGATCAGCCGGCCCACTTCGTCCGGGCTGAGTACAACTGTTAGCGTGCGGGGCACACACCCCGGTTGCATCCTCGCCATCAGTTCAGGCTGGTTGAGCGTGATCTCGAAAAAGAACTTCAGTCCGGTGATCGCCGAATTGAGCGAGGTCGGTGACACGCCGTCGTCGACCAGATGCAGCTGGTAGCGTCGCAGGTCCTCGACGGTGGCGGTATCAGGCGCTCGCCCGAGGAACGCGGCGAACTGCCGCACCACGCGCAGATAACCGGATTGGGCTCCGGGCGTGAGCTAGCGCATGCGCGTGTCGTCGATCATGCGCTGGCGCAGCGGACTGATACCGTGGCTGGTGTGAGTCATGACTCTGCTCCCGTTGAATGACGAGGCGGATTGCCTCGCCCTTCAACACGGAAACAGAGTCGGTTTCCTTTCCCGGACCACTACCGTTGGGCCGGAGCCCCATTACCGCGCGAGCGGACCGGGCGCACTTTCGCGAGACTGGAAAAAACGGAATTGATGAGACCGTCTCAACTCGGCGATATTGACAGGGCGGACCAGTGGACAATCAAAACTGTGCCGCATCGGATGGACTCGTTGAGCGCGGACCCTTGGATGATTTCCACCGCACGCGCCAAGGGATCACGGCCGCGATGCAACGTGCAGTTAGTACGCGCTTAGCCTGGAGTGGTTCGCATTCACCTTGGCTTCTCAGCCGGGTTGAGGCTGCTGACACTCCGTTTGGAACCAGTAGTCGACCAGGCACTGTGCCGCTTGTAGGTCATCCGGGTAGTATGGATCGTCATACCACGGTGACGGGGTCGTAGCCCGCTTTCCTCAGGGCAGCCAGTTCGCTATGGTGTTGCGCCATCTTTGGGGGGCGCGTTGGTCCTGAGTGCCGCCAGGTCGCGACACTCTGTTGGACCGAGGTGAGGCCCGGCATACGGCCTGCCGCCGGCGGTACAGCCGGCGAGCAAAAAGCACCGGCGCGGGAAGTATTGACCGTATTCCAGGCGCCTTTCTCCATCGTACGTGTCCTTCCCTGTGATGGCGGCAGCCGGCCCGGTGGCATGCCGCGGCGCCCGTCGTCTCGTCGTCAAGTCGTTTCGTCCTTCGAGTGACGATGCCGTCTTGCTGCCGGCTGATATCTACTTGTCGCCGCTGCCAGGCTCGCTGTGCTTGTGCGAGTGCGTCGCGCCGTGAACCAACTCCTAGTGCGCACCCCTGCCGCTGGGCGTTGGGGGAAAATGCTCGCCTTCGACACACGTCACTTCGAAACCGGAGCCGCCGTCGCCTTCTTTCACCTTGTAGATCCCACGTCTGAACCCTTCTCGGCGGGTTTGTGCTGTTCGGCCATGTCACGCTCCTCCGGTTGATCTGCCTTGCGACACCCCAGCATTGTTCCCGCCCCGCTATTAGCAGCGCAGGTCAGCGAAGCGCGCCGCGAATGTTCACGCGAGGTCCGCACACGCGCCTCGGCGTCGCTCCCCGAAAGTCTCTGTTCGACCCGCAGCAGCCGGTCGAACCATCGGAGTTTCAAAGGCCGGTATCAGAATCGAGCGGTCGCCCAGCACGGTCACTGACGATCCGCAATCAAGTGCCAGAAGAACGCAGCCGCAATGTTCGTGTGTGGAAGTCGTCCGGTCCCGGAATAGTCCGCGTGGGAATTTCTCGAGGTCGGCCGCCAGTCTGTGGCGAACGCACTCTTGATGGGTTCGCTCCGCAGGACGGCTACGGCAGATGTAGCCATCAGCGATTCGACCATCGCTCCCAGCAACAACTTACAAAGCCAGGACCCAATCGTGGCCAGCAATGGGACCACCGGCTTGCTGCAATCGACCACCCGAGATCAGACTGCCAAGATCGACTGATGCATAGCCAAACTCCTTGACGAGTCCGATCACCACAGCCTTTGCGTCCGCGTCGTCACCGGAGACGAAGATTGCACGCTTCCCCTCATGAAACGTCGGCCCCTTGTCGTAGTGCTCCATACGGATGGCGTTGAACGCCTTGACCACCCTAGCCCCTGGCGCATGTGCCGCGACGATCTCGCTGGCGCCAGTGCCTCCCAGGTCCGCCAGAACGAGCTCTGGCTCGACCTGCGCAAAAGGGTTGGTGGTATCCACCAGAATGCGGCCTGCCCAATTGGGCAGGCCTTCCAGGGCTGATGGGACTTGAAGCCATGGTACGGCGAGCATGACCAGCTCGAGCCGAGCCACCTCCTGAACCGTATCCGCCGATGCTTTCGGACCGAGTCCGGCCACGATATCGCGCAAAGCATTGGGCCCGCGACGCGAACTCAATACAACCTCGTGTCCTGCTTGAATAGCGCTCCTGGCGATAGACTGCGCTACAGCACCGGCTCCAATAAAACCAATCTTCATTTCGATACCTCGGTGGCAACGTAAATCGACGAGGCCATGCTCACCCGGGAGCAAGGCCCTTGGGAGAACAGCGGGGTCAGTTGGATGAGCGTAGGTCGATCAGCACCTTGCCACCCTTGATTGCGTGCGCGACAGCCTGTTGGTAGTCCGCAAGCGGATACACGGCAGCCACCGGCAGGTGGAGCTCGCCGCGAGCCATCAGTTCGGCAGACTCCCTGATGGCCTCCGCGGTGTACGGCTGGTATTCCGGAAGGTCGATGTAGATGCCCCGGACGACGATGCCGCGCAAATGCAGGTCCACGACGTTGACCGGTGTGACCAGCTCGCCGCTCGTGAACGCATAGCTCACCAGCGTACCGTTGTACGACAGCACGTCGATCAGACGCGCCGCAGCCGAGCCGCTCAGGCCATCGAGGGCCAGACGGACATTGCCCGCACCGACCGCTGCCTTGGCCTTGTCGACGGCGCCGGGCTCATCGATGAGCACGACGTCCCCGCCAGCTTTCTCCAGCTCCCTGATCAGTTCCGGGCGACGGACGAAGTTGACGGTTCGCAGGCCACGCTTCTTCGCCAGCGCGATCACCGTGCGACCGACGCCGGAGTTGGCCGCGTTTTGCACAACCCAGTCGCCTTCCTTCAGGTCAACAAAGCGCTCCATCAGCAGTACGGCGGTAGGAGGATTGATGCGCAGCATGGCCAGTTGCCGGGGGGCGACGTTGGCAGGCAACGCAAACAGCCCCTTGGCCGAAATCGTCAGCCGCTCGCGCCAGGTCAGCGCGTAAAGCGGGGGCAATACCCTGTCGCCGACCTTCACGTTGGAGACATTCGAGCCGATCTGCAACACGCGCCCGACGCCTTCGTTGCCGACGACCGAGGGCAGCGGAGTCGAGTAAGCAAAGCGATTGGCGATGACAGCCAGGTCATTGCCGTTGATCGGTGCATACTCCATCGCGATCAGGACTTCATCCGGGCCTGGGTCAGCCGGCTCCGGAAGGTCGACGAGTTTCAGTGTCTCGACGGGATTGTCGAAAGCCGTGTTCTGGATAGCACGCATGGCTTACGTCCTTTTACAAGCTACTTCTATGGAAAGCCGAAGGACTGTGCTTCGGCACGTGGGGCTCAGAACGCGAGCAATACCATGCCGGTCTTCCCTCTGCGGCCGGTGTGTTCAAGCGCTCTCAGGTACTCACCCGCCTGATAGCGTTGCGCAACCGGGAAAAGGTTCGGGAAGTTGCGCGCGAGTTCGAGCGCCTTGGCCAGATCCGCACTGCGCACCGTCGCAGGCTCGTACTGCCAACTGAACAGCGACACCCCCTTGATGGTCAGCGCACGCGGGGCGATGGAACGAATATCCGTCACTGCGCCTCCGAGCGAGCCGTAGCTGATGATCGTTCCCCCGCTGGCGAGGAAGTCAGCTACGTCGGGCAAGAGCGCGCCGCCGACGCCATCGAACGCGACGTAGACTGATCTGTTCGCCAGCGCATCGCGAACCTTGTCCTTCCAGCCTGGGTGCTCGGTGACGATGACAGGCAGGTTGGGGCGAGCGGCTCTGAGCGCTTCGGCGCTGGCGTCGGAGCCGACGAGCAGGATCGGATGGACACCCACTTCGATGAGCAATTGAGTCAGCAGCTTGCCGACGGCGGAATTGGCAGCCGTCTGAATGACAGTGACATCCTCGCGCTTGTCTTCAGGCAGCGCGTTGTGACCGGCTCGCATCGCCAGCCTGGCAGTCAATGTATTGACCAACATCTGTGCCGCGACCTCGTCGCTCACCTCATCGGGCACAGTGATCAGCAACTGCACGGGCGCAACGACCCGGGTGCTCCAGGCGCCGTTGAGGGCAAAGAAGGCCACCCGCGTGCCGACCTGAATCCGGGTCGACTGGCCGATGTCGGCGGCCAGCGCTTCGACCACGCCCACGCCCTCGACGCCGGGCATCCGCCCCCCCGCCGGGATGCGCGGAGGCGCGCCGAACGCGGGGGAAGCCGAGACGCCGAGCAGGTCGCCCGGGTGAACCGGTATGGCCGATACGCGCACGAGAGCCGTTCCGCTCATCAGGGGACCGGCATCCGAAAGCGCTTCCAGCCTGAGCACCTCGGCAGGCTCGCCATGGTTGGTGTGAACAATTCGCTGCATCGCAGACTCCTTCCTGCAAGGATTTGATTATTGGAGCAATCGCTCCGTTATGGCAGAATAGGCCCGTCTCTACAGCATGTCAATTATTTTTGGAGCTATGACTACAAAAAAAGATACGCTACGGCGCAGTCGTGGCAGGCCCTCGACCTTCGATCGCACGGAAGCGCTGAACCGGGCGATGACGCTCTTCTGGGAACAGGGGTACGAAGGCACCTCGTTCGACCAGTTGACCCAGGCGATGGGGATCAGCCCTTCGAGCTTCTACAACTCGTTCGGCAACAAGGAGCAGTTGTACAAGGAGGCGACTGACGCCTACCTGAGCATGTCGGGCGTCTGGTTCGCCGGCAGCTTGTTCGGCACGGCCGACACGCGACAGGCATTCAAGGAGCTGCTCGATGCCACCGCCGTTGAATTCACTCGTCAGAGCCGCCCGCCGGGCTGCATGATCTCTCTGGCCGGGACGCACTTGTCCCCCGAACTCGCTTCCATTCGGGAGACGATGGTCGATCACCGCGCCAACGCCGAACAGATGATGGTGCAGCGGTTGAACAAGGGCATCGAGGACGGTGACCTACCGTCCAGCACCGACGTGCCCGCTCTTGCAGCCTTCTATAGCGCCATGACTCGCGGAATGGCCGTTCAGGCACGAGACGGAGCGAGCTTGGAAAAGCTGAAAGCCATTGCAGACATCGCTATGCAGGCATGGCCGGTTCAAAGCCGTCCGGGAAGATCTGCAAGTCCTCGGGGAACTCGCGCTTGACCGGCGGAGGAGTAATAGCAAAATTGGCGACCTGCAGGCGCTAGTGACAGTGTCTCGCCGCGTGCCTCCGAGCTTGCAGACGTGGGCTGGGATAAAACACCCCGAAGAAATGCTTGCGTAGGGACATCCGGCAGGTCTCGGATGTGGAGCGGCCGTTCGAATGTCGGCATTCTGGAATGAGCGAACGGCAACTATTGGCCGCAACCGGTCCGACCGGTGCGCGATACCGGGCTCTTCACAAGAACACATATATGGTCGCTAGCATCTTGCAA
>NZ_JAWRXB010000205.1:0-328 GCF_046535245.1 Paraburkholderia sp. SIMBA_030
GCGCGGCCTCCAACGCAGCCATTGAAGTTCGGACGAGCGACGGGAAGGGGCTCAAGGGCACTGTGGTGGGCACCGATCCGTTGTCGGACCTGGCTGTTATCAAAGTCGACGGCTCCGGTTTGGTACCCGCCGCACTGGGTGACTCATCGAAGGTCAACGTGGGGGACACCGCCGTCGCAATCGGTGCACCGTTGGGCCTCACCGGAACGGTAACCGACGGCATCGTCTCCACCTTGAACCGGACCATCAGCGTGGCCTCTTCGGCAGCGCCGCAGAACGGAACCGATAACTCCCAGGGAGGCGGCCAAGGTTTCCAGTTCGCGCCCCC
>NZ_JAWRXB010000206.1:0-328 GCF_046535245.1 Paraburkholderia sp. SIMBA_030
CACATGACGCAGCGGCACGGCGAACGGCAGCAGCCTGTCGCCGGTGCTGATTCGCCCGACGATATACGCCGACTTGTTGCGAAAGAACAGCGACGAGAGCACATGAATCTGGAAGTTCGGCGCTTCGTCGAAGGTGCCGAACGCGTCGTGAATCGCCTGCATCACGCAGCCGACGTCGCGCGTCAGATCTTCGAACGGCGGCTCGAGTTGAAAATTCGTGACGATGCGCTCGAGCGTCGCGGCGAGGCCGTCCTTGCCGGGGTAATACGCGCGATAAGTCGGTTTCGCAGCGGGCTCGTCGTTCTCGATGTATTCGGTGGAGATCGCC
>NZ_JAWRXB010000207.1:0-327 GCF_046535245.1 Paraburkholderia sp. SIMBA_030
CCAGGCGATCTTCTCGTCGTAGCTGCTGCTCGCGCTGAACTGGCCGCCGTAGCCCTTCGTGCCCGCTTCCTTGTAGCGCCAGTGCGCGGCCACGCCGTATTCCGCGAACTGATGCATTTCCTGGGTGCGGATCTGCACTTCGAAGGCGCGCCCGTCGTCGCCGACCACAACCGTATGCAGCGAGCGATACCCATTAGGCTTGGGACGCGAGATGTAGTCGTCGAACTCGCGCGGCACCGGCTGCCAGAGGTTGTGCACGATGCCCAGCACCGTGTAGCAATCCTTGATGTCGCGCACGATCACACGGAAAGCGCGCACATCGTAAAG
>NZ_JAWRXB010000208.1:0-327 GCF_046535245.1 Paraburkholderia sp. SIMBA_030
GTCCTCCGCATCGATCCCCCCTCCATCCCTGAACTGCCTGATGCGTTCATTGATTCAGGATTCAACAAGCGCAGCACGGTGGCTGACTTCCGCGACGATCGCGTTGTGGAACGGGTGCAGGCACTTGCGGCCTCTGCCGACGTCGTGGTGAGCGGATATCGCGATGGCGCATTGCAGCGTTTCGGATTGGACCCGGACTCCCTGATGTCCCGGAACCACGGAACCGTGGTTGCGACATTGAGCGCCTGGGGCCGTGGTGGCCCATGGGACGGACGCCGTGGTTTTGACAGCCTGGTGCAGGCGGCCTGCGGAATCGCGGCCCAGTAC
>NZ_JAWRXB010000209.1:0-326 GCF_046535245.1 Paraburkholderia sp. SIMBA_030
GTCGCCTTGCGCAGCATGGCTGTACGGCGCGCTGGTTTCGCCGGCCTTGATGGTGACGGTGGCGTTGTTGCTCAGGGTCACGACCAGGTCGTGCGCCAGCGCGGTGTTGATGTGGACGGTGAAGGTCGGCTTCACGTTCTCGGCAACCGAGACTTGGTCAGCGGTGATAGTAACTTTGACCAGATCGCCTTCGTTGCCTGGAGTACCCGGCTCGTCGGTGACAGCGGTGCTGACTGGGGTTTTGTCCAGAACCAGGTTCTCGAACTTGCCGACATCAGCGCCGTCGACGCTGGCGATCGATTTGATCACTGGATCGTTGGTGCCGG
>NZ_JAWRXB010000210.1:0-326 GCF_046535245.1 Paraburkholderia sp. SIMBA_030
GCTCCAGCGAAAGCGGTCCTCGCCGAAAATGACCCAGAGCGCTGCCGGCACCTGTCCTACGAGTTGCATGATAAAGAAGACAGTCATAAGTGCGGCGACGATAGTCATGCCCCGCGCCCACCGGAAGGAGCTGACTGGGTTGAAGGCTCTCAAGGGCATCGGTCGAGATCCCGGTGCCTAATGAGTGAGCTAACTTACATTAATTGCGTTGCGCTCACTGCCCGCTTTCCAGTCGGGAAACCTGTCGTGCCAGCTGCATTAATGAATCGGCCAACGCGCGGGGAGAGGCGGTTTGCGTATTGGGCGCCAGGGTGGTTTTTCTTTTC
>NZ_JAWRXB010000035.1:0-42372 GCF_046535245.1 Paraburkholderia sp. SIMBA_030
TCGGAGAAAACGAGTGTGCAAGTCCCGTTTTACTCCAGTCGGGCTTTCTGTCGCTGCCCTCCCACATAGCATCTAGGTGGACTTCAGGATGCCTGTCCGGCGCTGGCACACGGGTTTGCCCTCGGGGTCATCGACATGATCAAGGGCTGCTCAATCGGATTCACGGCCCTTCTCCTCACCGCGGTTTTCTTCGAACGCGCGCAGTTCGCGCAGTTCATCCGCGACGACCTGTACAGCATGATCGAGGACGAGATCATGCCCATGTATCGCTAGGCGTTCCGGGTTTTCTTCCACGCCCAAATTCAGTCTCGTCCCTGTAACCCAACTGCTTGTACGGAGAGTCATCCATGAAGGATGCCATCGTATTCACGGCCCGTCTGTTCCCTCCGATTCTGACTGGCACCCTCATGGGTGCCGGCGTTGGATCGGTTCTTCACCTCCATGACCGGCACCGGCTGCTCGCGATGCTGGCCTGCACGGGCCTGACGCTCGCGCTTCACCACTTTGTCCGCGCCGCCCGCTGGCTGATGGTCACCGGGACCGTCGCCATCCTTATGCTTGCGATCGGTCAGTATTCCGTGCCGAGCGCGGGCCTGCTCGGCGTCGGAATCGTACTGTGGATGGCATTGCGTGCCGGGCGCGGGTACGGCGAGACCGGCCAATCCACCCAGCGCCCCGTACAACAGCCCGTCCCACGCTCTGGGGCACAGGATGCACCAGGTCAACCAGCGCCCCAGCGGGCGTACGCCCTGGACGACCGCATACTGCGCGCCCGGTTCGCCTTTGACGCCATCACCGGCATGGCTGACACAAAGAACCGGCTACTCAACGCGGCGCGCGACATCCTTGCCAACCCCGCTCAGGCGAGAAACGGCATCCTCCTGTCCGGCAAACCCGGAAACGGAAAAACCATGTTCGCAGAAGCACTCGCTGGTGAGTTGCGGATCCCCTTCTTCTCAATTGCCTATCAGGACATCGCCTCTAAGTGGATCAATGAAACACCTGAGCGCCTGAAGGCGACTTTTGCGCAGGCCACCCAGCTAGGTCAGGCTGTTTTCCTGATTGATGAGGTGGACGGATTCATCAAGGCGAGGCACGACTCCCACCACATGGATCGCGATCTGACGAACACGATGCTCACCGAGATCGTCCGCCTGCGCGGCACCCGAATTATCCTGGTCGCCGCCACCAACGATCTCGACTGGCTCGACGGGGCCGCGGTGCGCGAGGGTCGCTTCGACTTCAAGATCGAGGTGCCACCGCCAGACGCGCCAGCACGTGAGGCGCTGCTTTCGCGTACCGTCTTCCGTGCGCTCGGACCGAAGGCGCTCAGTGCACACGTGCTCAAAAGCGTCGCGGCCCGCTGGGAAGGGTTCAGTGCGGCTCGTCTGATGGCCGTGGGACCTCAACTTGCCGACATGCGGCGCGAAGGACTTTTCGGGAACGAACCCGTTTCGTTCGATATTGCCATACAGGCCATGCGTCGCATCCAGGGGTCGAAGGGGCACCTGCCGGAGAACGTCAAGACGGTAGACGAAATCATTATGCCCGAGGGCTCGCGTGATGAACTTAAACGGCTTGCGCTGCGCCTGCGCCATGTTCACCGCATGGAACAGCTCGGCGGCGCGCTTCCCCGCGGCGTACTGTTGTATGGTCCACCGGGCACCGGCAAGACGCAGGCCGCGATGGCCATCGCAAAGGCCAGCGGATGGGAGGTTCTCAAGACAACGGGCGCCGAGCTTCTCGCCAGCCATTCCGCGTGGAGCCAGCTATACCGGCAGGCGAAGGACCTGCGGCCGTGCATCGTATTCGTCGACGAGGCGGATGATGTCTTCCGCAATAGACGGATGTCGGCGGCTGTATCCGTCACGAACCGCATTCTTGCCTCGATCGACGGCGCCGATGGCCGCGTGCCTGACGTACTTGTGATTGCGGCTACCAATCATCCGGAGGCGCTGGATCCGGCGGTGCTGCGTGGCGGCCGCCTCGAGCAGAAGATCCGCTTTGACGTGCCGTCACGCGAGTCGCTCGCGGCATATATCCGCTCCCGGCTGAAGCTCAAGGCGGGAGACATCTTTGCAATTTCGCGGCACACCGTGGAATGCGTAATCACGGCGCTTGAGGGCTGCTCGATCGCCGACACGGACGCCGCATTGCAGCGGCTCATCGACGAGGCCGCGGCACGCCATATCGAATCGGGAGCCTCCACCATTACGACTGCCGATGTGCGCGCAGCGCTCTCAACACTGGATATTTCCGTCGGTTGAACCGTCTGAGGCACACTCGCGATAGAACAGTGAGCTCTGACAGCCTAGGCGTCTCCATGCCCACAACGGATTCGTATCGGCATTGCGTTTCCGCTGTGATAAGTACCAGGATTACAGGCCGGCCAGGCCGAAAGCCTATCAGCCAAGCCCCGCGCTCCCTCCAGGAGTTGAGATGACAGATGACGACTGCCTGCCCCTGCAGGAAGCAGTGCTGGCGATCTAACGTGACGCCCACAAGTGGGGAGTGCCTCGCCACTGTGCCACAATCGTGGCAGGGCGAGTTGCGAGAACTGATGCGGGATTCACCAATGACTCGACGTAAAGGAGCGGCGCGGCCGCCAGTAGAGACATCTGAGCAACTCAGAGCGCGCCCGCGGGCCTTTGCACTCGCAACGCGTGAAGATGCGCCACGTAAGGTCCCGTTTACCGACCACGTCAGGGTGCTGGCCGGGCCCCTCAGGCGCGTGCGCGCTCGACCCAGCGGGTGCGGCGATGATCAGGCCGGCGAACCCGATGCCGGTCGAACGTCGATTTTCCCGTCGGTCAATGTCGAGCTGCCAACCCGTCAACGATGCTTAGACACGACGGACAGGTTCTCGGCCATTGCCGTCATTCGGGTATCGGCGTTGATCAGGCGGCTACGGATCGCTTTCCTGTCATTCGCGCGTCGGCGGACGCGAATGACCGGTCTCACCACTAGCGGATGCGTACTTGCGACCCGAAGTCGTCGTTTGTCGTGTCGTTACTTGTACGACCGCTCCCAGAGGGGTACATCGGTCACCTACCTCTCAGTCTCTCCCGGCCAAATCATTTCGTGGCGTAGCCGCCCGATATCGCGAAATCGTCCGCAGAACGCTCATAATTCGCTCGCTGCAATGGCCGGTATCAAGCGCGGGCGCTCATAATGAAATCCAATTGCTGCCTTGTGGAGCACGCGAAATTGAAAACGTTTCGTAGTCTTCTCGCAGCTGTTCTGATCGCCCTGTTGGCCGCGTGCGCCGCTCTCCCGCCGCAGGAGGGCCGGCGGCAAACCCATGCGCTGCAGAACACCGAGGACACGCGTCTTCGCGGGGACTTCTCGCCTGAGGAGCGGGCGCATCCCGGGCTCAGCGCATTTCACCTGCTGCCGAATGCCGTTGATGCGCTAGTCGTGCGTGTCGTGCTCACGCAAATGGCGGACCGCACGCTCGATCTGCAGTACTACATCTGGCACGACGATCTGACGGGGCGTGAACTTGCGGCTGCATTGCTCAAGGCCGCCGATCGCGGCGTCAGAGTCCGCGTGCTGCTCGACGACCTCGGCACGAACGCCGACGACCGCCTGCTGCTCGCGCTTGACGCGCACCCGAACGTGGAGATACGGCTCTTCAACCCGGTCGCGAGTCGCCGGTTCAAGACGCTGGCGTCCTTGCTCGAGTTCTCCCGGGTCAACCGGCGCATGCACAACAAGGCGCTGATTGCCGACAATCAAGGCGCCATTCTGGGCGGGCGAAATATCGGCGACGAATACTTCGGCGCATCGAGCGTGGTGGCCTTCGGTGATCTCGATGTGCTCGTGCACGGTCCGATCGTGCGGAACGTGTCGAATGCATTTGACGAGTTCTGGAATTCCGAGGCGGCCTATCCGATCGAGCGGCTGATCGGCCATCCGGCGGAGCCGGCCGAACTGGCCGGGTATCGCGCGAAATTGGACCAGTACGTCGCATCGATGCATGACGCGCCGTACGTCGTGCAGGCGAGAGAGCGCCTGTCTCAGGTCGTTCAAGCGCGCGACGCCGAGTTCTTCTGGGGCACGGCGACGCTGCTCTACGACGATCCCGCCAAGATCACGCGCGCACCGAGCGAGCCGCAGGGCCACCTCATCACGCGTTTCCGGGCGCTGAACGTTCGGCCCACGCGCGAGATGCTGATCGTCTCGGCCTACTTCGTGCCCGGAGAAAGCGGAGTGGCATGGATACGCGGCCTGACCGAGAACGGCGTGCACGTCACCGTGCTGACGAACTCGCTTGCCGCGACGGATGTTGCCGCCGCGCACGCCGGGTACAAACGCTACCGCAAGGATCTTCTTGCATTGGGTGTGCGCCTTTACGAACTCAGGCCGCTTGCCCCGGATGGCGCGCCAGGGAAACAAACATTCGTGTTCGGTTCATCGAAGGCCTCGCTGCACGCGAAGACATACGTGTTCGACCGTCAAAGCATCTTTATCGGCTCGATGAATCTCGACCCGCGTTCGAGCAATCTCAATACGGAGATCGGCGTGCTTTGCGACAGCGAGCAGGTCGCCGGGCAGGTCATCGACGAGCTCCAGCCTAAGCTCGACCGGATCGCCTGGCGCGTCGAACAGCGTGCCGATGCGAACGGCAACGCCCGGCTCGTCTGGATGGAAACCGAACCGGACGGAACGGTGGTGGAGCTCGACTCGGAGCCGGGCGTGTCCGCCTGGCGGCGGGCCGGCGTTTGGTTCCTGGGCTTGCTACCCATTGAGTCACAATTGTGAAGATTGGCCGTGGAGTTCTTCTATCGGGATCGCGCGCGCTGGTCAGCGGGGGCGTGCGCGGTCGCCGCTTGCGCGAGCAGCGCGCGCCTGCTCCAAACCGTCCAGATCGACCGGGCGGAACGGAAAGCGAAGCGCATTTGGCAGCCGCGCGAAATGCTTGCCGGACCGGAATGCCTAGGGCCGCAAGCGTGATCCCCGCGATGATGTCGTGCGGCAGTTGCGCGGGATTGACGGGCAAAAGTCCCTGTAGGAAGGACATGCGATGCAGATGAGCCTCCGTCGGAGCGGCGGGTTTCATGTCGTTGCCTCCACTTGGGTCGTAAGCTTGCCGACCAGCGCATTCGCAATGATCTCATCTGCAATCACCACGTCGGATGCGCCCGCGCTCTCGAGCAGCTCCTTTACCTGGCGCAGCAGCGTCCGATTGCCACTACTGGCCGCTCGCGAAGGAAGCCTAGGACTGCTGTCGACCCGGAGCGGTCTCTCAGCTTTCTCAATTGCGGACATCCACACGAGTGATTTCTGGCCGCGCTCCACCCATGTCAAACCTTCCAGTTCCCCAGATAATGGGCAATCAGGCTGGGCACCTCGCGTTCATTTGCAACTGACGCTTGTTGCATCACTCAGCACGTGTGACTGACCGCACGCGCTCAGTCATGAGCCGCCAGAAGCTCTCAAACTCCTGATCGTTGCGGAACCGGTATCGTTGAAATCCGTAAGGCCGCCCCTGAAACGTGAAACCGATCGTCTCCAGCGCCTTGGAAGAATAGTTCCCGCGCCGTGTCGGCGAAGACTGTTGGTAACGCCGCAGATTGCCAATCGCGGGATACGGAATCATCACCGGCGGCTTTGACAGGATCGGCGGCTCGAAGACGGTTAGCCCCTGTCCTGTCATCAGAATTCGACGGGCAAGCCATGGCCCTAAAAGGCACCAGCCGAAACAGGCGACGGCAAGCATTGCGAAAATCGCCCCATACAATACTTCGCGCGTCCGGTAACTCACGCCCGCCGCATGCCACGCCCAACCCGTGTTTCCGATCCACGGCCGCCCTCCGTGCATGAACATATACGCCGCCACCAATGCGCAAAGGACGCCTATCAGCGCGCCAAGCCAGAATCGGCCGATCAACGGGAATTCAGTCTCTGGTGTTTTATCGTTGTCCATATGCTCTGTATTTTCGTATCAGTGACGATCGACAGCGCGCGACCCTTAGCGGCCTTCCGGGCTTTTCGGAGCGCAGATGTTCAGGACCCGTGGATCACCGCCGCTTTATTTTGGTTGAAACGCGTGGCGAGGCGATCAGTGAATATGGTCGCGGCTATTTGATGCCGGAGGGAATAGACGACCAGCGTTGTTATCACTAAACCAGTGAGCAAGCCGACGACACGCTGAGTAGCAACATCCTTTGACTTGGGCGTGACGTCCGCCGCCCGTCTTTGTCCAAGACGATTCATCGCATACAGCACAATCGCCAACGCCGCCGACCTGAGAATTGCGCCCTGTACTGTCATGTTCCCCCCCGAGTGACGCCCCATCTTCTACATGCCGATTGAATATCTTCTGTGCACCAGCGAGCCATTTTTCTCTCATGCATAAATATGCTGTTCGCGCCGATTGTCGGCGATTTTGACAGCGGTGTCGAATGTCTCAAAGTGGCCGAGTCTTGCCCGATGCGTCCGGCGCAAGATGACCCGCAACCGCCTTGACGCACTATCCCAGGCGGCCGCAGTGCAACCAGGACCGTCCCGAAGCGAGAGGTTTGCGCGAACGCAGGACGATACGAGTCTGAAGGCGCCGTATCGTAGCGTAGAGCGTACTTAGTGGGCTTCGGCGTTACGAGCGAACCTACCGGACGCGATCGCGCGCAAAAACTAACGTTTGAACCTGCGAATGGATTGGCTCCTTGCGAGTTTCCAGCCTTTCCTTCAACCGATGCTCGAACCGGTCGCTCAGTTCGCCTTTCCTTTGTGCGTCGTCTGGTTGAGCAAGCGCGAGGAACAACGACGGCAGAAAAGTCGAGCGGTAAAACGCAGCATATCGGCTCACCATGCGCTCGCCATCCCCGTCTTGCAGAAACTCGCCCCACACAGCGTCTGGCAAGGGAAGCCGCTCGCAATGCTCGATGGATAACTCGCAAAACCGGCCGTCTGTCGCGAAAGGCGTGAGCAGTTCGCGCAAGGGTCGACCGAACGTCGACAGCACCATATGCGCCCGTTCGTCTGCTGTAAGGGCGCCCTCGTCTGCCATCTGCGTCAACACATCGTTCGCGTCGTTCATAAGCGGTTCAAATCCTGTGCGCCCGTCGTCATCCGCTCCCGGGAGTACAACGACGAGACGCCCGCCTGGCCGCAATTCGGCCGCGCGCAACGACAGAAACTTCTGCCAGTCTTTTATCCCCTGTTCGTGAAACGCGGCGCTCGCGGCCCCCTTCATGCAGGGCACGTAGATATGGCCGGCGACCGGCGTCGGGACGTGGCTTAACCACATCGCAGCGTACGCGCTCCATCCAAGATGCACATAGGCCGGGGGAAGCACGCTCTCGTAAAACGACCGGCCGATCGCGCATGGGTAGACGTGCGGGTCGTCGCGGACATATCTGTCCGGGTCCGTCTCCAGCACCTTGAAAAGAGAGCCGAAGTCGTTGATTGGCAGGTCCTCGTGATAAACAAGAATGGGACGATCCGGGCCCGCCCGGGCGCGCAACCCGGCGATCGCAACGCGCATCGGAAGTTGCGAATTTCTGCCCTGCGACGCCCCGTATTCGGCGATGACGATCGGTTGGCCTGTCGTCTCCAACACGACGCTTGCAGCCGCCTGCTTCAAAGCGTTCAACGCCAGGGCACCGCCCCCAGCCTGCAACCTGGCGTGACGGTTGTACGCGCCGTCGCCCTCCATGGCGCCTGACATATCCTTTGCCTCCTTCACAAAGGCATTCTCCGGCTGGCGATTGTGGCAACGCCCCGAAGACCGCCTACGTTATTCGCTGTCCGGACAGAGCTGCCTCACGGCGCTGCGCACTCGCCGTCTCGGGAGCGCTCCCGTATCGCCACTCAAGGAGCGTACGTACGTAGTACGTATGTATGTATGTACGCAGGTAATGCGACGACTGAAGAGGATCGGCAGAACTGCAATGCAGTATAGGCACTGGTGAACTGCAGTTACCCGTTTTGAGCGAACTGAACGACCGCTATCGAACGCTCCTTTTCGACCCACTACGGACTTAGAACCCCCGCCACCTGTTTGGCCGCTTTCAGCGGTACAACAGTCATCCGTTTATCTGCAGCGGCAGGCAAGTACGCGCTCGTGCCTGCCTGCCGTAACAGAAACAGAAACGCGGCGCTTGCGAATCTCCGCCATCGAGCATGCTCGGCCTCGAATCGGGACTCGGCGGCCCAATCGCGGTCATTCCCGCCACTAGCCCGAATGAACTCACAGACGCATACGTCGGCAAACTCCGTCAGTACTTCCGGCTAGCCAGCGAGCCTCAAAGCGATGAGGCAATGCGCCCAACGATCTGTTCGCGCCGCGCTAGCGAGCCTGCCGTTCGCTGTCGCACCAGCGCTACAACGGACTGTGTGCAGTGTCCGGGCTACCCGCGTCAAACGGCGGGGCGGGCGCATATTCCAACTCCAGCTGGACCGCTTGCGCCTCCTGTTCGCCGACCAGCTCACTCGCCAACGCCAGCGCAAAATCGATTCCCGCAGTAATGCCACCACCAGTCACCAGAATGCCGTCGCGGACCACCCGATCGTGCACGGGAATTGCGCCCAACGGGCCGAGCAATTCGTGAAACGCCCAGTGCGTCGTCGCTCGGCGCCCACGTAGCAGACCGGCCGCTTCCAGTACAAGAGCACCTGTACAGACGGACGTAACAAAGCGCGCATTTCCCTGCTTGCTGCCGGATGAATCGGACCGTCTCTTGGTCCTCCCATCCGATCTGCAACCCCGGCACCGCCAGGTATGCATATCACGCCGAGCGGCGGGCAACTGTCGAACGTCGTGTCCGGCGTCAGCGTGAGGTCGCTGCTCGCCTTCAGCGGCGCGAGGTTTTTCCAAGACCAGATGGATGCAAAAACGTCATGCGGCCCGGTCAGGTCAAGTTGCAGTACTTGCGGGAACAGGAGAAAGCCAATACGAAGCGTCATCGCAGGACCGCGTTGCGCAGGTGAATAAAAGCTGCCAGAGATATAGCAGGCGAGATTGGGATGGGCAGACAAACTGCCCGCAAATACCGTATGGTGGGACTGCCATACATCCCGCAGTTTCCGCCAGATGCCATGCGTCGAGAGCTGCGATCGATAAACGTGGTTGCCTTCGCGTCACGACATGGCAGCATGAGCGACGAGTAGTATGGCCCGTCCGGGTAAAGCGAAAACAGATATACACGAAGTCTTCCCAATCGGGCGTCCGCAGGATCATCCGCACCCGCCCTGACCCATCCACAATCTCTTCGATGTGCAAAGACCGTTTGCCCACCACACGCAAGAGTCGGTGCAGCTGGTCGACTGCAAGCACGGCCGTGGTCAGATCGTTGATCGCCGCCGACAGCGGTTTCAGCGCAATATCGACCAGGATGCGAAACGCGAACATGGGGTCCTGCTCCATGGTGCGTTCCGTCCCGAAAGCGACCAGTGTGCGGAGCCTCCGCTCATCGAGTGGCGCCAGCATTCCCGTACCGATAATACAGGGGTTTGTCCACCGCGACGGAATCACCCGCTTGCGGTACGAATTCGATGATTGAGCTAGTGCGCCGCGCCTTGGCCACCAGCCCTTCCGGATTCACGGCCAGAACGATGCCAGGTTTGCCCCGATGACGAACAATGCGATCCGGTACACCTCGCTCCTTGTCACCTTCCGGCGGAGTAGTTGCACCCGTCGTCGGAGCGGGATAAACGCTTTCAATGGCCGGCCATCCCGTGCTTCCCGACGCGTGCTACGAGGCTTACCGGACGCAGAGATTCCGCGGCGTAGCAGCAACGACCGGGCCCCCGTCATGGACAGCCCTAGAAAACGGTTTTTGGATCAAGGATGGCTTGCCTGATCATCCACCTTCCCAGCATTTCAGTCAGAGGTTTTGCCACGGCATAGATCACGACTGCGATGAGCGGCACAGCCCACAGCGAAGATCTCAGGTAGCTCTTCAAGCTGTACCAGCGATTCCAGTCCATGTTTGCTCCCTCCCTACGATTCACGTTGCAGCGGCGACTAAGGTGTTCGCCGGTCGCCAGATGGCATGCAAAGGAGGCCTCCCGACCGGGGCGCGCCCGGCTGCGACTTCGGCGTTCCCAAAGTCAGCGCATTTGCCTGACGCCGCGGCAGACCAACAGGCATTTCTCAGGCAGATTACGCAGTGCAACAGCCATTCCTCATTTCAATCTGCCGTTACGCCAGTCCCGCGGTGTCATGCCAAACCGCGAAGCGAACCAGTTCGTAAATGAGCCCTGCTGGTTATAGCCGAGCAGTACCGCGACTCTACCGATCGGATAACGCGGGTTGCTCATGTAGCGCACGGCAAGTTCACGCCGGACTTCCTCGAGCAGTGCCGAGAAGCTGGTGTCGGCCGATCCCAGCTGCCGCTGCATGGTGCGGACGCTCAGACGTAAATGACGGGCAACCAGATCGACGGTAGCCTGCTCGACGGGCAGCAACAGGTAGATCGCCTTGCGCACTTCCAGCGCGATCGAATCTGCACCCGTCAGGTTGAGAGGAGTGGCGAGGCTTTCGGCATATCGGACCAGTTCGGGATCAGCGGCCGGATTCGGGTAGTCGAGGTCGGCGGCTGCGCAAACGACCCCATTGAAGTCGCTGCCGAACTGCAGCGGACAGCCGAAGAAGCGGCGATGAAGCGTCTGGTCAGCGGGCCCAGCGTGAACGAAATGGACGGCGCGCGGTTTCCAGTGGTTGCCGAGCAGTGCACTGGAGTGGCGCGCGAGGACACCAACTGCAAGCTCGATCGCCTGCCGTGTCGGTGTACCCGGATCGAAGACGAGCTCCTCCCGGATGGTGACCGTTTCGCCTGCGTCCTCGACGTACACGGCCAAGGCTTCGTTGAGCAGATGCCGGAATTGCGCTGCGGCCAGCAAAACCTCGCGCAGCGTGCGTTTGTGCGCGAGCAGTACACTGATTACGCCGGTACCGAATTTCTGCCGGGTTTCAGCCATCTGCAGCGCGAAAGTCGGACACGACGCCTTTTCGGCCGAGAGTTCCAGTAACCGGCTGCATGAGGCAGCTGAAACGCGATCATCCGGATTCGCCAGCGCCGCGGGATCGATCCCGACCTGTTGCGCGAGCTTGACCGGATTCAGTCCGAGCCGCCGCGCGACATCGAAATAGCCGCTCATCGCTACCGAGCGCAGCATCGTTTCCATCGCTTTCGCTCCGCAGGCTCCAACAGGGTGCGCCTCCCCGTCCGGTCATGATCTCGCCCCTTCCAGCATTGCCAGGCAGCCACATGAAATGCCTGCTATGAACGCATACCGGTGTTTACACGGAGTGGCATCGATCACCAAAAAGGCGGCGCCTATCCACAAAAGTGTAACTCGGGATTGTCGTATTGTGCGAGCAGGGTTCGTTGCGTTTCGGGGAACTTATCACACGACCTCTCGGCACCGGAACACCGTCACCCATATCTGGAGGCAAAAATGCAGTTTCTCGACGATTCGCTTCACCCTGAGAATCAGGACAAGGTAGTCATCACCACCGCACCGTACGGCCCGGAATGGATGCCCGAGGACTTCCCGGAAGACATCCCCGTGACCATGGACGAGCAGATCCAGAAGGCCGTTGATTGCTACAACGCCGGCGCCACGGTACTGCACCTGCACGTGCGCGAACTGGACGGCAAGGGCTCCAAGCGTCTGTCGAAGTTCAATGAACTGATCGCAGGCGTGCGTGCCGCGGTGCCCGACATGATCATTCAGGTCGGCGGCTCGATTTCGTTTGCACCGGAAGATGACGGGCAGGCCGCGAAGTGGCTGTCCGACGACACCCGCCATATGCTGGCCGATCTCGATCCGAAGCCCGATCAGGTGACGGTCGCGATCAACACCACGCAGATGAACATCATGGAGCTGCTCTATCCGGAGTATCTGGAAGGCACCTCGCTTGCCAACCCTGCGTTCATTTCCGCCTATAGTGAAATGACAGTTCCGGCTGGCCCCGCATGGGTCGAAGAGCATCTGCGCCGCCTGCAGGCTTCGGGCATCCAGCCGCACTTCCAGCTCACTGGCATTCACGCGCTCGAAACGCTCGAGCGCCTCGTGCGCAAGGGCGCGTACAAGGGCCCGTTGAATCTGACCTGGATCGGTATCGGCGGCGGCTTCGACGGCCCGAACCCGTTCAACTTCTTCAACTTCGTGCATCGCGCGCCGGATGGCTGCACGCTCACCGCCGAGTCATTGCTGAAGAATGTGCTGCCGTTCAACATGATGGCGATGTCGATGGGCCTGCATCCGCGGTGCGGCATCGAGGACACGATCATCGACCAGCACGGCAAGCGCTTCACCTCGGTGCAGCAGATCGAGCAGTGCGTGCGCATCGCGCGTGAACTGGGCCGCCAAATCGCCACGGGCAAGGAAGCACGCGAGATCTACAAGATCGGCGTGCAGTACGAGACAGTCGACGAGACGCTGGCGGCGAACGGTATGGCGCCGAACCGCCCGGCAGGCGTGAAGAACCTGCCGCTGCGCGCGGCGTGATGGATTGCGCCCGGCCGACGTTTCAACTGACGTCGGGTTTGACGCGAAGGAGACAAATCATGCTCATGCATGCTGAGCCCACGATGGGCGATGTGTCGGTAACACAAACGGACGTGCGGCCCTATGCCTGGGTGGTGTTTGCCTTGACGGTCGGATTGCTGCTCTCCGACTACATGTCGCGGCAGGTGTTGAATGCGGTCTTTCCGCTGCTTAAGGCCACGTGGAATCTTTCCGACACAAAGCTGGGTTCGCTTAGCAGTGTGGTCGCATTGATGGTTGGAGTACTCACCTTTCCGCTGTCCGTGCTCGCCGACCGCTGGGGCCGCGTGAAGAGCATCGTCCTGATGGCGGCGATGTGGAGTCTCGCGACACTGGGCTGCGCGATCTCGACAACCTATGGGGAAATGCTGATCGCACGAGCCTTCGTCGGCATCGGCGAGGCCGCCTACGGAAGCGTGGGCATTGCGGTTGTTCTGAGCATCTTTCCGGCGCGCCTGCGCGCCACGCTCACCGGCACGTTCATGGCGGGCGGGGCGTTTGGCTCGGTTCTGGGAATGGCGCTCGGCGGTGCGGTGGCCGCTCATATGGGCTGGCGCCTCGCGTTCGGCGCGATGGCGGCCGTGGGCATCTTGCTGGTCGTTTTCTACCGGTTTGTCGTCACCGAAAAGCGTCTTGTGTCGCTGCAGCCGAAAAGCGTGACCAGGCAGGCGCAAGGGCTCGGCGTGCGCATGAGCTTCCGTGCCCTGATGAAGGGGCTCTTCTCGACGAAATCTGTCGTGTGTGCCTATGTCGGTAGCGGGATCCATCTGATGGTTCCCGCCGCCCTCTGGGCGTGGATGCCGAGCTTCCTGAACCGCTATTACGGGATGGCGACGGGCAAGGCTGCAGTGAGCGCGGCGGTGTTCGTACTGGTGACCGGCCTTGGCATGGTGGTATGCGGCAATCTGGCGGACCGACTCAGCAACAATACACGCGAAAGGAAGTGGCTCACCGCGATCGCGTTCTGCCTCATGTGCTTCACATTGCTCGCGATCGGCTTCCGCATGCCTGCGGGTCCGTTGCAGCTGGTTGTGATCGGCGTGGGGATGTTCTTCAGCGCAGGCGCGAGCGGCCCCTCGGGTGCGATGGTGGCGAACCTCACCCCGCCGTCCATTCACGCATCGGCGTTCGCGACACTGACGCTGGCGAACAATCTGCTGGGTATGGCACCCGCTGCCGTGCTCACCGGTTTGGTCGCGGACCGCATCGGTCTGCTCGGTGCGTTGCAACTCATTCCTTTCGCGGGGCTCATCGGGGCGGTCGCATTTCTCATTGGCAAGCGCAACTACGCCGACGATCTGGACCGCCTGAACACCCTTGCGCGTGAGCAAGCCGCATGCTGAGGCCGCCTGCCGGCGATATGCTTGATATGACAACTTGATCAGATTTTACAACCGATTCGGGCGTCCAGCGATCCTGCCCACATTCTCGCAGCATGAGCGTGTCTCGCGGCACCATGGGCCGCAACACAACAACATTGATCTGCCAAAGATGCCTGGGGCAGAACGAGCAGTTCCACAGCAGGCGAAATCCAGTTTTCAGCCTGAGCAACGGATAGGAGATTGAACATGGCAAAAGCAGTGCGTTTCCACGAAACCGGTGGTCCCGAAGTCTTGCGCTACGACGACGTTGAAGTGGGCGAACCGGGCCCCGGGCAGGTCCGCCTGCGCCATGAGGCTGTCGGTCTGAATTTCGCGGACACATACTTTCGCAGCGGACTGTACCCGGTCCCGATGCCTGCCGGTATGGGCGTGGAGGCCGCGGGCGTGGTCGAGGCCGTCGGCCCCGATGTGACGAACGTTGCGCCCGGCGATCGTGTGACCTACACGGGCTTTATCAATACGCTGGGCGCCTACAGCACCGAACGCCTGATGCCGGCCGCGCCGCTGATCAAGCTGCCGGATGCGATTAGCTGCGAAACGGCTGCCGGTATGACCATGCGCGGCCTGACCTCGTCTTACCTGATGCGCCGCATCCACGACTTCAAGGCCGGTGACACCATCCTGCTGCATGCAGCCGCCGGCGGTGTCGGCCTGATCGTGTCGCAATGGGCGAAGCTGCTGGGTCTGAACGTGATCGGCACGGTTTCGACGGAGGCCAAGGGCGGGGTGGCCCGCGCGCATGGTTGCGATCACATCATCTACTACAGCCGGGAAGACGTTGCGAAGCGCGTGCGCGAACTGACCAGCGGCGTCGGCGTAGACGTGGTGTTCGACAGCGTCGGCAAGGATACCTTCGAGGCGTCACTCAACTCGCTCAAGCGCCGCGGCCTGATGATCTGCGTCGGCACGGCCTCCGGCCCGATTCCGCCGTTCAATCCGCAGGTTCTCGCAATGAAGGGCTCGCTCTACCTGACCCGCCCCGCGCTTGCCGACTATATCGCCGACCCCGCCGAAAAGAATGAGCTTGCCGGCGAGATCTTCGGCCATATCGCCGCGGGCCGCATCAGGATCGAACTGAACCAGCGTTACGCGCTTGAGGATGCCGCGCAGGCTCACCGGGACCTGGAATCGCGCAAGACGACCGGCTCGTCGGTCTTTGTTATCTGAGGGGCAAGCCATGCGAGTTGAACAATTGACCTGTGCAATCGGCGCCGAGCTGGTCGGCGTGAACCTGGCCGATGCCGTTCACGACATGTGGCGTTTGCGCGTCGCTTTGGTGAGCTGGAAGATCATCCCGTCGCCGGCAGTGATCCGGAGCACCCGGGCCTCGTGCGCATCTACAAGACCCCGGATAAACCGAACGACCGGTACGAAAACGGGTGGCACGCCGACGCCACCTGGCGCGAAGCGCCGCCGTTCGGTGCGGTGCTGCGTTGCATTGAATGCCCGCCGGTTGGGGGCGACACGATGTGGGCCAATATGGTCCTCGCGTACGAGAACCTGCCGGACCACATCAAGTCGCAGATCGCAGATCTGCGCGCGCGCCACAGCATCGAGGCGAGCTTCGGCGCCGCCATGCCGATCGAAAAACGCCTTGCGCTCAAGGCCCAGTATCCCGATGCGGAGCACCCTGTCGTGCGCACGCATCCGGAGACCGGCGAGAAGGTGCTGTTCGTGAATGCCTTCGCCACCCATTTCAGCAACTATCACACGCCGGCACGGGTGCGCTTCGGGCAGGACGCCAATCCGGGCGCGGGCGACCTGCTGCGCTATCTGATCAGCCAGGCCTACATCCCGGAGTACCAGGTGCGCTGGCGCTGGAAGCCGAACAGCATCGCGATCTGGGACAACCGCAGCACGCAGCACTATGCGGTGATGGACTACGCGCCTTGCCATCGGAAGATGGAGCGCGCCGGGATTATCGGCGACAGGCCGTATTAATCTGAAGGAATCAGCATAGTGACTCTCGATACAGCACCTACGATACTTATCGTGCCCGGCCTGCGTGACCATGTGGCCGAGCACTGGCAGACGCTGCTGCAGGCACGCCTTCCCAAAGCGGCTTCGGTGCCGCCGCTGGAGCACGACAAGTTCAGCTGCGCGGCGCGCGTCGCGGCGCTGGACGAGGCCATCGCCAGGATCGATGGCCCGATCGTACTGGTGGCTCACAGCGCCGGCGTCATGATTACCGTGCAGTGGGCGCAGCGCCACCAGCGGCCGATTCAGGGTGCGCTGCTTGCCACGCCGGCGGATCTGGCAACGCCGATGCCCGCCGGTTATCCAACGCTCGATGCGCTCGAGAAGAATGGATGGCTGCCGTGCCCGCGTAAGCTGTTACCGTTCCCGAGCATCGTCGGCGCCAGCCGCAACGATCCGCTGGCAACGTTCGATCGTGCGGCGGCAATGGCTGCGGACTGGGGCAGTCATCTCGTCGATCTGGGCGAAGTCGGGCACCTGAACCCCGCGGCCGGCTATGGCGAGTGGCCGCAAGCGGAGACACTGATCCGTGAGCTTCTCTGACATGAACGACGCAACGACGCAGGGCAATCCGGTAGAAATGGCGTCCGTGGCAGTCGATGTCCACTTCGACTTCGTCTGCCTATGGTGCCTGATTGGCAAGCGCAACCTCGATGCGGCCGTCGATCGCTTCGCCAGCTTGTGTCCGGAAGTCAGCGTCAAGGTGCGGTGGCACTCGCATCAGTTGTTGCCCGAGGTGCCCGTAGGTGGCGTCCCTTATCAGGCGTTCTATGTGGCCCGTCTGGGGAGCGCAAACGCAGTCGCGGCACGGCGCGTCCAGGTTCAGGAGGCCGCTCGCACAGCGGGACTTCAACTGGCGTTCGACAGGATCGAGGTGATGCCGAACACGCGGGCGGCGCACAGCCTCGTGTCCTGGGCCGTCAGCACAAGCCCGGGATTCCAGCCTGCGCCGCTGATCGACCGGCTGTTCACCGGCTATTTCATGGACGGCGAAGACATTGGCGATCCTGATGTGCTTCAGCGGATTGGCCTCGCGTGCGGTCTCGACGCGGCGGGCCTCGCTGAACATCTGGCGGCGTCGCGGCGTGGGGACAATATGGAGATCCCACGTTCGCCGCAGGCTGACGATGTCAGGGGCGTACCGCATTTTGTGATCAATTCGGCCCTGTCGCTGTCTGGGGCGTATTCGCCCGGCGCAATCGTGGATGCCATGTTGCGCTCGACCGGCGATCAGGAAAACCGGTGATGTCACGCCAGATACCCGTCCGAATGTCCGGTGAACTCGCACCGGGCCAGCGCAAGCTGGCCTTCATCGATGGCCGCAGCATTGTCCTGTTCAATATCGACGGCACCATCTACGCAATTGACAACTCGTGTCCCCATAACGGTGCCTCGCTCGCGAACGGCCAGCTGGAGGGGTGCGTACTGCGCTGCCCCGCGCACGGCCTGCGCTTTGACCTCCGGACTGGATGCATGCCGGGGGCAGGCGGGTTGGCCCTGACGACTTTCCCGGTCCAGACAATTGATGGGACTCTGGTCGTCAGTCTCGATGAGCCGGGCTCGAGCCTCTCGCATGCGCCAGCAGGTAGTGCGGCAACGTGATCCAGGACGCGGGACGCCTTCATTGAGGGCCGGGTTGCGAAGTGGTGGAAATCCGACTCTGTAGTGTTTGTCGACTCGATCGCGCTCGGCGCAACGGGTAAAGTTCTCAAGCACCGGTTACAGGAGCAGTTGGGATTACTACCTGTCGGCCTGAGACGCAGCCCTGGCAGCAACACAGTTTCATTCGAGCAACAAACCATAGGCCGCCGGGTCCGCCTGGCCCGCCCAAATCTGGAGGAGACAGAATGACATTCAAAGTGAAGCTGAGCAGCGCTGCAGCGCTGGTGATGTTCGCCACCGCCGCCCATGCCCAATCGTCGGTCACGCTCTACGGCGTGCTCGACACTGGACTGCTGTATCAAAGCACCTCGGCGGCAACGTTCCAGCCGCACGCGCCTAACCTCGGGCACCTCTATCAGCTCAAGGACGGCGGCATCTACGCCAGCTACTGGGGCCTGAAGGGAAGCGAAGACATCGGCGGTGGCTACAAGGTCAACTTCAAGCTGCAGGGTACATTCAATACCGCGAACGGCAGGTTTGGCTTGTCCGACACGCCGGGCACGACCGCGATCTTCAACCAGTTCGCGATGATCGGAGTATCCGGCCCGTTCGGCACCATCGACGCCGGTCGGCAGATCATCCCGATGATCTATGCGATGGCGGAAACCGACGTCCGCGGCGCACAGTATTTCGGCAGTATCCTGACTGCGTGGCTGGGCGTGAATCAGGCGGCCGGCTGGCCCGGCACCAGCACGAACGCCCCGATCGGCGCCCTGTATGACAGTAACGCGCTGGTCTACAATTCGCCGAAATTCTATGGCGCGTCGCTCGCGCTCGAATACGCGCCGGGCGGTGTCGCCGGCCATTTCCAGGGCGGCACGCGCGAGTCGGCGGTGCTCAAGTATTCGAATTACGGTCTGAATCTGTCCGCCGTGTACTACAACGGACACGACACCAATCCGTTCCCGCTGACCTATCCGGCAGCGCCGGCTGTGCCCGCGACGGGGCTCGCGAACAACCGCTTCTACTATTTCGGTGCGATGTACACGATCGCCGGATTCTCGATATCCGGCTCGTATGGCATCGGCAAGAACCCCGCGAACAGCAACACGGCGGACTTCGAAATGGCATCAGGTGGCCTCGGCTACCAGTTCAACCCGCGCTTCAAGATCACGTCGGGCTACTACTACCTGAGGGACCGGAACCATTCAGCGAACCACTCGAGCGAATTCGCAGTGGGTGCTGAATACAACCTGTCCCAGAGGACCAAGGCATACGCGCAAGTCGGGTATGTCGACAACAAGGGGACCATGAACCAGACGATCATCTATGGAGCCCCGGTTGCGCCGGGGGTGTCCACCACGGCGGCAATGGTCGGCATCCGTCATACGTTCTGATTTCGCAACCCCTTAACTGGCAACCGGAGTATTCAATGAAGAACATCGGGACATTCAGGCTGGCTGTCGTAGCCGTAATTGTTGCAACGTCCATGACCGCATGGTCGCAGACCCGCGAAGCGGCCAGCGTACCGGGCGCATCCGCGATGGCGGCGTCGGGTTCAGCGGCACCGGCCACCGGAAGAAAGGCGAATCGTGCCCTGCGCCGGCAGGTCTATAACGCCATTGCCAAGCACAAGGAGATCAGTGCCGGAAATATCAGCGTCATCGCAAAGGACGGCGCGATAACGCTCAATGGCACGGTCACGGACGGTTCCCAGGTGGGCACGGTCGCGGAAATCGCGAAGGGCGTTCCAGGCGTAACGTCGGTCACCAACAAGCTAACCGTAGAAAAACCGTTTGGCGGCATGTAGGGTGCTGCCGTCGACACGAGAGTGCTGCTGGGCCGATTTTGAGTCGGGCCCGTCCCGACTACCCTGGCCGTTGAATAGACCCTATTGGAAAGACATACGATGAGCTACACGGCCCCTGTCAAGGACATGCTGTTCGCAATTAATGAACTGGCGAATCTTGATCGCATATCAGTACTGCCTGGTTTCGAAGACGCCACGCCAGAGACGGCGCAGGCAGTGCTCGACGAAGCAGCCAGGTTTAACGCGGACGTAATTGCACCGCTGAACGTCGAAGGCGACAGAAACCCGAGCAGCTGGAAGGACGGCGAGGTCACTGCGACACCGGGTTTCAAGGAAGCATTCCGCCAGTTCGCCGAAGGTGGTTGGCAAGGTGTCGTGCACCCGACCGAATATGGTGGTCAGGGGCTGCCGAAGTTGCTTGCCACACCGTGCATCGAGATGCTGAATGCCGCGAACCTGTCACTTGCGCTCTGTCCGCTACTCACGGATGGCGCTATCGAGGCATTGCTGACCGCTGGCAGCGAAGAACAGAAGCAGACCTACGTGCCCCGGCTTATCTCCGGTGAATGGACAGGCACAATGAATCTGACGGAGCCGCAAGCGGGCTCGGATCTCGCGCTGGTGCGCACGCGTGCCGAGCCGCAGGGCGACGGCACGTACAGGATTTTCGGTACGAAGATCTTCATTACCTGGGGCGAGCACGACCTGGCCGACAACATCGTCCATCTGGTGCTGGCGCGAACGCCGAACGCGCCGGACGGCGTGAAGGGTATTTCGCTTTTCATCGTGCCGAAGTTTCTGGTCGACAAAGATGGGTCGCTCGGCGCGCGCAACGACGTGCATTGCGTGTCCATCGAGCATAAGCTTGGCATCAAGGCGAGCCCTACGGCGGTGCTCCAGTTCGGTGACCACGGCGGCGCCATCGGACATCTGGTCGGCGAGGAGAATCGCGGCCTCGAGTACATGTTCATCATGATGAATGCGGCGCGCTTCGGGGCCGGCATGCAGGGCGTCGCCATCTCCGATCGCGCGTATCAGAAAGCAGTGTCGTACGCGAAGGAGCGTGTGCAGAGCCGTCCCGTCGACGGTTCGGCGAAGCAGTCGGTGTCGATCATCCAGCACCCGGACGTGCGCCGGATGCTCGCAACAATGCGAGCGCTAACCGAAGGTGCCCGGGCGCTCGCTTACGTCGCCGCTGCTCATGGGGATATTGCGCATCGGGACGTTGATGAATCGGTACGCGCGGATCATCAGTCGATCTACGAGTTCCTCGTGCCGGTAGTGAAGGGCTGGAGTACGGAACTGTCGCTGGAGGTGACGAGCCTCGCGGTGCAGGTGCATGGAGGTATGGGCTTCATCGAGGAAACGGGCGCCGCCCAGTACTACCGCGACGCACGCATCCTTACCATCTACGAAGGCACGACGGCAATCCAGGCGAATGACCTCATCGGCCGCAAGACATTGCGCGACGGTGGTGCCGTGGCCAAAGTGCTGCTCAGTCAGATTGACGAAAGCGTCGCGGCGCTCTGGGAGCACGCGGCATATGAGACAAGTGTCGCGTTTCAGGTGCTGCATCGGCATCTCGTGGCCGGGCGGACTGCGTTGGCGAACGTGATCGAGTTCGTGCTTGAGCATGCGAAGTGTGATCCCAATGCAGTATTTTCCATTGGTGTCCCGTATCTGAAGCTGGCAGGCATTGTGTTGACGGGCTGGCAGTTCGCCCGTGCATTGGTGGTTGCCACCAATAAGCGCGACGATGACCCTTCGTTTTATGACGCGAAGGCAGCGACCGCGCATTGCTTTGCGACACACATTCTGCCGCAGGCCGTCGCGCTCGCAGTCGCGATCGTCAATGCCAAATGCGATGAAGGCTTGCTGGCTCTGACTGAAGATCAGTTCTGAAAGGTTGAGACTGGTTTGTAACCAAAGCAGGTTTTATTGGGCTCTACGGCCCGCCCGAGTCGATGGAATTTTGACGTGGTGATGATCGGCAACCGACAAGGCGTTGCGGCGGTGTCTGAAAACATCCGATAGACACGATGTGCAAAATCGCCAGGTGAATCTGACCGGGAAGATTGATATTTTGAGGTTGCCATGAACATTCTGTTTCCCCACATCGATACGGTTCGCTTTGACGAGGGGCCCATATGCTTCGATGCACTTGTAGACGGTACGCCGATCAATTGCATATTGACCGCACCTGGGTTGAGTGCCGCCACACCGGTTGACCACGTGATCTCCCGGCGAGAAGCGTTTGTGCTGGGGCAACCCGCCCTCAGGGAGGTGGTGGCTCGTCGGGTCATGGAATCGCGGGTTTCACCGATTGTCATCACTCAGGCCGCGTTCGATGCTTGAGCGATAGCTGGTTTGCGGCGCCACGCGGACGCTGGGATAGGCGCAGTTGAGACAGGCATAACGAACAGGTTTACCAGGAAAAGGCAAGAAAGTGGTTGAGCAAAACGCGAAGGTCCGCGTGAAGCCGGACAACACGGGCGTTGTGTCGCCACCAAACTTCTATGCCGCAGCAACCGTCGACATTGCGAATGTGAAGATGTCGATCAAATCCGTTCAACACAATAGCCGTTGAACAGGCGGTGCGCCTGAAGGAATCGGGCCTGGCGACGGAAGTCATCGCCGTGTCGGCGGGCGTTGCGCAATGCCAGGAAACGCTTCGTACGGTGCTGGCGATCGGCGCGGACCGCGCGGTCCTGATCGAATCGAATGTCATTCATGCAAGTGGATCCTGCCGCCATCTGCACCAGAAAGGTTTGTTAATGCAGACGCCACCGGCCAATGTGGCGAGTCAGGCCGCCAACAGTTGTCTGTGCCACGGAGACGCAAATGCACGACCAGTTCACTGATACAACACCATCCGCCTACGACTATCCGTTGCTGGTCAAGCAGTTGCTACACACATCGCTCGTTCAGGCGCGTGACCAGCAAATCGTCTACCGCGGGCAGATGCGCATGTCCTATTCGACGCTGCATGAACGTATTGGACGGCTCGCCAATGGCCTGAGCAAGTTCGGTGCGCAGCATGGCACCGCTGTCGCAGTGATGGACTGGGATAGCCATCGCTATCTCGAGTGTTACTTCGCGGTCCCGATGATGGGTGCTGTTTTGCAGACCGTCAATGTGCGACTCTCAAACGCAGAGATCGCTTACACGATCAACCATGCCGGCGCCGCGATACTGCTCGTTCACACGGATTTCCTGCCGATAGTCGAGGCGATCAAGGATCAGCTCGAAACCGTGTCCACCTTCATCTACATCGACGAGCCTGGCAGTGAGGCTTGCGCGCACACCATCCCGTTCGCCGCGGAATACGAGGCGATGCTGGCCGCGAGCGCTACAAGCTACGAGTTTCCAGATTTCGACGAGAACACGCGAGCGACCACGTTCTACACGACCGGTACTACTGGCCAGCCCAAAGGTGTTTATTTTTCGCACCGGCAACTGGTGCTGCATACCCTCAGCGTGCTGGGTGCATTGGCGAGCCCCGTGTCGGGACAGCGCTTTCACCGCGGCGATGTGTATATGCCACTCACACCGATGTTCCATGTTCACGCGTGGGGCATGCCGTACATCGCAACGGTACTGGGTGTAAAACAGGTCTATCCGGGCCGTTATGTGCCTGAGCGGCTGGTGCAACTGCTTAGCGATGAAGGCGTCACGTTTTCTCACTGTGTTGGGACGATCCTGCACATGCTGCTCAACTGCGAGCAGGCAAAATCAACCGACCTGAGCGGGTGGAAGGTCGTCATTGGCGGTGGCCCGCTGGTGCAGGGCCTCGCCCGCGCCGCGCTCGATCGTGGCATCGACGTTTTTGCGGGTTATGGCATGTCGGAGACCTGTCCGGTGTTGACTCTCGCGCAGCTCGAGCCTGGCGCCGAATCGCTGGACATCGACGAGCAGGTGCGCTTGCGCTGCAAGACGGGTTTTCCTGTACCGCTTGTCGACCTGCGCATCGTCGACGCGAACATGGAGCAGCTTCCCCACGACGGCAAGGCTTGTGGTGAGATCGTCGTGCGGGCACCGTGGCTCACACAAGGCTATCTGAACAATCTCGAGGCGTCCATCGAGCTCTGGTCCGGCGGGTATCTGCATACCCAGGACATTGCCACTATCGACACGACAGGCAATGTGCAAATCACTGACCGCATCAAGGATGTGATCAAGTCGGGGGGTGAGTGGGTCTCGTCACTCGAGATCGAAAATCTGATTTCGTTGCATCCGGGCGTCGCCGAGGTCGCGGTAATCGGAATACGGGACGACAAGTGGGGCGAACGTCCCGCGGCGATCGTGGTGCTCAAGGCGAATGTCGAAGTGACGGAAGACGATATCCGGAAGCACGTGTTGACCTTCAGTACGACCGGACAGATATCGAAGTACGCCGTCCCTCAAATCGTCAAATTCGTCGATGCGCTCCAGAAGACAAGCGTCGGCAAGTTGAACAAGAAATGGTTGCGCGAACAGTTCGCCTGAACGAATTACAAGGAGTAAACGGGATGAGTATTAAGGGGTACAGCATTGCCACCATCGGCAATTTTGTCGGACGGGAGCTGGGTGTGTCCGATTGGCTTGTCGTCGATCAGGCGCGTATCGATGAGTTCGCAAAATGTACGGGCGACAGCCAGTGGATTCATGTCGACGTGGAACGGGCGGAAAAGGAAAGCCCCTTCGGAGGCACCGTCGCGCATGGCCAGCTGACGCTCGCTTTGCTTGCGCCGCTCGCGATCGAGATCGGTCTCATTCCCGACGATGCGTCGGCTGGCCTGAACTACGGGCTGGATAAGGTACGGTTCGCGACGCCTGTGAAAGCGGGAGCGCGCGTGCGAAACCGGGTGACCCTGATGTCGACAGTAGTGAAGGGGAACGGACGTGTTCTCGTCAAGACAATGAACGAGTTGCAGATCGAGGGCGAGGACAAGCCGGCCGTCGTCGCCGAGACGCTTGTGATGCTGGTCGCGTAACGCTGGCCCAATGCCATAGCACCAGGAACAGTTTGAGGACATTGAAATGGTAGAAATCAACGAAATCCTTCCGTCAGACGGCGAGCAGTCTGACCTCGAGGCCGACACTGCAGCCAACGTACCGGGTCCCAACCCGTTCGTCGGGCTGCGTCCAATCGACATTCTTGCGACCGCCCGGCAGATTGGCGAGCAGGTGCTCGGGCATCCCGGGTTGCTCGTGAAACAGGAAGCGGAACTGGTGCGCGAACTGATTGCGGTTTTGTCAGGAAAGACGACATTCACGCCTGAGAAAGGCGACAGGCGCTTCGTGGACTCTGCCTGGCAGAACAACCCTATGTACAGGATGTCGATGCAAGGATATCTCGCGTGGCGCAATGCGCTGTCCGGTTTCGTCGGCCGTTCGTCGCTGGACGACAGGAGCAAGGAGCGTGCGCAGTTCTTGATGTCGCTGTTGACCGATGCACTGGCGCCGACGAATACGCTCATCGGCAACCCGGCAGCGCTCAAGAAAATCGTCGACTCGGGCGGTATGAGCGTGCTTGCGGGTCTCAAGAATATTCTGACGGACACGCTGAAGAATCGCGGAATGCCCGCTCAGGTAGACAAGACCGCTTTTGAGGTCGGCAGGAACGTTGCTACCTCGCGAGGAGCGGTCGTCTTCCGGAATGAGGTGCTTGAACTGATTCAGTACACACCGACGACGTCAAAGGTTTATGCCCGCCCACATCTGATCGTGCCACCGCAGATCAACAAGTACTACATTTTCGACCTTTCCGAAGGTAAGAGTCTGGTCAGCCATCTTGTGAACAGCGAATTTCAGGTGTTCGTCGTGAGCTGGCGCAATCCAACCGTTGCACAGCGCGAATGGGACCTCGATACCTACGTTGCCGCGCTGATCGAAGCCATCGACGCGGTGCGGTCCACCACTGGCAGTACGGACATCAACCTGCACGGAGCCTGCTCGGGTGCGATGACGATGTCTGCGCTCCTTGGACATCTGGCGAGCCGCGGTGACGATATGGTGCATGCAGCCACGCTGATGGTGGCGGTGCTGGATGGTACGGTTGAATCTCAGATTGGCCTCTTTGCTACGCCGGAGAACATTATGGCGGCGAAGCAGACCACCATCGCCAAGGGCATACTGGAAGGCGAGGACATGGGGCGCGTATTCGCGTGGATGAGGCCCAACGACCTGGTTTGGAACTACTGGGTCAACAACTACCTGCTTGGCAACGCTCCTCCCGTGTTTGACATTCTCTACTGGAATAACGATACGACACGCTTACCTGCAAAGTTCCATGGACAGTTGCTCGACATCTTCTCGGACAACCTGTTCAGCAAGCCTGGTGCGCTCACCATTCTGGGTACGCCGATCGACCTCTCGCAGGTGAAATGCGACAAGTATGTCGTGGCGGGCGTCACCGATCACATCACGCCATGGAAGGGCGTGTACAACACGGCGCGCGCATTCGGCGGCAAGACGCGCTTCGTACTGAGTTCAAGCGGCCACATCCAGAGCCTGATCAATCCTCCGGGCAATCCGAAGGCGAAGTTCTTTCTCAACCCTGAATTGCCTGCGAATGCCGACGAATGGCTCGCCACCTCCAAGCCTGAGGCCGACTCATGGTGGAACGACTGGCGACAGTGGCTTGCCGAGCGTTCCGGCGAACGCCGGTCTGCGCCAGATTCGCCTGGCAACGAACGGCACCCGCCGATTGCCGACGCCCCTGGCACCTACGTCGCTGAAACGTGACGCCAGGCGTCAAGTGGATCTGAGCACTACGACTTTTATTAACCAACCCGTTTGGAGACTTTGACATGGAATCAAGCAACACCAGGAGCCTTTTCGCAAACTACACCGGGCTTATCGGAAAGTTCAAGGTTCCCGGCTTCGACCTCGCCGCCATGCTGGAGCGGCGGCGCAAGGACATCGGCGCATTTGCCGCGATCAACGCGACCATGCTCGCGGGCATGCAGTCGCTCGGTCAAAAGCAGGCGGACATGCTGAACTCGACGGTGACAGGCCTGCAATCGTTGGTCACGAAGCAACCGGACACTTCGGCGCGCAAGCCTCTTGCAAACGCGGGTGAACTGGTTCAACAGGCGCTGAGCACGATCTTGTCGAACGCGCAGGAAGTGACGAGTACGGTTCATATGACGCAATCCGACAGCTATGCAATCGTCAGCAAGCGCGTCGCCGAGAACGTCGAGGAACTGAAGGCACTCCTGCAACCCGGCAAATAAGGCGGCATCGCAATGCGAACAGGCGCCGACGCCCCGTGCGGCGGCGCACACGACAGTCACCCGGATAAAAGAAATGCTAAATACCCCTGAGTCTATCTGCAGCTTGCACATTCAGACAGTCGATCTGGATGGTCAGACGCTGCGTGTCGGTGTCCGGCGCGGCAGCGACGATTACCCGCCCTTGGTCATCTTCAATGGCGTCGGTGCGAATCTCGAACTGATCGAGCCGTTTATCTCGGCTATGGAAGATGTGAGCGTCGTCATCTTCGACGTCCCCGGCGTTGGCGGATCGCCGGTTCCGCGCCTGCCGTATCGCTTCTCGACGCTCTCCGTACTCGCCGACAAGCTGTTGTCGAAGCTGGGCTACGACGGCCCCGTCGATGTGCTTGGCGTGTCGTGGGGCGGTGCTCTCGCGCAGCAGTTCGCGCATCTGTATCCCGTACGTTGCCGCCGGCTGATCCTCGCGGCGACCTCGCCAGGCGTCGTCATGGTGCCAGCCAAGGTATCCGTGCTCGCGAAGCTCATCGGCCCGCGCCGCTACACGGACACGGCATACCTCGAGAAAATCGGTGCCGAGATATATGGCGGAGCATACCGGCGTGACCCGGCGTTGCTGAAGGAGCACGCCCGTCATATCAGTCCGCCGCGGGGTCGCGGGTACCTGTATCAACTGCTCGCTGCCTGGGGCTGGAGCAGTTTGCCCTGGCTCGGCAGCCTACGCCAGAGGACGCTTGTCATGCACGGCAACGATGACCCAATCGTTCCCTTGGCCAATGCCAAAATTCTCGCGGCCCGGATCCGACATGCGACGCTGTATGTCATCGACGACGGCCATCTGTTCCTCATCTCCCGCGCAACGGAAGTTGCTCCCGTGGTGCGAAAATTCCTCCGGCAGGAGACGAGTTGAGCTGCCTCACTGACAACGACGAAGGCCTTTGACAGCTCGTTGCGGAATCAGGCGGTTGCCCATACGCCAAGGGAACGTCAGGCAATGCCGCCACGGAAGACATGCTATACCTACTTATGGGCGGGGAATAGAAAAAGGCATCGACCTGAAAAACCCGTTTCGGCTGGGGAATTCACCTCCCCTTACCTGGGCCGCCCCCTTGCGTCCAAAGTGGCGCGAGCGCTGCTGGCGTTCCGCTCTTCAACTGCGTTTTATCCTCGGCAAGCGTTATGATCACCCTTTACCACTGTCTGAGTGCGCGCTCCTTCCGTCCTCTCTGGATGCTGGAAGAGCTCCAAAAGCCGTATGACCTCGTGATAATGCCTTTTCCACCTCGCGTGTTGGCGCGTGCGTATTTGGATGTCAATCCGTTAGGAACGGTACCGCTGATGATCGACGGCAAGACGCGGATGTCGGAGTCGGCCGCGATCTGCCAGTACCTCTGCGCAATCAGTGCCCCGACTTCACTGCAAGTTGAACCCGATGAAGAGGACTTCGGCGCGTTCCTGAATTATCTGCATTTCGGAGAGGCAACGCTTACGTTCCCACAAACGCTGGTTCTACGATACTCACGCTTCGAGCCTGAAGACCGTCGGCAACCCGTCGTAGCCGAGGACTATGCAAAATGGTTTCTGGCGCGATTGCGGACGCTGGAGCCTGTGCTCTCCAGGCGGGAATACCTGTGTGCCAGTCGCTTTACGGCCGCTGACGTTTCAGTCGGGTATGCCTTGATGCTTGCACGACATCTTGGACTCGCGCCACGGTTTACTCCTGCAGTATCGGCCTATTGGTCGCGCCTGCAGCAACGGGATGCTTACATGCGCGCACTCCAGGCCCAGTCGGCAAGCGCAGTGGCACAAGGAGTGTCGCTGGTCCCTGCACCAGACACTATGCCAAGCGTAACGTAGCACCAGCGTGATGCGGCCAGACGATGTTGAGTCGCACCAGCCAGGTCAGCCAAGGCTTGGCTCCGTCCGGCGGGAAGTGGCTTCTCGCCTTGATGATATTGCGTAGCTCCAGTCAGGACGTCCCGCATGCTGCGCAGCTTCAGAGCATCGGAACGTCGCGTGTACCGCGGCCGACACCAGTACCAGGTGGACTGCCTTGTTACAACACGATGCCGGCGTTGCGGATCTTGACCCGCAAAGCGTCGAAGAACCGACCGGAAAATCGGCTCCAGAGACCGCTGCTGTCATTCGCGCACCGCGTCGGCCATTCGCTTGCATGAAAAACTGTATCGGCGTGTGGACCTCGTCGCAAGGGGGATCGACTCGACTCTCCGCCCTCCGAACGAGCTGCGGGACCAGATCGACGTATCGCAGCGCACCGGGTAGCTGCAGGCTTTATGGGTCCCACGTTGAGAACAGAATGAAACGGCAGGTTCGAACCCGCCCCAGGATAGTCCGCGCCTCCCGACCTTTACGGCTAATCCCAAGAAACGAAGGCTCAACGCCGCGTCCCGCGACGCGTGATCTCGAGACGGCAATTCACGACCGGCTTGCCACCGTGCTCGACGAGATGATTCAGAATGATCGAGGAACCATCCCTATCAGGAGAAGCGTCGACGATCTGGTCGGTCTGGGCGGACACCTGCAGCGCCTCGTCGAGGCGGGGATCAGCTACCACACGGCTAAGGCCGGGGATACGGTTCACGAGCGAAATCGGGGTGGCAACAACACGAGACTCCCCATATGGCGGCAGTCTGCCAGTAGGAAGGGACCCGGCGCAGATATGGAAGTTGTCCACCCAATGCCGGCCCTCGCGCGGCACCGACTGACCCTTCGAAAGCAAATCGAGTCCGACGCCGTTGGGCAGGCGTACGTGCAGTGCAAACGCGATTGGGGTAGACGGCACGGATGGCGCCGCCGCAGCGGCCACGATCGGTACGAATGCGGACGCAGGCGCCTCGCTCTGCATCGCGACCGGAACGCCGTCGCGCATTTGCGCACCACCGCCCGAGTCCACGACGACGGCACCGTTCTGTGCGGCCTGTGCATCTGAGCCGCCCTTGCCGGTTCGCGCCGAAGCCACTAAAGGCGATACCGCACGGGAGGCGAATGCCCGATGGAGATTGAGACTCTCCAAAAACGGAAAAATGGCACAGGAGAGAGCGGCGTCGCCGGTTTCCCGATTTCCATGGAAGTTCCATGAACCTGTTAGTAGGGTTTGTCGCCGACGATGGCCGCGCGCTCCATCTTGCGGTGGCAGGGTGGGTAGTCCATCACCGCGTAGTGCTGGGTGCAGCGGTTGTCCCAGATTGCCACGCTATATGGCTTCCAGCGCCAACGCACCTGGTACTCGGGGATGTAGGCCTGGCTGATCAGGTACTGCAGCAGGTCGACGCCGGTCTGGCTGTGGTCCTGGCCATAACGCACGTGCGCCGTGGTGTGGTAATTCACGAAGTGGGTCGTGAAGGCGTTGACGAACAGGACATTTTCGCCGGTTTCGGGATGGGTGCGCACGACCGGATGCTCGGAATCCGGGTATTGCGCCTTCATCGCCAGGCGCTTTTCCTGGGGCATGGCGGCGGCGAAAGAGGAATTGAAGCTGTGGCTGGCGATCAGGCCGTCGATTTCCTTTTTGACGGATTCCGGCAGTTTTTCGTAGGCCAGGACCATGTTGGCCCACATGGTGTCGCCACCGACCGGCGGGCATTCGATGCAGCGCAGTACAGCGCCCATCGGAGGCGCTTCGCGAAAGGTGGTGTCGCAATGCCAGGAATTCTCGTAGCGATCCGCCGGCTTCTCCGGGGTTTTGTAGATCTGCACCAGGCCTGGCGCCTCCGGGTGGCTGGGGACCATCGGGTGGGTTTCAAGCTGACCCATGCGCATCGCGAAGGCCATGTGATCTTTGCGCGAGAGCTTGTCCAGGTCCTGGTCGCGCAGGAAGAGGACCTTGTACTTCAGCAGCGCCGCGTAGATTTCGTTGAACAGGCCGTCATCGCGCACTGCATCGCCGAGATTCACGTCGAGCAGTTCCGCGCCGATGGCACAGGTCAGAGGGTCGATTCGCATTTCGTTTCCTTGCAATTCATTTCAAGCGTTACGCGGCAGTAATTCGCGGTTGAAATCCAGACCAGTTGAATGCCGTGTCCTGATAGATTATCCAAATCTGATTGAGTGGGCCAACTTGATCACTTGATCGCCGATTTCCAAATTCGATTGCGATGGCCGCGCAACGGCATATAAAGCCCCATGGGCGCACCCGATGGGTGAGAAGATTCATATCATTTACTGCAACGGCGTGTTGGCCCGATATTTCGAGGTTCCGTCGATAACACGTTTAATGCGGTCTACGCGTACATCATGGTTGACCGCTTTTTTGCGACGGACCCCTTGAAACTGGCAAGCGTCAACGAGAATTTCCGCAGACTCGTGTCATCGCGCGCCGCGCAGATGATGCACGCCAATCAACAGGACGACGGTGGACGCGATACTGACGAGTGGCAATAGCTGCAAGGCGGGCGCCAGCCCCAGTCGGTCTGCCAGTGCGCCCGTCACAATGGAACCTGGCGCCAGCCCAAGAATGTTGAAGGCCAGGGCGAGCGTGGCCATGGCTGCACTGTGAATCGCCTTGGGCGTCAGATTCGCGACCATCGTACCGGCCGGGCCGATAACGCCAGCGCTAAAGAACATCGCCAATGCGATGAGAGTGAGTTGGGTTGAACCGGCGGGAAACTGAAATGCCGCGAACAGCAATGCTCCGCAGACCAGGTTAAAGGTGATCGCCAGGAGCATTTTCCGTCGCGGCGAATCACGTCCCAGGCGATCGGACAGTGCGCCGCACAGGGGCATTCCACATGCGCCGCAAAGGACGAAGATGGCTGCGACGCCGCCCGCCCTGCTCAGCGGCATGTCATAAACCCGATTCAGGAAACTCGGCAGCCAGGCAAGCAGGCCACCGTTGATGAAGAGCTGCAGCCCGCTGCCGATATAGACGCAGATCAACCCCGGGGAAGAGAACAGGTCTCTGAACACCTGCCTGACGCGGACTGTCGGCAGCGATTCAGTTTGCCTGATGCCGGCTGATTGGCCTTTCTCCCCTTCGATCCGCGCCGAACTGGCGACCATCATATAGAGCAGGGTCAGCGCGATACCAAAGACTGCCATGCCAACGAACGCACTGCGCCAACCAAAGTGGCTTGCCAGTGACCCACCAAGGCCGATCCCCATTACCGACCCGACCATGCTGCCCGCCATAAATGCGCCAGCTACCGTGGAGGTGTGCCGGGGCGGAAACATGCTGATGAGAATGGCCATGCCAACGCTGGCGTAAGCGGCTTCGCCGACACCGACCAGAAAGCGCGCCGACAGCAACGTGAAGTAGTTGTGCGACAGGCCGCAGAGCAAGGTCGCGATGCTCCAGATCGCCGCCATGATAGTCACGCTGCGTACACGACCCCACCGGTCGGCGGCAAGCGCGATCGGGAACGCCAGGATGCCAACAGCCAGCGAGACAATGCCGCTGAGCGCTCCGAGCCGAGTGTCGGACAGTCCCCAGTCCGCCTTTATTTGCGGAAAGACCGCGCTGAGCACTTGCCGCGACATATAGTCGGACAAGAGCAGTCCGAATGTCAGCGCAAAAATGACCCATGCATAGCCGCGAATGCGCTGCGCGCGCTCACCGTCATAGCACGCTGTTTCTTGCATATTCACTGCCATAATTCTGTCTCCTGTTATTGCTGCTGCTAATGCCATCTATGCGCAGCTCTCTCTTTTCAGCTCTGGCGTCCGCGGTGGCGTGTGCCAGGCTTTCCCGCGGCCGCTCATTCATCCCGGGGGCTCTGAGGGAAAGTGAAACCTGCCCTGTGCTCAAGCTGTCACGTCGCTGGACGCCCCGATCTGGGCATCGCAGCCGGACAACCTGGACACTAGCTCTTGAACTGCTCGAGAAATTCCATGAGCAATTCGTTCACCTGATCAACGCTTTCTTCCGCCGCAGCATGGCCCACGCCGGGTAGCAGCACCTTCTTCTGCAGTCCGGGCAGATAGGTGTCGAGTCCGTCGTAGACACTGCGGATTTCAACCGGTTCGAGGGAAGGGTCGGCGGCGCCACCGATGAACAGGCTCGGCTGGCGGACCACCGCACCGTCCAGAAACGCTGTGATTTCCCAGTTCCGGTCGCGACAGCGGTAGTAGTTAATGGCGCCGGTAAATCCCGTGCGCGTGTATTCATCGACGTAGTAGTCGATCGCCCGTGCGCTCAACCATGACGGGAACTCCTTCGGCTCAGTGAAGGCGTTGAGAATGGGCTCGCCGGCTTCGACGAACAGGCGCCAGCGTTCGGCGCCGACGGCGCTGCCGGAGACCGAGTAGTAGATGCTGCGCAATGTCTTGCGCGGATCACTGGCGAACTCGCGATCCGGCTTGTCGATCTGCTGGAAGTACAGGTGGTGGTACACCCTGCCTTTCGCCATTTCCCGCAGGCCGACGGTTGGTTTGACCTTTCCGCGCGGTGGCACCGGGGTATTGAACATCACGAGGCCGCGGAACAGATCCGGCCTCATCATAGCCGCCGCTTGAGCCACCCACGCGCCCAGGTCGTGTCCGACGATCACCGCGGACGTTTCACCCAGGGCCTTCATCAAGCCAACCATGTCGCCGACTGACTGGCTCATGTCGTAGGCTTCAATGGCCTCTGGCCGATCGGTTTGCCCAAATCCCCGTTGATCGGGGACGACGACCCGAAAGCCGGCCTCGGCCAACGCCCCGATCTGGCGCCGCCACATGTACCACAGGTATGGAAAACCATGCAGCAGAATGATGAGCGGGCCCTGCCCCTCGTCGATGTAATGCATGCGAATGCCGTTGACTTCGGCAAAGCAGTGCTTGAATGCGGCGGGGTCGTCGGCGTCCACTTGCCGCGATGCGGCGCGTGGCTGACCGATGCGCCGTGCAGCGCTTATATCCATTGTCCATCTCCCTCTTTTCAAGTTCCCGGCCGATAAGGTAGCGCTGGCAGGCTGTTTCGTACTAAGCTTGTCAGGACATACTCTTGTGAAATTGGGACAGTCAGTGCATACCCTGACGCGAAGTGCCAGCCTTACCGACTATGAACACGTGGCCCGTTCAGTGGGGCTCGACCCGTTTCGTATGCTGCGGATGGCCAGGCTGCCGGCCCGGGTCCTCGACGATCCGAATCTGATGATCAGTGCCGATTCGGTGGGGTGGCTGCTGGCGGAGTCGGCCCGCCTGTCCGGCCAGGAGGCCTTCGGACTGTTGCTCGCGGAAACGAGAAGCCTGGCCAATCTGGGCATGCTGGCGCTGCTGATCCGGGAAGAACCAACGCTGCGCGCCGCAATGCAATCTTGCGTCCGCTATATGCGACTGCACAACGCCGGCGTGCAATTGTGGCTTGACGATGCGGGCGAGATGGTCCTGCTGCATGTGGGCGTGGAAATGCGGGGCCATGGCGTCTCGCGCCAGGCTATCGAAATGTCGACCGCCATCGTATTGCGGACGTTTAGAATGCTGACCCGCGATACCTTCCGGCCGGTCAGGGTCACTTTCACTCACGAGCGCCCCGCCGGTCTTGAAGTGCACCACCGCGTGCTGGGTACGGCTATCGAGTTTTCACAGGAACGCAATGCCATCGTTTGCCGCGGGCGCGACCTGGACCTGCCCATCCCTGCGGCAGACCCGGCGCTGCATCGCGAGGTGAAGCGATCGCTCGACATGCAGCTGGCCAACCTCCGCGACGAGCCGGCGCAGCGGGCGCGCCAGATCGTCAGGATGCTGCTGCCAAGCGGACTTTGTTCCGTCGACCAGGTCGCCCAGCATCTTGGCATGCATCGACGCACCCTTAACCGGCACCTCGCGGCGGAGGGTGAGAGTGTCACCACGATCATCAATGGTGTACGTGCTGAACTCGCCGAGGAGTATCTGGCCAACAGCAAACGCAGGTTGTATGACGTCGCCGAACTTCTCGGCTTTTCCTCTGCCGGTGACTTCTCGCGCTGGTTCCGCGGCCAGTTTGGCAAGACACCCTCGGATTGGGCCGCCCAATACCGGGAGAGCCGGGCGGCAGCCGGGCCCTTCTCGCACACGTAGGAGGTATGGGCAGGTTCGGAGTCGGCTCGAGCGCCGCTCCATCATCCTGGCCTGCCGCACCCTGCACGTTCCTGACGTCACCGACCCGCATGGCCGCCCGGAAGCACGCGAGCGTTGTTGCTATCGGCTTGGCCTCCTGTCCCAATATGCAAATAAAATGTCCGGCCATGCTAATGGCCTTGCGGCCGAAATGCGTAGTATTGGATCCCATGGCCGACGAAACGGTGCCCCTGCTCTCCTGCTGACAGGGGCGAGCTACATCTGCTGGACTCACATGGCTCGCCGCCGTATAAACACAGATTGGAGACATCAATGGCAGCACCCGCCGCAATCCAGGACACCACTTCGCAAGCCACGCCCGTGGCACCGGCCATTGTCCGGCCATCAGTGCGCCAGCATTCGATCAAGGTGGAGATTTGCACGCCCGCCATCGGCGCCGAACTCAGCAACATCAGCCTCGCTGATGCCACTCTGGACCCTGACGCCATCGCCGAAATCCGGGCGCTGTGGCTCAAGCACAAAGTCCTGTTCTTCCGCGATCAGGGCATTACGCCGATGGAGCAACAGAATTTCGCCGCGCAATTCGCCGAACTGGAAGCCCATCCCCTTGCCCCGAGCCATCTGGAGGCGGACAAGCTGCTGATGCTGTACCGCAATCTCGACCCGGGCAAGCCCAGGAGCTTCGTCGAAAAAGCCAGCCGCGAAAACCTCTGGCATGCCGATGTTACCTTCAAGAAGGCACCGCCCCGCGGAGCGGTGCTGCGTTGCGAACAAGGTCCGGAATCTGGCGGAGACACCATGTGGTCCAACATGGTGATGGCCTACGAAAAACTGCCCGACGCCATCAAGCAACGGATCGACGGCCTGTACGCCAAACACAGTGCCGAGCACACGTTCGGCGCCCAGTTGCCGATCGAAGAACGTCACGCGATGGCCGCGAAGAGCCCCGCCGCTGAGCACCCGGTTGTGCTCATCCATCCCGAGACGGGCGAAAAGGTGTTGTTCGTCAACTCGACATTCACGACCCATTTCTCGAATTTCTTCAACTTCGAAGACATCCGGTACGGCCAGGACTTCATGCCGGAGGCCCATCATCTGATGAACTATCTGACCTCTCAGGCCGCGATTCCGGAATACCAGGTACGTCTGAAGTGGAGAACCAACACGGTTGCCATGTGGGACAACCTGCAGGTTCAGCACTACGCAGTGGCGGACTACGACAACTCGCCACGAAAGATGCTGCGCGCCACTCTCGCGGGCACCGCGCTGGTCTAAACCGAACGGTTCGCTCTGACAAATCCAGGGCTGCCCGCCTGTCTCTCATGGGCGGGCCAGCCTTGGCACGTTTTCCAGTTTTCGACCACATCTACAACCAATGGAGACAGATATGCGTTACGAACAGGTCGACACCTCACTCATCGATGGCGAATCGCTACCGTGGGTACCGTTTACGCCCTATGCAGAAAACGTCCTGCTGAAGTACTTCAAGCTTGACCCGATCCGTGGTGAATGGATCGTGCTGATGAAGTCACCGATCGACATGCAACTGCCCAGGCACCACCACACCGGTACGGTCCTGGTCTACACGATCGAAGGCAAGTGGAAATACAAGGAACACGACTGGATCGCCGGACCCGGCAGCGTCGTGTACGAGACCGCCGCGTCGACCCACACGCCTGAAGTCGTCAGCACGGGAAGCGGAGACGGATATGTGGTCACGCTGGTTCAGGTGACTGGCGATCTCCTTTTCCTCGACGGGAACGACAATATCGTAGCGATCGAAAACTGGAAGTCCGGGCTGCAGCGCTATCTTGCCTATTGCGAGCAGCATGACATCAAGCCGAAAGATCTCACGGCATTCAACTGATCTGAAACTCATGGGGATTCCCGATATCCCCCGGGGTCCTTGTGACACTTAGTGCGTCGCCCGCAAGACGCAATAGACGGTCCGGCCATACCAGGACTCCAGCACCACGCAGGGTCATCGCAGGTCACAGGCGGCGGGAAGATGGCTACGTGCACCGACCACGCAGCCCATGTCGCATCGCGATCTCTCCCGCCGCCAGAGCCGTTGTCTGATCGCGAAAATCAGGAGAGGGGAAACACGTGGTCCGGGTTCGCGGCCCTGAAGCGGAACCTCACAGAGGGGTACGGCCATCTGCCCGCTCCCCGATCACAGACATTACGAACGGAACGATGCCATGAACGGCTTGATGATGCAAAAGCAGTTGTTGATCTCCTCACTCATTGTGCATGCCGACCGCCATCATGGCGATACTGAGATCGTGTCCCGGCGGGTGGAGGGCGATATCCATCGCTACACTTTCCGTGACTGCCACCGTCGCGCGCGCCAGATGGCCAATGCGCTGACCAGCCTCGGTGTCATGCCCTCCGACCGGATCGGCACGCTGGCATGGAATGGCTACCGTCACCTGGAGTTGTACTACGGCGTCTCCGGTATGGGTGCCATTCTGCATACCATCAACCCCCGCCTGCATGAAGACCAGGCCGCTTACATCGCGAATCACGCCGAAGACCAGTACATCTTCTTCGACCTGACCTTCCTGCCGTTGATCAAGGCCGTCGCCGGCCGCTGCAAGACGGTCAAGGCGTTCATCGCCATGACCGATCACGATCACATGCCGAAAGACGCCGGCATTGACCACCTGCTGTGCTATGAAGATCTGATCCAGCAGAGTTCGTCCGCTTACTCCTGGCCGATTCTCGACGAGGACGGCGCCAGTACGCTCTGCTACACCTCTGGTACAACGGGCAACCCGAAAGGAGCCCTGTACAGCCATCGCTCATCGCTGCTGCACACCTATGCGGCGGCGCTGCCTGATGCGCTGAACTGTTCGGCACGCGACGTGATCCTGCCCGTTGTGCCGATGTTTCATGTCAATGCCTGGGGACTTCCGTACATCGCGTGCATGGTCGGGGCCAAACTCGTATTCCCCGGGCCGGCTCTGGACGGCAAATCGTTGTATGAACTGCTCGAAGCCGAGCAGGTTACGCTCTCCGCTGGCGTTCCGACTGTCTGGCAAGGCCTGCTTGGCCATCTCGAGGAAACAGATCAGCAATTCTCGAGCATGAGACGCACCATCATTGGTGGCGCGGCCTGTACCCCGGCCATGTTGCGCAAGTTCCAGGAAACATACGGCGTAGCGGTGTTGCACGCCTGGGGGATGACTGAACTGAGCCCTATGGGAACCATCGGCACCATGAAGGCCAGGCATATCAAGATGTCCCGGGAAGAGCGTCATGCCGTGCAATCCAAACAAGGCCGTGTGGTGTTTGGCGTCGACATGAAAATCGTTGGCGCTGACGGCATGGAGTTGCCCTGGGACGGCGCGAGTTCTGGTGACCTGCTGGTGCGTGGGCCAACGGTGGTGTGCGACTATTTCAGGAACGAAGGGGATAGTCCGCTGCAGTTCGATGACGAAGGCCAAGGATGGTTCCCGACCGGCGATGTTGCGACCATCGATGTCGATGGCTTCATGCAAATCACCGATCGCAGCAAGGACGTCATCAAGTCTGGGGGCGAGTGGATTGGCTCCATCGACCTGGAAAACATCGCGATGGCACATCCGGCAGTCTCTCAGGCAGCATGCATTGCCGCGAAACACGCGAAGTGGGACGAGCGTCCATTGCTGATCGTCGTCAGGAAACCGCAAGCAGAACTGAAGCGGGAAGAACTGCTCGCCTTTTATGAAGGCAAGATCGCGAAATGGTGGACGCCTGATGATGTGATCTTCGTCGACGCGATCCCTTTGGGCGCTACCGGCAAGGTCCTGAAAAACCGTCTGCGGGAGCAGTTTGGCGATCATCTGATGGCCAGGGCTGCGAACTGAGCGTTGTGTGGAATCGGTCCAGTCGTGTCGATGAGGCCGACGGGAAAAAAGTAAGCGCGCGATTCAACCTGCCGCACCGTCACCACAAGGAAGCCCCATGGCCGAGTTCCAGCCCCAGATTGGCACGGTCCCCCTCATGAATACCGATACGGGCCTGTCGCTTCCGCAACGCTACTGGGCGATCGTCTTCGTCTCACTGGGCACCATACTCGCCGTGCTCGACGGCGCGATCGCCAACGTCGCGTTGCCGACCATTGCGCGCGACCTGCATGCATCCGATGCCGCGTCGATCTGGATCGTCAACGCATATCAGCTCGCCATCACGATCACCCTGCTGCCGCTCGCGTCGCTTGGCGATCGCGTCGGCTACCGGCGCATCTACATCGCCGGCCTCGCGCTGTTCACCGTCGCGTCGCTCGGCTGCGCACTCGCCAGCTCGCTGCCGACCCTCGCGGCGATGCGCGTGATCCAGGGGTTCGGCGCATCGGGCATCATGAGCGTTACCGCGGCGCTGGTTCGGACAATCTATCCGTCATCGATGCTTGGCCGGGGCGTGTCGGTCAATGCGATGGTGGTCGCACTGTCGTTTGCGATCGGGCCAACGGTCGCGTCCGCAGTGCTGTCGGTCGCGTCATGGCCCTGGCTTTTCGCGATCAACGTGCCGATCGGCATCGCCGCGGTGCTCGGCGGTCTGCGCGCGCTGCCCGCCGTTCCGCTGCACGACGCGCCGTACGATGTCTTGAGCGCGCTGATGAATGCATGTGTGTTCGGGTTGCTGATCATGGCCGCGGACGGGCTCGGCTACGGCGAGCGCGGCGCGTTCATCGTTGCCGAATTGATGATGGCGTCCGTCGTCGGCTATTTCTTCGTGAAGCGACAGCTATCGCAACCGGCGCCGCTCCTGCCCGTCGACCTGATGCGCATCCCGGTCTTCGCGCTGTCAATCTGCACGTCGATCGCCTCCTTCACGTCTCAGATGCTCGCGTTCGTCGCACTACCGTTCTGGCTCCAGAATTCGCTCGGCTTCTCGCAGGTGCAGACGGGCTTCTACATGACGCCCTGGCCGCTCGTAATCGTGGTCGCCGCGCCGCTCGCCGGCGCGCTGTCCGACCGCTACTCGGCCGGCGTGCTCGGCGGCATCGGGCTCGCGCTGTTCGCGGGCGGACCGCTGTCGCTTGCGACGATTGACGCGCACCCGGGCACGGTTGACATCGTCTGGCGCATGGCGCTGTGCGGTGCCGGCTTTGGCCTGTTCATGGCGCCTAACAACCGCACAATAATGTCGTCGGCGCCGCGCAAGCGCAGCGGCAGCGCGGGCGGCATGCTCAGCACCGCGCGGCTGACCGGGCAGACGCTCGGCGCGGCGCTCGTCGCGCTAATCTTCGGCGTCGCACCCGAGCACGGGCCGACGATCGCGCTGTATGTCGCCGCCGCGTTCGCGGCTGCCGCGGCGGTCGTCAGCACGCTGCGCATCGCGGCCCCGCACCTGAACGGGTCGGTCTAACCGCATCACATACGGCGCCCAGCGTGTCGAGTTCATCCGGCATGGATCTGCGCGCGCGTGTTCACGCTCGCGCCAGCTCGATTAGCGGTGTTGTCAAGTTATCAACCAGCATGCGCTCGAACACGCAGTAATTTTAGCTGCTTGCACATCAGGCGCCTGCCCGCGTGCCGGTCGCGCCGGCTTTGCAACAGCATGTCGAGCACCGTTCCATGCTGGTCCACCGCACGCCACAGCCAGTGCTTATTGCCATTGATCCTGACGAGCACCTCATCGAGGTGCCACTCGTCGCCTCGCGCCGGGGCGGGGGTGGATACGCCGGGCAATGCCCAGCCCGAACTTTACCGACCAGCGTCGCACTGTCTCGTACGTCAGATCGATGCCACGGGCGGGCCAGCAGTTCCTCGACCATGCGCAGGCTCAGCGGGAAACGGTGTACAGCCACACCGCGTCGCTGATCACATCGGGCGGAAACTGGTAGCCGGCGTAGGAATTGGTGTCGGTGGCTGGCGCGCGTTGCGGCAAAGTGGTTCGTTTCATGCGCGCGATTGTCGCCGCTTTTCCATCAACCCGCCTACAACGTGACAATACCTTGTTTGTTCGTTCAGTGTGGCTGATCGCCTTAAGCGGGCCCGGTACTGCGGTCGCGGCGGCGGCGCAATTGCCGCTCAAATGTCCGTTGCCAAGGCTGAGGCGACGTTTGTATGGCTGTATGAAAATGCCGGCGAATGGCCGATGTTGGCCGCGTACTGCCGGATGCGGTCGGCGCATGACGACCCGCTCCGGCCACTGGAACCGGGTCCACTTCAATGACAGCTTCCTGGGTCCGACGGTCGACCGCGCCTTCGGCGCCGGGCAAATCCCCGGACGGTCGCGAATTGCCACTTGAGGCCGCGCAGCACCTTAATGTGGATGTACGCTTACCAGAAAAACCAAGGGATCTCGTCTGATCTTACAGACGTTTGGTGGATACCTTGAGAGGGGCATACCATGCAGACTGAACTGCTGGATCTGATCAAAGGACAAAGACGTCGCGGCGGCGGTGAATTGCTGAGGCTGTGTTGGATGCGCTATACAGGCGCTTGTATGCGGTTGCCTCAGCATGCTGCTGCCGGCGCAAGTGGCGTTGACCGCGGGCAGACGTTTCGAATAAGCCTTGAACTCCCATCTTTCGGGTTTGACCGCCTTCGTGTTCGCTGGCGGTGGCAGCCTTGGCGCGATCGAGGTTGGCATGCTGCGCGAACTGCTCGAACGTGGTGAGCATCCGGGCTGCGTGGTGGGCGCCTCCGCAGGCGCGATCAACGCAGCGTATTTCGCGGGACAACCGGACGGCGGTGGCGTAGCAATGCTCGAAGCGCTCTGGTGCAAGATCCGGCGGCAGGACATCATGCCGTTTTCCATGCTCGGGCTGCTCGCGATGCTCCTGCGCAGTCGTGCGCACCTCGTTGAGGCGAACGCGTTGCGTCAGCTGCTGGAGACGCATCTGTCGTATGAGCGGATCGAGCAGGCGACCTTGCCGCTTCACATCGCCGCAACCGATATGCTTACCGGCGACGAAATCGTTCTTTCTACCGGTCCTGTGGTGAGCGCCGTGCTGGCGTGTTCCCGCCGGTGCGTATCGACGGTGTGGATCTCATCGATGGCGGCGTCGCCAACAACACGCCGATCTCGGTGGCGGTCACGCTCGGTGCGACGCGCATCATCGTGCTGTCGGCCGGCTTCGCGTGTGCGTTGCATGCGCCGCCGCGTAGCGCGATCGCGCAGGCCCTGCATGCGCTGACGCTCGTCATCGCACGCCAGCTCGTGCGCGACCTTGAGTTCTATTCGACGCGTGCGCAGATCTATGTCGTTCCGCCGTTGTGTCCACTCGATGTCTCGCCTTACGACTATACGCAGTGCGCGCAACTGATCGACCGAGCTGCGCAGAAGACGCGCGCATGGCTCAGCGATGGTGGCCTCGAGCGCGATTTGATTCCCGGCGAGCTGCGCGAGCATGAGCACGCCGCGCGTTAACGGTGCAAGCAAGAAACTGACGAGCTACTTTGTGCCAGGGGCCAGTGACCCGACGCGCATGACTGGCTGCCAATGGTCCGCTATGTGAATCGAGCCGACATTCGAATGTCCGTCTTAGACCACAGGCGAACGGCTGGAAGTGGCCGATAGCACCAGTTCGATGAACGTGCCGCCGTGAGGACGTTGGAATTCTCAATGGCAGCTTTCCGGCGGTTTGTACGAACGCGTACTGCCGGCCAATTGCCGCCGCTCGCCATCGCCGTCTTGCGGTCTTTCGAGCGGCTGTTCCGGTCAGACAGCGGCCCTTCGCGGAGGTCCGTGTCAGCCGCGCATCGGCCATACTGACCGTTCGCGTTTTGCCGATCATGGCCGCCGCGAGAGGCCGCTTCCGCAATTCGCAAATGGGCACCGGCAGCTGTGAAGGTTCTCAGGCTTCAGAAACGCGGCCCCACTTCAGGATGCGACTTAGCTCGCCTGATTCGCGTAGCGCGGATCGTCGGCGACAAGCGGTGTGTTCGTGCCG
>NZ_JAWRXB010000211.1:0-326 GCF_046535245.1 Paraburkholderia sp. SIMBA_030
GTCTGTTATTTTTATTGTTTGACTATAAATTTTACTTTTTAGTCGATCAACTTGTAACCTAACTGAATCAAGGTTAAAGGTGATATCGAAATATTCTTTCTTTATTCTATAAGCCACTACAGCTTATACAAGATAGATTAATTAGACTTGTATACAAACCACTTGGGTGTTGTATGGTCAAGCCAAACGAGCAATTAGTACAGGTTAGCTACACGCATCGCTGCACTTCCACACCCTGCCTATCAACGTCCTAGTCTTGAACGGCTCTTTAGGGAAATCTAATCTTGAGGTGGGCTTCCCGCTTAGATGCTTTCAGCGGTTATCCC
>NZ_JAWRXB010000212.1:0-326 GCF_046535245.1 Paraburkholderia sp. SIMBA_030
CATTTGCAGGTGACGCCAGAAGGCAAGGGCGGTTGCCTGGTCGTTCGGGTTGAAGACAGCGGCAAGGGATTTGACGTGGCGCGTGTGCTGGAACGCCCCCTGGATGGCGTCCGTTTGTCGGGGCGTGGTGTCAGTCTTGTCCGCCAGTTGGGCCGTAACGCCAGTTGGTCTGACGAGGGTCGTTGCGCACGCGTGGAGTTTTCCTGGGAGGCTCTGGCATAATTCACCCATTCTTGATCAAGGAGTGAGCAAGTGGCTGACACACATCTGGACCCAAACGTGCTGAGCGCGTTGCAGGAAGTGATGGAGGATGAGTATCCGGAGCT
>NZ_JAWRXB010000213.1:0-323 GCF_046535245.1 Paraburkholderia sp. SIMBA_030
CAGGCGAACGCCGAATACCTGGTGGTGTCCACCACGGTCGATATCCGCAATGTCGACGAGGCCAGCCGCCCGGCCGGTGCCGGTGCGCAATACCTGTGTGAAACGGACTTCGTGCTGCAGCCCGCCAACACGTTTTTCAAGAACCGGCAAAAGGCCAGGAAACCGCGGTGCGCCGGCGAGACGGCGATCGTGGTTGGCCCCACCGATCAGCCCATGTGGGTTGACGGCTACGCGCGGGTCAAGGTGCAGTTTGCGTGGGACCGGCTGGGCAACAACGACCAGAATTCCAGCATCTGGCTTCGCGTGTCCTCGCCGTGGCAGGG
>NZ_JAWRXB010000214.1:0-276 GCF_046535245.1 Paraburkholderia sp. SIMBA_030
CGAAGTGCTGCGCGAGGACTACATCCGCACCGCGCGCGCCAAGGGGCTGTCGCCCATGCGCGTGATCGTTGTGCACGCGCTGCGCAACGCGCTGATTCCCGTCGTGACCGTGATCGGCCTGCAGGTGGGCACGCTGCTCGCGGGCGCGGTGCTCGCCGAAACGCTGTTCTCCGGGCCCGGCATCGGCAAATGGCTGATCGACGCGATCAGCCGCCGCGATTATCCGGTGGTGCAGGGCGGCATTCTCATGATCGCGACGCTCGTGATCCTCGTGAA
>NZ_JAWRXB010000215.1:0-323 GCF_046535245.1 Paraburkholderia sp. SIMBA_030
TCGGGAATTTACCTATCGCCAGGCGGCGAAGATGGCGGCGGGGCAGAGTGTGATCAAGGAAATTTCGATGGCCAAGAACTTTGCCACCGACACGGCGGACCGGATCGTCAATGATGCGGTGCAGATTCTGGGAGGCTTGGGTTACATGCGTGACAGCCTTGTGGAGCGGCTGTACCGGGATAACCGGATTCTGTCGATTGGCGGCGGGACGCGGGAGGTGATGAACGAGATTATCAGTAAACAGATGGGGCTTTGATTGGTGGTGTAGCGGCTGACGTCATCGCGGGCAAGCCCGGCTCTCATATGACATAGGTCACTGTGGG
>NZ_JAWRXB010000216.1:0-323 GCF_046535245.1 Paraburkholderia sp. SIMBA_030
CGCCTCCAGGCCGCCGACGCCGATCGCGATCACGCCGAGCGCATCGACGTGCGGCGTGTGGCTGTCGGTGCCAACGCAGGTGTCCGGGTAGGCGCGCAAAACGCCGTCGACCTCGCGGGTCATGACGGTGCGGGCCAAGTACTCAATGTTGACCTGGTGCACAATGCCGGTTCCGGGGGGAACTACCTTGAAGTCGTTGAAAGCCGTCTGGCCCCAACGAAGGAACTGGTAACGCTCGCCATTGCGCTGGTATTCGATCTCCATGTTGCGCTCCAGCGCGCCGGAGTTACCGAAAACATCGATCTGCACCGAGTGGTCGATGA
>NZ_JAWRXB010000036.1:0-38431 GCF_046535245.1 Paraburkholderia sp. SIMBA_030
TACGGGGTGCGATGTCTCTGCATGATGGACACCTCCTGTTCCAAAGAATAGGTGTCCACGAAACCGGGTCAACTCCAAGTTGAACAGATTGTCAGCGATCCGGGCGGCGATGTCGAACGGCCCATACTGGCCGAACCCGGTCCGACGCAGGCCTCGATCGATCGCTGATCGCAGCAGATATGCGAGAGGCATAAACCGTTAAGGCTTATTCGACGCCTGCCAACACACGCTGAGGCACCGTCACATTCCTGTGGCCGATGGCAGGCGTCGAATAACCCTTAACGTACCCGGTCCGACGTTGAACTCGCGGAGTGGGCAGCCATTGATCGGTCCGCGTCGGGCAGAAGGCGACCAGTTGCCGTCATTCGGGTCGCCGCGCCGGCCACGACCGCTCTCAAACTCCGACTGTCATTCGCTCACGCCGGGTCGCCTGCGGCTTGTCCGGCACTGGAATCGTTGGACCGCGCCGAATCAACCCGTGTCGAGCGCCCGCTTTCCCAGCGCAACGACTTCCGCTGACGACCCGACATAGATAGTCATCCGAGAGGAAAGCATATCAATGGGTTCGGTATATGCCGCAGGCTATCCACAGGAACTGAAGCTCATCCCCTGTTACTGCTTCTCCGGCATGACCGATGAGTGATGACTTGTAATTAGCCATTGCGCCCCATCCCAGTGATAGGTGTAGGTGTAACGGGCCTTAACAACCGCTCCAGTTCTTGCGAAGGTGAATGTGTAAAGCCCGGCATCCACGGCCGAATTGCACCCCAGTTCAATGTAGCGGAAGTCAATCTTCCCGGATGGACGATCTTGTAGAAAATGATGAAAGTAGTCCTCTTTGTCAGCGACCGTCAAGCGCGGCTTGTTGGATACGGTTGGAAGAAGAATTGACCGCTCCGCATAGTTGGCGACCACCTTGTGCGGGTCACCGGTCTGCAGCGACTGATTCCATCGATCAAACAACGCTGCAATCTCTTGATCTGACGTGACTTTACAGCTTTCTGTGCGCGACGCCGGCGCAATGTTTGACATGCCTTGGTTCGCGGCGCATCCGGCGAGCACGAACGCCAGGACCGCAACGTTAAATAGCTTCATGGCGGCACTTCTCCAGTCAGAAGGTGGGAGGAAGGTATAACGCTTGAAGTATGGCCAGTCCCGTGCGTGTTAGCCACATCTGACTGACGGCTTCATGCCGAACGCCGCTGCCTCCTTTCGCGGTCAGACTCAACTTGCGCGGCACCAGTCCACGCGGGCCAGCCGACGGGAAGCCGGCGCGTTCGGCCGCCAGCGTTTCCCGAAAGCGGACATCGCGGCCTTCTCGCCGCGGACCTACCGCGAATGACTGCCCCAGCCGATGTCGCAACACATTCACTGTCGCCGATGGAACGGCCGCTTACTGAACGGAGCGGCCGTTCTAACGTCCGCCACAGTATCGTGCTACACGAAGGACGGCGTGACAATCGTGCGCGTGCCGACGGGGTATGCCAGCTCTCTCGATCGCAACATGCCGATCGAGATCCTGCAGCGGTTGTTCAGTGACGGGTACGCAAGCACCAAGGCGGCTCTGGAGAAGATTGTGGCGGGGCCGACTATTCCGGCTTGGTCCCGGTCGTCGCCTCGTCAGGCACTTCCTCGCCGAACTTGTCTGCAACGTAGGCACGCATGGCGGCGATCAGCGGCGTTTTTCCATAGAAGCAAAAACCAGCCGGTGTGGATGCTGCGTAACCGCCGTGGTGCAGTGTGCCGACATTTGTGTTGACGCGGGGTAGGCAGTAGTCTTCACGCTCGATGATCGGGCCGCCAACGGCCCAATCGCTCGCAGGAGAGCGCTGTGTCTAAAGCGCCCGCGGGGTCACCATTGCAAGCAGGCTCTTCCACCCAACATAGCCCATCGTCGATACGCGGATGAAGCAGATCTTCGGCTCGCGCTACCCAGTAGTCCAATAGGACTCCCTCCAGCTCAGCAACCTTCATGGTCCCTCCTAGTCTGCCTTCCGGCGGCGCAGGCTTCGTTGCCCTTGCCTGGCGGCGGGGCTCGGCAATGCCAGCTACGGAATAAGAACCTGGGGAAAGATCAAAGCATGCTCGACATCGTGCTGTTGCTGAGATCAGCTCAAGGTAGGTCTAATACAACGTTGCCTATCAGGCTTCCAGCTTCGACAGCTTCATGCGCTGCAGCAATGTCGTCCAAGGGAAAACGTGCCCCGATCGTGTGCTGTAGCTTTCCCTCCTCCAGTAGCTTCGTGAGGCCGTCTGTCGCCCTTTGCCTGTCCACTCGATCAAGGTCGTACACGACAAAGAAGCGCAGGCTAATTGAGCCAAAAAGAAGGTCGCGAAACGGCACTGCTGTTTCGCCGGGGGCATTAGAACCGTAGCAGATGATTGTTCCATGAGGCGCAAGAACTCCGAAGGGAAGCCATTTGATCGTCGTTGAGAAATCCATGTCGACGATCGCATGAACGCCGAGCCCCTTGGTGATTGCCTTGACCCTTTCAGGAACGTTCTCTTCCTTGTAGTAGATCGTCTCAGAGGCGCCAGCATTCACTGCATGTCGTGCCTTCTCTACGGACCCTACGGTTCCTATTACCTTGGCGCCACCCATGGCGGCAAACTGAGTGGCATAGTGTCCCACAGCGGAAGACGCACCAACGACCAGCACGGTTTTTCCGGTGATGTCGCCTAACATATGAATTGCCTGAAAGGCCGTCGTGGCAGGAATGCCGAGGCAGGCTGCCGCAGCAAAATCTCCTGCGGCCGGCAATTCCACGGCCTGCAATTCAGGCAGTACGACATACTGGGCGGCAGTGCCCATTGGGCGCTGCCATTGACCGTTCCAGACCCAGACCCGTTCCCCTATTCGGTCGGGATTCACGCCTTCACCAACCATATCAATGACGCCAGCGCCGTCACTGTGTGGCACGATACGCTCACTGGCTAGCGGTCGATTACGCCTCGACTTGACATCAGACGGATTTACTCCAGAGCAGGCTATTCGGACACGAACTTCACCTCTCCTAGGTTCCGGAATCGGCATCTCACCAACCATCAGAACCTCCCGAGCCTCCCCGTTTCTTGAGTACCAGGCTGCGCGCATAGCATCCTCACTTGAAGTTGCAAAGTAGTCGGCTGGTCAGCCAACTCCGAAATGTATGGAAGTATAGGGAAGAAAGTGAGCTCGCCGCGGGTGTTGCCTGCCTCGAAGTCCGCCTTGAATGCGTCGAGCTTGTCTTGCAGTGACATGATGGTTCTCCTGACTTGGTGGGCCGGCGTTGAAACCATCATCGGAGAATTGCGGGCAACATCGCAGCCCTTTCTGGTGGGCGCCGTATTCCTTGCGCCAGCGGTAATAGCTCTGCTCGGAAATGCCGGCATCCTTACAGTCCAGCAGGGCGCTCCCCGGAGCGTCACCGGTACCCGCCCGCGCAAATTTTTCCACGAACGACGCGTGGTAAGTCTATAACACCCAAACGGGGTTGCGCTCAGATCATCGATGATCTGCTGCGTGATGTTCACGAAACGCTTGGACGGCATACCGCCCTCCAAGATTTCGTGGTTGTTGATGCAAGAAGGCAACTTACAACGTCCGTTTCCGTTGGGAGGCAAATATGGACAAACGAGTGAATGAAGAAGGGATGGATCTGCTGTTCCGTCAGGCTCGAACCCACAACAGCTGGCTGCCTAAACCGGTCAGTGATGACACATTGCGCGAACTCTACGATCTGATGAAGTGGTGTCCAACGAGCGCAAACTGCAGCCCAGCACGTATTCTGTTTCTGCGCACTCAGGAAGCGAAGCAACGACTTCTACCGGCATTGGCACCAGGCAATATCGACAAGACGATGAGCGCACCGGTGACTGCCATCATCGCTTATGACGGCAAGTTCTATGACAAGCTGCCTAAACTCTTCCCGCACGCAGATGCACGAGCCTGGTTCGCCGACACACCGGAACTGGCCGAGGTCACGGCACGGCGCAATAGCTCGCTACAAGGGGCTTATTTCATCCTGGCTGCCCGCTCGCTCGGACTGGATTGTGGTCCGATGTCCGGGTTCGACCATGCAAAAGTTGACCATGAATTTTTTCCTGCGAGCGCACAGGAGGGCACCTTCCAGCAGGAATACTTTCCCGACAGCCACATCAAGTCGAATTTCCTCTGTAATCTGGGCTATGGTGATCCGGCAGGGCTGTTCCCGCGCAGCCCACGCCTAGATTTTGACGAGGCCTGCAAATTGCTCTGACCACCAGGAACCTTGCTTCGCGGGCCTGATCTCCCTCGCCTAGGTGCAAACGGCTCACATGCCGGTGGATCAGCAGGTGGACGTAGCGGACCACGCCGCCTGCACTTCTGCAATCAGTGCTGCCGAGCGTCCTTCGTAACGCGGCGAAAAGTGGAACGGCACCACCGCCCGGGCGCCGATCCGGCGCGCGATCAGACCGGCCTGGCGGGCCGTCAGGTGATTCTTGCGCAGGCCATGGGCCTTGTCCTCGTCAAGAAATACGCTCTCGATAAAAAGCAGGTCCACGTCGTGCATCAACGCCGACAGGGACTCTACGTTCGCTTCCGTATAGCGCAAGTCTGTTACGTAGCCAATGCGCTGTCCAGGAACGATGTCGACGATCAGGTGACGCAGTTCGCCGACCTGCCGGGTCATGGCGTGCTCGCCATGCCGGTCGAGCCACCGTACCTGAATGGGCGTCTCGTCAGGGGCGCCGGTCAGCACCGCATGTTTCAGTTCGCGCAGCCATGCACCCGTCGACACCCCCAGCGCCGCGAGCCGGTCATTCGCGACGACGACGCGGGCCTTCTCCTCGAGCACGTACGCAACGCACGGGATGTCATGATCGACAAACCGGCCGCGCACGCGAAAGGTTGCTTCGTTGTGCACCACGTCATCAGATCGTTCAAAGGATGGGCCGGCTTCGCGGGCGAACCGTCTCCGACTCGAAAAGAGGGCGCGCTGCCCGCCACCGTCCACGCCGATTTCGCGCGCGTCGATCACCAGCTCGACCTCGTAACGATGCACCACGTTCCAGGTATAGGCGCTCAGCTTGTGTTCGATTTGTGCAAGAAAGTTGGGGCCGCCAAACATCACGATGCCAGCCTTGCGCCCGAGCATCACGCGCAAGAGACGATCGAAGCCGGAAAAATGGTCCATGTGCGTATGGGTAACAAACACATGTGACAAACGCATCAGGTGGCGGGGCATCAGCCTGGAGATATCGCCAAGATCGAAAAGGAGGGCACGCCGTTCGTCGCAAAAGTCCACGTATAGCCCCGGGTCGCCAAACGCGTCATTGACAAGCCATGGTTTGAAGAGGGCGTGCATGAATCTGTCAGGGCAGCGTACGTATGGCTCTTGTGGATGAACGCAGTATGGATCTTCATCGTGCTCTGGCAAAAATCAGAACCGTCCGGCGCCTCAGTCCCGGCTCGTGAAGACCGTCAATACGCCGGTGTAGCCGTAAAGGTGATTCCTTGCAATCTCGCCGCCGGCGAAGAATCCCGCCAGCGGTACCTCACCTAGCGCATTTCGCACCGTCTGCAACTCCGCGTGCCGCGCTCCGAAGTGCGGGCCGCCCCGTCCCGAGCAACTGATATACAGGGCGCCCGACATGTGCCCCGCCGTGCCGCTTTCCAGTTCCGCGCGGATTTCCGTTGCAATGCGCACCAGATCGACCCGGGCGGCCTCGGGGTTGCGCGTGCAAAAGGCCAGATGCATGCCGGGCTCGACCCGATCCGCAATCGCCAGGACCCGGTGCTCGGGATCCACGCCCACCAGGTGCCGCACGAGTGTGTCCGCGCCGAACTTTCCAGGCCATTTCGGCACGTCCTCGGCGCCCGTGCTCAAGCCCGCCAGGGTGGTAGACAGCGCCTGCGACAAAGCATCGATTGGCAGATTCCGGTCGAATCCAAGGTCTTGCAACACGCAATCGAGTGCAGGCTTGCCGTCCAGCGTGCCCACCAGATTGTGTTGGGCCTGGGTGATGGTGCGCACCGGCCCGATGGGCTGGCAGCCCTGCGTCACACGTGAGATCAGACCGACCTCGGGGCCGAAGAGCACGCCGGACATCCCGCCGGTGAACACGCCATCCGCTATGTGCAGCGGACGGTTTCGCGCCGAGGACAGGCCGCCGAAGAGATAACCCGTGGTCGTGCGGGCGCTCAGTTCGTGCAGCAATTCTTGCACGTCCGGCGTGCTGCCCTCGGCATGGACCAGGGCGGTGTGGACCACGAACCCGGAGGATGTCGCAGGCAATGGCTGCAGGCCGGAGAATAGCCGGAACGATTCCCGTGGCAGCGGCGCGAGCATCAGCACCAGGGCCGGTTCGTCGATGTATTCGATGCCGCTGGCGGCCACGCCGACACCGACCGTTCCGACCCATGCGACGCCAGGCTGAGCCCGGTGCAGTTCGTCGAGGATTGCCTCGGACGCGGGTGCGTAATAGTCGCTCATGTAACACCAACCGAGCGTGAACGGAGCGGATTCGTCAAGTTGCGCCGCACGGGCCGCAATTTGGGTTTGAACTTGCCTCTGGCACTTGGCCAAGGCCACCCGCCAATCGGCGTGGGCGGCGTGAGCGTGGACAAACGAAGCGCGGGACATGGTCTAAACCTGTCGAAGGCAACAATAAATTAGACCTCCGCTTGCAGGGCATGTTCAGCCGGCCGTTGATAAACCCGTGATCGGACCGGCCGGCAGGGTTTGCGGTTCATGGGTACAACCCGTGATGTCCGCGACCGGCGCTTGCCGACCCTTCTCAGTCATACGATGCCGATGAAACTCTACGGCCGCTCGGGAGGGACTACGGTCGTTGGCAAGTGCGCACGGATCGTTTCCGCCTTGAAACGGGGCGCCCGGGGTCGCCTCGCGGCGTTCCGTCATCGGTTCGACTGGCTTCACCGGCCAGATCGTGCCGCCCGATCCGGCAGCCTGGTGCGCAGCCCCGGTCGCCACGACATCAACCCGGCGAGGCGAACCGATTCTAGCGTTTGACGATGGCGGAGCGCGGTCTATCGCCGATGCACACGACGATCCTGCGCTCGGTGAATTGCTCCACGCCGGAGCGATCCTGCAAAGAATTTTTTGCTGCCGCTGGCATGATCGACAATAATGCGTGGGAGTATGTCACCGCAGTGCTTGAACGCGATCAATCCATGGAGAACATATCATGCTCAAACGTCTGATATTGACGCTCACGGTCCTGCTGATGTTGCCTATTTCTGCTGCTCAGGCCGACGAATATACGGACACCCTCAACCTATTCAAGAACGCGGGAGAAAGCGGCAGTCTTCTGCATAGTGCCTATGGTTACGCTGTGTTTCCGAAGATTGGCAAGGGAGGGGTCGGTATAGGCGGTGCCCATGGGAAGGGTCGCGTCTATGAGAAAGGGAAACATATCGGCGATACATCGATGACTCAGGTCACTGTGGGCTTGCAACTTGGCGGCCAAGTGTACAGTGAACTCATCTTGTTCAAGGATGAACGAGCCCTCAAAGAATTCACCAATGGTAACTTTGAATTCGGCGCAGATGCCAACGCGATCGCGATCACTGCGGCGGCTGGCGCACAGGCAGGCACGACGGGCGGCACGTCTACTAACGTAAGTGGCGGCAAGAAAGATGCCAAAACGACAGGCGCCTATCGAAAAGGCATGGCTGTGTTTACAGTGGCCAAGGGTGGGCTGATGTACGAGGCAAGCGTTGGCGGCCAGAAGTTCTCTTACACGCCTCGTTGATTTTCGCCAAGTGTTAAATGTAGGCCATTGAAAGGCGCGAAACTTGCGAGAAAGAGACGCATGAGTGTCCGGCGAAGCGAAAGCATGAAAGGCTGCAACTGGCCGTACCCGGGCCGATGCGGTCGGCCCCACCTCGTCCGAAAAACTTTGCCACGCCTGCAGACTGGCATGAAGTAAGCGCCCTCCCAGACTGGTCCTGGCGACCTCGGATGTTGCGCACGCGTTGCGAACACCGTTGTCGACGCGATACGGATAATCCGCGCATACTTGTCCGCACCACTGCTTCAGGTTGCAGGAGCGAACCATGGCGCTCAGGCTCGTGAACTTTCTCGTCTTCGCGATGATGTTGGGCGTGGCGCTCGACGCGTTGACCGGTTGCGGGGGGAATGCGGTCGCGCCCTCGTCTGCCGCGAGCATCGCTGCGCCTGCGATCCCCACCGGCGCAACTTCCTCCGGATTCTTCAAAATCTGCAAGGGACAGACGTACGCGCTCTGCGCGACCGCCAGTTGTACGGTGCTGAACCAGGTGGCCTACTGCCAATGCGACGTCAAACAGGGGGACAGCATCAGCTTGCCGCTGCGCGTAGACGGCGAGGACGTCTGCTCGATAAATGCCAACGGCGTCGACAATGGGTACATGGTGAGCACGTTCAGCTTGCCGGAGTCCGTGGTCGCGCCATACGGCCATCGCGCGCTCTATAACTGCCCAGCGGGGTCCACCGGCGGCTACGCGCAATGCGACGGCGGAATCTGCTTCACCAGCAGCAACGGCAGCGCGTTCCCCGGGTTCGACAAGCCGCTCGGCAGCGCGGACATCATCTGCGCGTGCCCGGTAACCCAGACCCCGGGCTCACCCGTCGGCTACCAGATTGCTGGGCCTTATCCTTGCGACGATTCGTATTTCCGGTACTGCAACAGCCAGATCGCCAACACCAGCACGGGCTCGACGGTCAAGGTCGGCGCCCCGACCGGAACGGCCAGGTTCCTTGCCCTGCAACTTAACGGAAGCCTGCCGAAGTTGAACGAGTGCCGTGCCCCGTCTCAGTAGACGCGAGAGCGCAGAGCCAGGTTACGGTCGCCTGTCGCAAGAGCGCCTGCGATCGGCTCGAGCATGACCGCTCCTGGCTGGACTTAGAGGAATGGCTCCCGTCGCAATCCGACCCCTATGCTCAGGTCATCAGCAGCACTCCGCAAGTCGCCGGACAGGCGATTGCAGAGTTGCGCTTGGGGATTCTAAGGGTGCGCAGCGTCAGGTTGACTCGATGATTTTGTCCAATGTGATGGGAAGGTCACGAATGCGTTTGCCAGTGGCATTGAAAACCGCATTCGCAACTGCCGCACCCACTCCGGTGATGCCGATTTCACCGATGCCGCGCGCGCCCATCGGTGTGTGAGGATCGGCCTCGTCGTTCCAGATGATGTCGATCTTCGGAACGTCGAGATGAACGGGCACGTGATAATCGGCAAGCGACGGATTCATGACACGACCGCTTCTTTCGTCGAACTGGGTTTCTTCCATCAGCGCGAGACCGAGGCCCATGACGATGCCGCCACGAAACTGACTGGCCGCCGTCTTGGCGTTGATGATCCGGCCGCAGTCGAACGAACCGAGGAAGCGGCTGACGCGGATCTCCCCGGTGACGACGTTGACGCGCACCTCGCAGAACAGTGCGCTGTGGCTGTGCATGGACCAGTGCTGCAACTCGAAGGGCATCGGCGCTTCGGCTTCGACGGACAGTTCCTCGCGCCTGGCGCGGGCGAGTATGGCGGCGTAACTCTCGAATCGGCTTTCATCGTCCAGCGCGCAGAGGCCGCCGTCGCGTCCACCTACATCGTCCGGCAGCAGTCCGGAAAGCGGCGAGCGGTTGCCGGCGAGCCCGAGCAATTCCTTGACGAGCTTGTGATGGGCCGCGCTTACTGCGGCGCCGATGGCCGCCGTCTGCTGCGAACCGCCCGCCAGCACTTCTCCCGGCAGGGTGGAGTCCGCATATTTGAAGTCGACGTCGTCCATGCGCAGCCCGAGGCGCTCGGCGACGATCTGCGTCTGAGCGGTCGAAGTGCCCATGCCCATTTCGTGCGCGGCGATGCTGACGGTCGCGCGTCCCTTGTCGGTCAGGACGATTCGCGCGGCACCGCCTGGCATCCGATAGTACGGGTAAGTGCCCGTGGCGCAGCCGATGCCTACGAGCCAGTCGCCGTCGCGCCGCGTGCCCGGCTCCCCGCGCGCGGCCCAGCCGAAGCGCTCGCGGCCAGCCTTCCACGCATCGACGATGCCGCGCTGCGAGAACGGCAGCCCCGTCGTGGGATCCTTTTCCGGCTCATTTTTGATTCGCAGTTCGATGGGATCCATACCCATTGCGTGCGCGAGTTCATCGATGGCCGATTCCAGCCCAAACGTGCCGACCGCTTCGCCGGGCGCGCGCATGAACGTGTTGGCCGTCATGTTCAGCTTGACGGTCTCGACGTCGAGCAGAAAGCTGCGCGACGCGTAAGAGCTCTTCGCCGGCAGAATAAAGGGCTCGGGCATGTTGTTGTGCGGCGTCATGGCGACTGTGCCGGTGTGGATCAGGGCGTCCAGCGTTCCGTCGGCCTGCGCGCCCAGCGCCACGCGCTGTTCAGTGAGCGTGCGGCCGCCGACGACGCGAAACACACCTTCCCGCGACAACGTCATGCGCACTGGGCGCTGCGCCAGCTTCGCCGCGGCCGCAGCCAGCACCTGATGCTGCCAGAGCGTCTTCGAACCGAAGCCGCCGCCGACGTACGGCGACGTCACATGCACATCCTTCTCGTCGATGCCGAACGCCTGGGCGATCGACCACGCTTCGTGAGCCACGGCCTGCACGGTGTCGTGGATGCGCAGCGTGTTCCCTTCCCATGCGAGGGTCGCCGCGTGCAATTCGATTGCATTGTGGTTCTGGCGAGGAGTCGTGTAACGCACGTCGATCTTGTGGGGCGCTGCGGCCAGTTTGGCTTCGGCATCGCCGATCTCGAGCTTCAGCGGCTCGCCCAGGAAGACGCCGGGCTCCGAGCCTTTTCCTTTCGCGGCGCGCAACGACGTTACTCCGTCGGTACCGGCCTCGTAAGTCACCTCGATCAAGGTCAGGGCGTAGTCCGCCTGCTCCTGCGTCTCGGCCAGCACCAGCGCGATCGGTTGGCCGTTCCAGTGGATCTGGTCGTCCTGCATGATGGGGATGTCATCGCCGCCTACGGCTTTCGGCTGCGTCATGAATGCGGGCAGCGGTTTGAGGCGAGGCGCGTTCCTGTATGTCATCACCAGTGCGACGCCTGTTGCGGTTTCGGCAGCAGCGGTGTCGATTTCGACGATGCGCCCGCGGGCGATCGTCGAATACTTGAGCGCGGCGTAAATCATGCCCGCGAGCGGGAACTCCGCCGCAAAGGTCGCCTGACCGGAAACCTTCAACGGCCCGTCGATCCGGCTCACCGGCGCACCGATCAAGCCATGCTTGTGATGAATCAGCGGATCCGGCTTGCCGCCGGGGATGAAACTGTCAGGCGCGAGCGCAATGGCCTTTTTCATGACGGCCTGGGTCGTGTCCTTGATGATGGCCATCAGCGGATCTCCTGAAGTGCGGTGAGCTTCACCAGCGTGTCGACAATGACGCGCTGAGCCAGTTCGATCTTGAACGCGTTGTCGCGCAGTCCTCGGGCGGAAGCGAGTTCCGCCCGCGCCGCAGCGAGAAACGCCGCCTCGGTCGCCGGACCGCCCTTCAGTGCCGCTTCGGCGGCGGTGGCGCGCCACGGTTTGTGAGCGACGCCGCCCAGCGCGAGCCGCACCTCCTTCACGACACCGTCCTGCACATTCAGTGCCGCTGCCGCGGAGATCAGGGCGAACGCATAGGACGCGCGGTCACGCACCTTTTGATAGCGCGAACGGCCCGCGATCGAAGGCGGCAGCGTCACGGCGGTAATCAATTCGCCCGTTTCCAGTACCGTTTCGGTTTGCGGCGTGTCGCCGGGCAGGACGTGGAAATCGACCAGTGGAATATCGCGTGTGCCGTTGCGGCCGCCCACCGAAACCACCGCGTCCAGAGCCACCAACGCGACGGCCATGTCCGAAGGATGGGTGGCGACGCAGGCATCGGACGCGCCCAGGATCGCATGCATGCGGTTGAAACCGTCGATCGCATCGCAGCCCTTTCCGGCCGCGCGCTTGTTGCAGCGCGCGGCGTCGTCGTAGAAGTATCCGCAGCGGGTACGCTGCAACAGGTTGCCGCCCACCGTCGCCATGTTGCGGATCTGAGCCGATGCACCTGCCAGAACGGCCTCCGACAGCATCGGATAGTGTTCGCGCACACGCGGGTCGGCCGCGACGGCGGTGTTCTTCACGCCGGCGCCGATCCGCAGGCCGCCGTCATCCGTGTCCTCTATCGTGCACGAGAGACCTGTGACGTCCACCAGCAAGACCGGATGCTCGATGGTTTCGCGCATCAGATCGACGAGGTTGGTGCCGCCGCCGAGATATTTGGCGCCCGTTCGGGCGCCGAGTGTCAGCGCAGTTTTTTCGTCCGAAGCGCGCTCGTAGGTGAAGGGATTCATCAGGCCACCTCGCGCTTGACGGGCTCGATCTCGACCGCACCGAACGTTTCCTGGATCGCGTCGACGATGCCGTTGTAGGCGCCGCAGCGGCACAGATTGCCGCTCATGCGCTCTCGCAGCTCCGTATGGGACAGCGCAAACCCTTCGGCGGCCACGTCGTCGCTGACATAGCTCGGCACGCCGCACCGCAACTCCCGGACCATGCCGACGGCAGAGCAGATCTGACCCGGCGTACAGTAGCCGCACTGGAAGCCGTCGTGTTCGACGAAGGCCGCTTGCAGCGGATGAAGCTCACCTGGCGCGCCCAATCCTTCGACAGTGGTGATTTCCCGATCCTGATACTGGACCGCCAGCGCGAGGCAACTGTTGATGCGTGTTCCGTCGACGAGAACGGTGCAGGCGCCGCATGCACCCTGATTGCAGCCCTTTTTTGCGCCGAATAGGTGTAACCGCTCACGAAGCAGGTCGAGTAGCGATGTCCGGGGATCGAATTCCAGTTCGATCTCGTTGCCGTTGATGACGAAATGCATGCCTGCTCCTCTTGAGTTCGGACTCGGGCAGTAAGGCTGAAGTCTGCGCCTCTGCGATGGGGGAAAGCAATACCGCGCCGCGCTGCCACGCGGGCTGCCGTCGGCATGCCAATGATCGTGAGGGAAGGCTTTCGCAGCGCTTGGCGACGTCGAACTCGTTTATCTTGAGGCCGACCGCTCCGCAATCGTCTGTCTTTTCGCGTCCAAGTCCAGCTTCATGAGCAGTCTTGACGTAAGGGGATCGGGGGTGACCTCAATGACGGACGATTTCGTTGAAAGATTGACCGGGTTACGAGAAACCGTCTCGTCCCTCAGGGAGGAATTCGGGACGTTGGCCACCGTCGCAAATCGCGTTAGCTGCGCCCCAACAACATTCGCTCGCTCTGGTGTTCTTGGGCGCTCGAAATTCTTGTTCTCAACACCGGCAACTGTTACCGCCACAGAGCAGCAGCCGTGATCTAACCTCATGCAGCCGGTCAAGCCATCAGGGACTCGACGGCAGGTCTCGGATACTAAACCGTCGCTCGAATGGCAACGCCACCAAGGAGGCCAACGGCGGGAATTGGCCGGTCGCTGCCTGTCATTGATCGGCGCCACGTTGTGCGAGCCGCACTCAATCGTCGGTCGTTCCGGGCCTCGTCCCAGCAGCAGGCCACCCGCCGGAAAAGTCAATTACAGCGCCAGTCAGAAACCGGGACTGTGTCGATGCGAGAAAGCAGATCAGTTCGCCGATCTCTTCCGGCCGGCCTAGCCGACCCACTGGTACCGAAGTCCTGACGTAGTCACGGCCTTCCGGCTCGTCTATGAAGACAGCGCGTGGATAATAAGCCTCGCTATACAGGAAGTTCGGTGCCACCGCGTTGACGGCAATGTTAAGTGGCGCAAGTTCGACGGAAAACGATCGAACCAATGCATTCGCGGCATCCCTCGCAGCGTCAGGAATGGCACCTCCATGCATCGGCAATTTCGTCCTGCACGATGTCACCAATACAAGGTTTCCGCCGCCCTGCTGTCTCAAAAGCGGGATTGCCGCCTTTACCAAAGCGAAAGGGCGGACTACCAGCTTTTCTAGCGTCTGCCGCAGGTCGTCCAGTGATGCATCCACAGTGGGCCGATGGATAGCGGGAAAGTGGTCGTTACTGACAATGGCATCAACCCGCCCAGTGACGGCCCATGCGGCTTCGACCAGCAACTCAAAACTTTTGCCGCTCACACGCTCGACACTGTGATTCGCGTTCGAAAAGTGCTCCCACGCGATGTCGTCCAAGAAGAAATCATCTTGGACAAGCACCCGGAATCCCGCATCCAGCAGCGCTGCTACGGCAGGCGGGCCTGCATAGTCCGACGCATTCGTCACAAGCGCAACCTGTTGCTCTTTCTTCACAGCCGCTCCTCCTGGTGGTTCCAAACCCGCGCGATTCGATGGGCACCAGCGACCGCCCTTTCCTCGCGTCTGGCTATGGCGAATTCCGATGTCGGCTCAGCGTTCCATACTCAATGTCCGGCCCGTTTCGATATCGCCTTCAGCGAATCGCGTCATGAGTTGCCCCGTCTCCATGCATTGAAACAGTTTAGGCGTTCAATGCGCGGCGCTCGCACCTTGAATCTGGCGTTACCCTCGTCTCCCCGATCTATGCATTATCTGTCACTGATTCCAAATCGATCACCAACGATCTAGGACGGAGCATCTAGCTTCTGGCCGAAGCTTGCCGATTGAGCGAGCAAACGGTGGTGGCCACGACCGGCAGACCCTGTCTACTTAGGAAGCGGACCGGTCCTGAATATCTTGACGCCCCTCCCCTGGTTCTGGTCCGGTTGGTGCCCTAGATCAGCATATTTTGTCAAGATGCTCACCGCCGCACTGAAGCGATTGTGGCGAAAACACACAACGCCAATTTTGCTCTGATTACTGCGCGAACGATTGCTTATACTCTCTGCACCTCTTTCTCCGAGGCGCATCGTATGCGGCAGGAATGGCTTGAATTTCTCCAGCGACTTGGCTGGAACACTCCAATGATTTTGGCGCTGGCGTCAGGGGCAGTCGGCTCTGTCATAACGCTCGCGTGGATCTCAGCAAGGGATGCCAGGGAGCGCAAGCGTCAGCGACGCGACACTGCATTGGAACTTGCGTTATCGCTGGAAAGCTACGCCCGAACCTGTCGGACAATGATGCACAAGGCCACCTGGGCAGCAGCGGAGCCAGTCGGCCATTTGAACCGCGAAGCCAGTAAAGGCGTTTCCATCCCCGTCTTTGCCTACCCGGACAAGATTCAGTGGCAAGTCTTGAGCCGCAAAGTTATCTCCGAACTCCGTGAGTACCCGGCGACAGTGCACGCCGCTCGGGAGTATGTGGAAGCGTTCCGCGAATTCGGTGAGCCGATCGACCTTTGTCGCCAGGTTGAATACGAATGTGCAAAGGCTGCGATGGCAGCGTTAGCACTTGCTCGGAGCACGCGCCGGCGGCACGGAGCCGCGAGGTGGAAGCCGGGCGCCAAAGATTCAGCCATGGAGCGCGAACTGTCCGACTTCATCGCGAACGCTGAAGAAAAGCGCAAGGCGTCGCTCGAGCGTCGAATGGAGTCTACAGTCGATCGGCGAGTTGACTTGCAACGGTTCAAACAGGTGCTAAGCGCCTAAAACATCGCGAGCTCGGATCCCGCTTGCGCGGATAGTTTCCGTAACCGACCCGTTTGAGCCGCTCCTGTATAAAATTCGAACGTCTGCTTCGCCATCGACACGTGCGGTTGACCGAGACTCGGATCATGACGACCTCTTCGCGACGCGTGAGATCAGTTCATCCACTCTCGAAAGGAACAGCTTGAGAATCGGAGAAGTATTTGCCTGGCTGTAGCCGATGACCAGGTCGATCATCGGCACCTCGCCTTCGAGCGGACGACTGACGACCGACCACGGCATCAGGTTCTCGACATAGGCCGGGATCAGCGTCACGCCTCGCAGCGACGCGACTAGCGACATGACCATCGCGGGGTTGTCCACACTCTGTAGCGGCGTAATCGGGACCCTGGAGCGGTCCAGGTAGTCGTCGATCACCGCGCGCAGCACCTTAGCCTTGCTAGCCATTGCGATGAAAGGCTCGCCAACGAGTTCTTGCGGACGGATTGCAGCGCGGGACGTCAGCGCATGGTCACTCGGCATGAGCACCACGAGCGGTTCCCGGCCAACGACCTGGTAGGCGAGATCGAAGTCCGGTTCGGCACGCAGGAACGCCAAATCCAGCTTGCCGCGCGCGAGTCCTGCGGCGAGGTCCGGCGAATAGTCGCTAGATACGGTGACGTCGATGTTCGGCAACTCGCCGCGCAGAATGTGCATCGCCTCAGGCAGCCACGTCATTTCCTGCCCAGTAAGGAAGCCAAGGGCGAAGCGCTGCTTCGCAGGTTGCCCTGCCCTGCGTGCCGCTTCCACTGCAGCTTCCACTTGGGTCAGCGCCAGCCGCGCGTGATCGATGAACGCCCTGCCTGCTGGAGTCAGCTCCACGCCGCGCGCGCTGCGACTCAGCAACTCGACCCCGACCTGGTCCTCCAAATCCCGAATCTGACGGCTCAGCGACGGCTGCGAAGTGTGTAGCCGCCGTTCGGCTGCCTCCGTCAAGCTGCCCGTCTCGGCAACGGCAATGAAATATCGCAGGTGTCGCAGTTCCATTCAGGCCCCATGCCTCCGAGGTATGCCATCCAGCCTATAAAGTCTTTTTCAATCTTGCCACAAGTCCCTAGATTTCCTCCTGTGACGACGTGATGACGTGTGCGTCCAGCGTTCGAGCCGGTGTTGCCGGTCAGTCATCCCCATACGTCCCTGTCATACCTCACAGGAGTTTAAACATGAGCAAGCCCGTCGTCCTCATCACCGGCGCCCTGACCGGCATCGGTCGCGCCACTGCCCTGGCCTTCGCCAGGAGCGGTGCCCGTCTGGTCGTCTCTGGCCGCCGACAGGCCGAAGGGAAGGCACTCGAAGCCGAACTTCGGCAGCTCGGCGCCGACGTCGCCTTCATCCAGGCCGACGTCCGCCGCGACGACGAAGTCCGCGACCTGGTCGACCAGGCCGTTGCCCGCTTCGGCCGTCTCGACGCGGCCGTCAACAATGCCGGCACCGAGGGCCAGCCGGGACCGGTCGTCGACCAGACCGCCGAGAGCTACGCCGCGACCTTCGATACCAACGTGCTGGGCACTTTGTTGAGCATGAAGCACGAGCTGCGCGTGATGACCGCTCAGAAGAGCGGCAGCATCATCAACATCTCATCGACCTACGGGCACGAAGGGGCGGCCTACGCCTCCGTCTACGTTGGCAGCAAGCATGCGGTCGAGGGCTTCACCAAGTCGGCTGCGCTGGAAGTCGCCGTTATAGGTGTGCGCGTCAACGCCGTTGCCCCGGGGCCGACCGATACCGGCATGCTCGACCGCTTCACCGGCACGGCGGAGCACAAGGCCGCGCTGGTGTCCTCTGTTCCGCTAGCGCGCATCGGCAAGCCGGACGACATCGCCAGCGCCGTGCTCTACCTGGCATCCGATGGCGCCGCCTTCGTCACCGGCCAAGTCATCACTGTCGATGGCGGTAAGACCGCGGGCTGACCGTCGTTGGAGCTTCGCTCCCGGCGTACCTCAAAGGACACTTGACATGACCACATATACCCATCAAACGGCGTCGACGCAGTATGTCGAGGCCCACGGCATCCGCTTTGCCTATCGTCGCTTCGGCAAGCCGGGCGGCGTGCCGCTGGTGTTCAACCAGCACTACACGGGGACCATGGACTACTGGGATCCAGCGGTGACCAACGGCCTCGCCAAAACTCGGGAGATCATTCTCTTCAACAACGCCGGCGTCTCGTCGAGCTCCGGTGAAGTTCCCACCAGCTTCCCGGAGATGGGCGCCAACGCGATCGCCTTCATTAAAGCGCTGGGCCTTTCCAGGGTCGACGTCCTGGGCTTTTCCATCGGCGGCATGGTCGCTCAGGAAATCGCCCTGCAAGGCAGCGATCTGGTACGCCGGTTGATCCTGGTCGGCACGGGTCCACGCGGGGCCGATATGGCTGTCAGCCAGTCGCATGCAATTTTTTCCAGCACCTACGATCCGCCCGAGCACCTGTGGCTGGCCGTCCACTTCTCGCCCTCCGCCTCGAGTCGCGAAGCAGGCCTGGCCTTTCTCAAGCGCAAGTGGGAGCGCAACGATCGCGATCCGGAGATGAGCGCCGAAGGCGTCGCCCATCAGGGCGAGGCCATCGGCAAGTACATGGCCCAGCACGAAGGTGTCCTCGATTACCTGCAGAGCATTCCCCAGCCCACCCTTATCGTGCAGGGGAGCAATGACGTGATCATCCCGACACAAAACTCCTATGTTCTGCAGCAAAACCTGCCTAACGCCCAGTTGATCGTCTACCCGGACGCCAATCACGGCTCTTTCTATCAATACCCGGAGCTGTTCGTGGCCCAAGCCACCCAGTTCCTCGACGCGGCATTCGAGACGCCCGACAGCGCGGCCAAAGGCCTGCCTTTCCCTTCACTGCCGTCTTCCAACTGAGCTTCGACTACCTCTCCAACTTGCGAGGACACGTACCATGGCAAACCTGACCAACAAGACAGCGCTCGTCACCGGCGCCTCCCGTGGCATCGGCGCGGCCATCGCCAAGCGGCTGGCCGCCGACGGCGCCAGCGTGGCGATCACCTATACCAAGGGTGCCGATGCTGCCGCCCAGGTCGTGAAAACCATCGAAGACACTGGCGGTAAGGCCATCGCGATCCAGGCGAACGCGACCGACGCCAAGGCGGTCAACGCCGCGGTGGAGCAAACCGTCAAGACCTTCGGCCAACTCGACATTCTGGTGAACAACGCGGGCACGGCGATCCCCAAACCCTTCGAAGAGGCCACCCTCGAAGAGATGGATCAGATGATCGACCTCAACGTGCGCGGCGTGTTCATCGCCACACAAGCCGCACTCAAGCACCTGAAGGAAGGCGGCCGCATTATCAGTATCGGCTCCTGCGTGGGCGAGCGGGCGACGACGCCGGGCCTTGCGGCCTACTCAGCGACCAAAGGCGCAGTGAAAATGTTCACGCAAGGCCTGTCGCGCGAAGTCGGGTCGCGCGGCATCACGGTCAACAATGTCCAGCCCGGCCCCATCGACACCGACTTGAACCCCGCCGAGGGTAACTGGGCGGTACCGCAGATCGCCAATACGGCGCTAAAGCGGTACGGCCACGTCGATGAGATCGCCGCGCTGGTGGCCTTCGTCGCCGGCCCGGAGGCAAGCTACATCACGGGTGCCAACCTCACCGTCGATGGCGGCACCATCGCTTAAGAACCGCACTGCTGTACTTCCCAAGTACGAGCCGACCAGGGGTGCAGTGCGCGTGCAACCGCCGCCCCATCGAGGAGAAGCCAATGGCTAACCAACCTCTTGTACTGATCACCGGCGCCCTTACGGGCATCGGCCGCGCGACCGCCATCGCCTTCGCCCGCGAGAAGGCAAGCGTCGTCGTCTCCGGCCGCCGCATGGAAGAAGGACAGCAACTCGCCGAAGAGCTGCGTTCACTGGGCGCTCAAGCCGAGTTCCTGCAGTCGGATGTGCGTTTCGAAGACGACGTGCGAAAGCTGATCGACGGCGTCGTCGCACGCTTCGGGGAACCTCCACCTGACGATTTCGATGACCAGCCAATCGATGCGGGCCGCCGGCCCGATTCGAAGCGTGTCACGTTCCCTGGGATGGGCAGTTGATCCCAGTGGCCGACGGTGGATGGGTCACGCACGGTCCTTCCGCGTTGCCGCAGAAAGAAGGCGAAGCAGCGCCGGTCGCGCTCGATGCGGCTGGACTGGAACGCGTTCGCAATGCGTTCGCTGAATCGGCCAGGCAGGCCCAGCGGCTTGGCGTCGATGGCATTGAACTGCACGGCGCGCATGGTTATCTCATGCATCAATTCCTGTCGCCCATCGCCAATCAGCGCGAGGACGAATACGGTGGCTCACTGGAAAACCGCATGCGCTTTCCGCTCGAGGTGTTCGATATCGTCCGCGCGATTATCCCGGCGCACAAGCCTGTCGGCCTAAAGGTCTCCGCGACCGACTGGATCGAAGATGGCTGGGATGTGGAGCAGCCCATCGCGTTCGCCCGCGAGCTCAACATGCGCGGGGTCGACTGGGTGACCGTGTCATCAGGCGGAATCTCGCCGCTGCAGAAAATCACCGTCGGTCCGGGCTATCAGGTGCCGTTCGCGCAGACCATCAGGGAAGCCACGGGGGTCAACACAATGTCCGTCGGCCTGATCACCAAGGCGGAGCAGGCAGAGAAGGTAGTTGCGAACGGTCAGGCGGACCTCGTCGCGATTGCCCGCGGCATGCTGTACAACCCGCGCTGGGGCTGGCACGCGGCAGCTAAACTCGGTGTTCATGTCGACGCGCCGCCGCAATACTGGCGGGCGGCTCCCCATGAACACGCGTCGCTCTTCGGCGACATCGTGCACGGCGCGCGCTAGTCATCGGTCTACCAACGCACTACCGCGGGTTTACGGGTTACTGGATGCCAGGGCCTGATATGCTGCACCTAGTCTCCGACTTTCAGAAGAACTTTTCCGCCTCGCTCCTGTTGGGAGATTGCGGCGCCGATGTCCTCAAGCCTGTATGTCGCGGCCACTGGAATCGCAACTTCGCCTGCGGCCACCATTTTTGACGCCTGCATGATGGCGCCGGGAATCTGTCCGGCGAAGTCCGGATTGCCTAGAGAAAAGCCACGAATGGTCAGGTCATTGAAGATGACATCGAAAGGGCTAACTGCCATGGCCGCAAAGCTCGGGGCAGCGTATGCCACTAGCGTGCCACGAGGGCCCAGCAGCTTGGCCAGACGGCCAGTAGCCTCGCCGCTGACAGCATCCAGCGCAAGCTGCGCGCGCTTTCCGCCCAGCGCCTCTGTCATCTTCGTCGGCGCGTCATCATCGTCCAGCAAGACCAGCTCGCATCCCGCTTCTCGCGCGGCATTCATAGCCTCGGCTCGGCGCACCAGTCCGAGAGTCTTGACACCCTTTTGCCTGGCGAAGCCGACTATCCAGCGCGTGATGGCCGAGTTGGCCGCGTTGATTGCGATCCAGTCATCCGACTGAAGGCGCACGTACGTCTCGAGCAGCAGATGCGCGGTGGGTGGATTGATAGTAAGCATCGCCAACTGACGAGCGTCGGCGTCGACGGGAAGCGCGACTATGCCGTCCACGTCGACGACCATCCGCTCGCGCCAGGTAAAGCTGCCGATCGGGAGAGTTACGCGATCGCCCACCCTGACGTTGGCGACTCCGGTACCGACCTCCAGTACACGCCCCACACCCTCGTTGCCGATAACGGACGGCAATTCGGGATGCAGCGGATACATGCCCCGCGCGACGAGAATGTCGCTGAAGTTGACTGGGGCGTACTCGACCCCGACCAACGCCTGGCCCGCGCCCGGACTGGCGGATTCGGGCAGATCACGGAATTCAAGTCCCGTTGCAGGGTCGCCGTATGCGGTGAGCACAATACCTTTCATGATGAAACTCCATCTTCGATGGGCGCCTGAGTGCACACGGCGCCCGGGCATGCCTTATCGGGCATCGGGTTGCGGAATGTCGTGCATTACCACTGCATGCAGGAGCCCCGCCAGATATGGAAGCTCGACAACCCCATCTTCAGCAAACGAGGCGGCGGGGTCCTTCCGAGCGAACCATTTGACGGTCAGATCTGCGCTCTGCCGCCGTCCACGAAGAGTTCGATACCCGTGACGAAACTCGAGTCATCTGACGCGAGAAACAGGGCAGCTTTGGCAACTTCGTCGGCTTCCCCCATGCGTCCCATCGGAATAGTAGATAAAACTCTCGCAATAGCGTCCTGAGGCTGCTGACCAATGATCGGCGTATCAATTGGGCCCGGGCTAAGGACGTTGGAACGGATGCGACGGTCCTTCAGTTCCACAGTCCATCCTCGAACGAAATTGCGGACGGCCGCCTTGGTCGCACCGTATACCCAGAAGGCGGGTGTCCCTTTGACGCTCGCGACGGAGCCCGTGAGAATGATCGACCCACCGTCATTCAAGAGCGGCAGCGCCTTTTGGACGGTGAAGAGCATTCCCTTCACGTTGGTACTGAACAGTTTGTCGAAATGCGCTTCAGTGATGTTGCCCAAGGCGGCGAACTCAGCGATGCCAGCGTTGGCGAAGACGATGTCGATTCTTCGCCCTGTCGCGTTGACGTTTTCATAGAGACGATCAAGATCAGCCAAGTTGGCGACGTCTCCCTGGATGCCAGTCACATTGGCCCCGATGGCACTCACGGCTTCGTCGAGCTCCTTCTGGCGACGACCGGTAATGAAGACGTGCGCGCCCTCGGCGACGAAGAGCTTTGCGGCAGCGAAGCCTATCCCCGACGAGCCGCCAGTGATGACGGCCACCTTTCCCTGCAACTTATCCATAGCGACTACTCCGTTGATTGCTAATTCCGGTTGGCAGCGCCTCTGGCGCTGGCGGTCAGCTGCCAAAAAATATCCTGACGCCCATGCGCGGCTGCATTCGAGGGTGGTTTGCGCGTATCAACCAACGCCGGCCAGCCAGTCGATCATCTCCTTGGCCGTCCGGCGACTAGACCTCGAACCGGAACGCCGCCCCGTCGCGCTTCACGTGCCCAGCCGTCGGTGCGGCATAGTGGGTGCCGATGACAAGGATCGGCTGGTCGGCCCATTCGGCGAACAACTTCGCGCGCGTGGTCGTCGCAGCCTGGGTGTCGCTGTCGAGGCTCGTCGCCCACTCAGGGTGCGCCATCTGGCAGGGATGGTGAGCAATGTCGCCGGTGATCACCGCGCGCTGCTCTTCCGATTCGATCATCACGCTGACATGGCCCGGCGTGTGCCCAGGAGTTGGCCTCAGACGCACTTCAGGCGAGATGCGGTGGTCCATCTCCACCAGGTCGACCAGGCCGGCCTCGAAGATCGGCCGCACGCTGTCGCCCATGATCGCCTGCTGCTCCTCGTCGCCCTCGTTGTTCCAATGTTCGAATTCGCGCTTGCCGATCAGGTAGCGGGCCTTGGGAAAGGTTGGAACCCACTTGCCGTCCACCAACATCGTGTTCCAGCCTACATGGTCCACGTGCAGATGGGTGCAGATCACGGCGTCCACATCGTCACGGGTCCAGCCAGCGTCCGTCAGGTGTTGCAGGAACGACGTCGCCAGCGGGTTTCCGCCCACCAGACCGCGCGGCTTGTCGTTGCCGATGCAGGTGTCGACCATCAGCCTCAACCCAGGCGCCTCCACCAGCAACGCCTGGACGGACACGTTGAGCGAACCATCTTCGTTGGCGAAGTGCGGATAGAGCCAGGGGCTGGCCTTCAGCGCCTGCGGCGTCGCGTCCCGGAGGAAGAAGGTCTCCGGATCGTAGGGTAAGGACATTAACGTCTCGACCACGCAGGTGATCTTTACCGCGCCCACTTGCCAATTCAACATAACGACCTCCTCATGGTTGCATGGCGTCGAGGAATCCTCGTCCGCTCATCGCCTGACCCGCTTCGGCCAAGGCGCGGGTATCGAACCAATAAAAAAGGCGCGCGCGGGACCCGCGAATATCCGTTTGTCCTGTCGGTCACATCGCTAAAACGACTTTGCCAAACGGCCGATCCTCTATCAGGTGATGCAGGGCTTCGCCTGCTTCGGCGAGGGGGTAGACCCGTTCGACGATCGGCTTGACGGATCCGCTTACGATCAACGGGATGATGTCCCGCCACGCAGTAGCGATCGTGGCCGGTGACTGGGCGAACAGGGAGAAGCCTTCCATCCGCGCGCGCTTCCAGATCAGGTCCGTGACATCGATCGTGGTTTTGCGTCCTGCGGAGTAGCCCAATGTGATCAGGACGCCACCGGGAGCCAGGCTGCTCAACGCCTCACTCGTCACGGTGCCGCCGATGCTCTCGATGACGATATCGACGCCCTTGCCGTCCGTTATCCGGCGAACGCCGTCGGCGAGATCTTCTGCGCTAAGGTCGACTACGTGCTCGAAACCAAGCTCGCGCGCCCTGGCAGCTTTCGCCACACTGCCGGCCGTCGAAAGCACCTTGCCGGCGCCCTTCGCCCGCGCAAGTTGATAGGTCGCGTTGCCGACCGACCCGCCGATCCCGGGAGCCAGCACCGTCATGCCCGGCTTGAATCCGGCCAGCGTCAGCGTGATCTGTGCCGTCAGATAGGCCACCGGAAGGCTGGCCGCGACTACGTCGTCCATCGCGTCGGGCACGAGCGCCAACTCATCGGGCCTCACTAGCAACCATTCTTGCCACGCGCCATTCTCACGAACACCGTAGGGTCCTGTGAACATCACACGGCTGCCCACCGCAAGTCCTGAATCGCCAGCATCCTCGATGACACCGGCACCCTCATTGCCGAGCACCAGCGGCGCCTTGGCTCGGGGGTGTCCGCCCGACAGGACGGTGTATTCGAGCGGCGTGACGCCAGCGGCCGTCACGCGGACCAGCACCCGGTCCTTCACCGGTTGCGGCTTGGGTAATGCGATCTGCCGCAATCCGTCATAGCCCGAAAAGGTTTCCGCTTCGACCACATGCATGGCTATGATCCTATAAAGTGACAAACCTGTACGTTACTTTTATACTAGGTACAGACCTGTTACTTTGTCAATCAGAAAATCCGAATGAAAGGAGTTGGCGGATATGAAAGCAGGAACCCGACCCCGGCGAGGAGCCCCGCGAAAGGGCGAAGTGAGCGCGCGCGAGCGCATCCTCGCGACAGCAAGCGACCTGTTCTACCGCGAGGGCATCCGTGCCATCGGCATCGACACGGTCGTCGAGCAATCTGGGGTTTCGAAGACGAGCCTCTATCGGGTATTCGATTCCAAGGACGCTTTGATCTGCGCCTTCGCTGCCGAGAAAGATCAATTGTTCTGGGCGTGGTGGGATGGCGTTGAAGAGCAGCACCCTGAAGACGCGCGCGCCCTGTTGGACGCGCTGCTATCTGGAATCGCGAAACGGATTGCGCATCCCGCCTTCCGTGGCTGCCCCTTTCTTAACCTGGTGGCGGAGTTTCCCGACGACAACCATCCTGGCCGGGTTATCGCCCGAAACAACAAGGAGGAATTGCGGGCGAGGCTCGCGACGATCGTTGCGAGGCTGGGCGTCAGCGATCCCAACCGCACCGCGTCTCAGATAGCGCTGATCATCAACGGCGCATACGTCACCGGTTTGATAGCGGAGTCGCATGATCTGAGCGGCGACCTCATCGACGCCGCGACGAAATTGCTGGTTTAGCCGAACGCGATCATTTGCTGGAATCGGTTCTTGCCTCGAGCGCGTGGACGACAGCCGCCATGTCGGAGTGTCCATGCCCCAACGCGAGCGTCTCGCCGAATAGCGCGTAGCAGACATCTAACAGTGGCGACGCGACCCCGCCTCCTCTTGCCGCTTCTGCAATCAATCGATTGTTGTCCAGTGCGTTGGTGATCGACGCCTGCACTTCTGCGAAATCACGTGTCACCAGCTTGAGGATTTTCACGCGCGAGATGTCGCTCGCCATCTGTCCGGCGTCGAGGATGGCGCGGAACTGCCACATGTCGAGGCCGTGTCGTTCGGCAAAATGAGCCGCTTCCGCAAGGCCGGTGACCGTGGTCATCAAAAACAGATTCACCGCGAGCTTCATGAGAATTCCGTTTGGAACCGGGCCGCACACCATCGTCTGATGGCACATTGGCTCGAGCAGCGGGCGGACGCTTTCGATGACCGCGTCTTCGCCCGCCAGCATCGCCACGAGTTGGCCCGCTTCAGCGGGCTTGCGCGAGCCTGAGACGGGCGCTTCCACGTAGCTGCCACCGGCATTGCGAATGTCGGCTTCGAGTCCGCGTGAGTAGTCGGGCGAGGTCGTTCCCATCTGGACGATCGTGTGGTGCGCAACGTTTGCACTGAACTGCGATGTGCCGCGGCCGAGGACGGCGTCGATTGCGTCGCCGTCGACCAGCATCAGGCATACCACGCGGCTCCGTTTAAATATCTCGGCGGGATTCGTCGCGACGGTTGCACCCGCCGCTCGCAAAGACTCGCATCTGTCCGCGGAGCGATTCCAGACAATGAGTTGCGTGCCCGCGCGAGCCAGATTGAGCGCCATGGGCTGCCCCATGACACCTAAGCCGACGAAACCAATGTCCATATTCACCTCCGTCCCTACGCGGTTGGCGCTTGTGGCGACACGGTCGGATACGATGCCGCGAATACCAGGAGCAGGTGTCGAATGCGGCGAGCAAACTAAAAATCCTATCGGAGTCCGTAATTTCCATCACCAGCATTCTTCTCCGGCAATCCCGCATTGCGGTGTCAACACGAATCTTGTTTGCGGCGCGGCACTACCATGTTCACGACATGCACGAGCACCGCCTCGTCGTCCTGGTTCAGGGTGGTCGTTCGGAGTTTGATCAATCCCTGCTCCGGACGGGACTTTGACGGTCGCACTTCGATCACCTCGCACTCGACGCGCAACTCGTCACCGGGACGCACCGGCCGGGGCCAGCGGCACTCGTCCAGGCCAGCGCCGACGAAGCCGCCAGCCGGCTTGAGTTCGGTCTCAATCATCAACCGCATTGTCACGGCAGCGGTGTGCCAGCCGCTGGCGGCCAATCCACCGAAGATCGAGTCGCACGCCGCCGCCTCATCGAGATGGAAGGGCTGTGGATCGAACTCGGCAGCGAACGCAAGGACCCGCTCCTTCTTGATGCGCAGCCGCCCTGATCCGAACGTCTGTCCCACTGCAAAATCTTCTAGATAGCGCTCGGAGCCTGACAAAGTCCCTGCTTCTCTCACCTGCATAGCCATTCTCCACAAAGTGACTAACCTGTAAGTAAATTTAATACTAGTGGCAGGTCTGTTACTTTGTCAAGCGAGAAATCAGATCGGGAGGAGCGTGAAGTCTGGCCTGTAAGTTTCCAGCGACGCTACGATTTTGCACTTGCGTGCATATTCGTCGAATTCGGGTTCGGTCTTCGTTTCGCAAGTGCGGATACTAAGAACGTCTCGCATATGGCGGTGAGCAGCCATTCGCGATCCAGCGCGGAATGACTGAAGCTGGCCGCTTGTTGCCTGTCGTGACCGGCTGATGGCGGCGCAAATCCGATGAAAACTCAGAAGTGGGCACGCCGCGCGGGGAGCCGTCCGTCGTTGTCGTCGGTAGTGTTGAAGCGCGTGAAGGTCCGACCCGCGCTTGCCGCGTCCGCCATCCGGTAGACGCCTGGAAACCACTTGCGCGGCCCGGGTGGTATCGAGGCATGTCCCGGACCCGCCAGCGGTTTCTACGGGCCTTAAGGTGAGCTTTTTCGGGAGCAGTGGACGGTTACACAGTCTGCACAGCGATTCGTCACGCGATGCTCTCGCCGTGGTTACGGCAAGCCCTACATTGACCTTCAGTATTTCCCCGTCTTCCGCCAAAAAGACACCGGCGAAGATTTTGAATTGGATGTGCTCTATGACCGAGTTGGCGACGAGCTGCGCGCCCGCAGCCCGTTTTTCTCAACCAACGTCCTGATCCACAAAGACTTCCTCGCCATGCACGGGCTGGAGTGCAGAGGGAAGAACGCGCCTATCGTCGAGGGTGAGTAACCGGGGGGCGTGGGGCCGCCTCGCTTGGTAGCGCACGGTCGGACGATGTTCAGGATGGCAACCATTCAGTGGTTCAGGGAACGCTGGTATTGAACAAGGTCCGCCTTTCAAACCTTTAATCCTGCTGGGGATAGCCATGTTTCACGTTCTTATTGATACTTGCGTTTGGCTAAAGCTTGCTGACGACCACAAGCACACACCGTTGCTGCAGGTCGTGCAGGGAGCCGTGGCGCAGAAAAAAATGAAGCTACTAGTACCTCGGCAGGTGCTGGACGAGTTCAAAAGGAGCCGAGCGCGCGTCCTGAAGGCGTCTGAACGAAGCTTCACCGGTCATTTGCAAGAGGTACGCAAGGCGATCGCCAAGGTCGGCGGCGACAAGAAAAAAACGAGCATGGTCTTAGCACACCTTGCTGAGGTTAACCACAAACTGCCGAAACTCGGCAGGCCAGTCGAGAGCACGCTGGATGCCATCGAGAAACTACTCATCGATGCGGAAATCATCGAGCCAACTGATGGAGTGATGCTTCGTGCTGCCGGTCGCGCGTTGAATCGTAAGGCTCCGTGCCACCGCGAGAATAAGAACTCAATAGCGGACGCTGTGATCCTTGAGACCTACATCGAAGCGTCCAATGCCAAAGGTGAGGGAAATCGGTTCGCCTTTGTCACCGACAACTATATCGACTTCAGCGCTACTGATGGCAACTTCAAGCTGCCACATCCCGATTTTGCATCGTCATTTAGCAAAATCAGATCGATGTACTTCATCAACTTGGCAGAGTGCCTGCGCAAGATCGACCCATCATTTGTAAGCGAGGTCGAGTGGTTTGCAATTCAGGAAGAGCCGCGTGGAATATCAGAGCTGATGGAGGCTCATGAGTTGCTGTTCGATCAGGTTTGGTACAACCGACACAAATACCACGCTTGGCAAATTGAGCGTGGCAAGGTCAAGGTCGTAGCCGAAAAGGAATGGAATGCGCTGTTTAATGCCGACAAGAAAAATCACGGCAAGTACACCGTCGACTCCGTTTGGAAGAAGGGACAGGCAGCAGCTCTGCGCATCGAAAAGAAGAGCGGGAAGGAGAACCTTGGGCCCTGGAGCAACTTTGATTGGGGCATGATCAATGGCAAGCTCTCAGCGATACGTTGGATGCTTGGTGACGAGTGGGACATGCTCGACTCGTAGTTCGTCCTGCACATACTCCTTTCGTTGTCCAACTGGTAGTCGAGGCCGCGAACTTCTATCTCGTGTAACCCCGCCTCCGCCTGCTGCCTGTCGCAAACGTTGAAGATCCGCTTCGGTGGCTCGAATTTGCGGGCGCCTCGGCGAAATTTCCAGTGATGCCGATCACGTCTTCTTCACGAACTTCGCATAGGGACTCGGGTCGTCTGGTTTCATCACTGTGCAATGCGCGCGGCTCGAGGGCGTCATCCCGAACTCTGCGAGCATGTGCGCCATCTGCTCATGTGCCTTGTTCGCAATCGCGAGATAAGGCGACTGTATCGGATGACGCGACATGTCGGACTCCTTCGTTTTCACACATCCATCAGCAAGGCCGTTATAGCCTATCCGGCTTACCCCCACTCACTCCAATTCGCGGCGATAAAAATGCGACTCCGGACGCGGTCGAGGGGCAAAGCCCCGATAGGGATTTCACCCCCTACCGGGGGTGCCGGGTGAAAACCCTCATGGGTTCAAAAACCCAGCCTGTCGCATCGGGAAATCACGACCAGATTGCGAGCCACGAAAACATCTTCGGTGATGGCTTTGTCTTTCGTGGTCTGCTGAGTGCCGTATGCAGCGATCGCCTCCTTCGGCGCCGACGAAAACCATAAGATCCGGCCGGCGCACTCGATTCCGACCTGGCGTCCATTCCAGTAGACCGCGTTTTCCATGATGAACCCTCCGAAGGGCAAAGATAGCCATCTTCCGTGCTGGTTCCTGGGCGTCCGTTATCCACCGCACTCTAGGCCACGGATAGATGCCTCAATAATGGACCGGGTCGTCCGCGCTTACCAGGCGGTCATCTACCTATGTTGCGAAATGAGATCATCGTGCGACGGCAGCCGCGCGGCTGGGTATCTGCAGCGGTTACTGGCCTGAACGAAGTGCGTGCTCAGCCAGCGCCGCGTTTTTCCTTCAGGAAATCGATTAGCGCGCGCAGCTTGAGCGGCATCTGCACACGGCTCGCCGTGTACAGATAGAACCCTGGAAAGCTCGGACACCACGCATCCAGCACGCGCACAAGCCGGCCGTCTTCGAGTTGCTCGCGTACGTAGTCGTCGATCACGTGCAGCAGACCGACGCCCTGCTCCGCCGCCCGCACCATCGTGCGCAGATCGTTCGTCACGAGACTGCCGCGCGTCTCGACCTCGAACACGCGCGGCGGGTCGTCAGGCGGCGCAAACTCCCATCGATAGATTCCGCCGCTGGTCGAAAAGCGATAGCGCAGGCAATCGTGAGCGGCGAGATCGGCGGGCGTCGCGGGCGGCGTATAGCGTTCGAAATAAGCCGGCGACCCGGCCACGACAAGGCGAATCTCGCCGCCCAGCGGCACCGCGACCATATCTTGCGCCACCCGCTCGCCGAGCCGGATGCCCGCGTCGAAGCCTTCGCCGACCACGTCGGCAAACCCGTCGTCGAGCGTCATGTCCAGGCGGATCTGCGGATAGCGGCGCGTGAATTCAGCCAGATGCGGCAGCACCAGCAACTCGCTCGCCACCCTCGGCAGATTGATGCGCAGCGTGCCGGCTGGCCGGTCACGGGTTTCGTCGAGCGCTTCGAAAGCGGCCTCGAGTGCGGCTAGCGCAGGTTTCACACCCGCGAGGAACTGCGTGCCAGCCTCGGTCAACGCCACACGCCGAGTGGTCCGGTTGAACAGACGCACATTCAACTGCGTCTCGAGTGCCCGGATGGTTTGCGACAGCGCGGACGCCGTCACGCCGGTTTCACCGGCCGCGTGCGTAAAGCTGCCGTGACGCGCCACAGAGGCGAACGCCATCAGCGCCGGCAACTGAGCAGGATCCATCGCGCCTCCCATTCTTAAGCATGGCTTCATAATTCTTGCAGACAAGCGGCATTTTTCCACGAAACGAATCGGCGCACGATAGCCACATCGACGCGATTCGTTTCGCGTCACTGTTCAAGGAGACCGACATGACGATGAACTGCTATAACCTGCTCGGCCGCTCGGGTCTGCGCGTGAGCCCGATCGCACTCGGCACGATGACTTTCGGCACCGAATGGGGCTGGGGTGCCGAGGAAAAGTCGGCGCAACGTCTTTTCGACCTGTACGTGGATGTTGGCGGCAACTTTGTCGACACCGCCGACCTGTACACCGAAGGCACCAGCGAAAAATGGCTGGGCAAATTCGTCGCAGCGCGCGGCCTGCGTGACCGCCTGGTGATCGCGACCAAATACGGCTACAACGCCGAGACCGGCAATCCGAACGCGGGCGGCAATCACCGCAAGAATCTGCTGCGCGCGCTCGATGGCTCGCTCAAGCGTCTCGGTACCGACTACATCGACTTGTACTACCTGCACACGTGGGACCGCGTGACGCCGGTGGACGAAGTGATGCGCGCGATGGACGACGCGGTGCGCGCCGGCAAGATCCGCTATGTCGGCCTGTCGGATACACCGGCATGGTTTGCTGGACGCGCACAGACCCTCGCTGACTGGCGCGGCTTCGAACCGGTCGCGGCGATGCAGCTCGAATACTCGATGATCGAGCGTAGCGCCGAAAACGAGTTTGCCGATCTCGCCGCTAATCTGGGCATGGGGCTCGTGCCGTGGAGTCCGCTCGGCATGGGTGTGCTGTCGGGGAAATATCGGCCCTCACAAAGCGGAGCGTCTGTCGGCGTCTCAGGCAGCGGCCGGCTGGCGAGCGTGGCAAACGCGCCGCCGCCGGGCTTCGACAAATTGACCGAACGCAACTTTCAGATCGTCGCGGAACTCGAGGTCGTCGCGAACCTGGCAGGCAGGCCGATGGCACAGGTCGCGCTCAACTGGCTGCATCGGAAGCGCGGCGTGTCGAGCATCATCGTCGGCGCGACCAGGCCGGAACAATTGCAGGAGTCGCTCGGCTCACTCGACTTCACGCTCGAGCCGGAACTGATCGCCCGGCTCGACGCGGTATCGGAACCGGCCCGCCCTTTCCCGTATTACATGTTCGCCGATGGCCACCAGGCGCGAATTCACGGCCAGGTCGAAGTCAGCGACAAATCGGCGGCCTATTGCGCGCCGGTGAAGATTCCCGCGCCTCGCGCATAAGCGCCCACCCATTGCGAGCGCCGCTCACCGCGCTCCGCCACGCGCTGCGTTCCGCTGGGGACGTGGCGCGTATTTATTTGCAGAGAATGACTTAAAAAGTATTCTCGCTCGTCAACGAACTCGCTGAATCGTTCGTTAACGCAAAGATCAAGGGCGGATTGAATGAATCGGTAATTAACGAACGTTCGAGCACATCGCAAGAAAATCCTGCCGATGCGGCAGCGCACAAAAAATGTGTCGATTTGTTCATATCAACACATATGAACGAGTGATGCGCGGACGTACGAGAGTTAATCGTTGAAGGCACGCAGGGTAAGGCTGGAAAGGGTGCAGCAAGGAATAACGAACTTATTGGATTGGCGGCCGCAAGAGCCGGAAGAGGCGCAGCCAACCGATAAATTCTATTCAAACATTCCGTTCACAGGTCGGCGTGTGCGGTTAAAGCAACAAACATGATGTAAGCCGCATCAGACACTGGTGCAAAACGGGGACCGAGGCAGATAATCGGTTTGTAAAGGAGAGAGATCATGGATGCCAAACCACCGAAGATTCCGACCCCGGATAAAGTTTTTAGCCCGGATCCGGAACCCGCTGGCGTTGAGTTCCTGGGTGCAGAACTGCCTGAGCACGTTCGCGCCTTTTTCGACGAACAACGCAAGTCGTGCGACTCGAAGTAATCATGCGGTGGCGCGATGCAGCATCGGCGTTCGCGCGTCCGGCGCGCGGCGAAGGTTTGCGCGCGTCTGGACAAGCGTCGTGAGCCAGCTTCGGAGCGCCGACTACGGCCGTTTGATCGCGGCGCTGGACCGTGCGATCCAGTGTCAGTTCGCGCACCTCTTCCAAACAGATGCTCGCTTGAATATTTCAGGCACTTGTTTTTGAGCGGTCAACATGCCGCTTGATCGACGCATCGTCTATTCTTCTGGTTTTTCTTCCGCGGCTGCTCGGCCAATCCTGCTTTCCATGAATCGTTCGTATCGCTTTGGCGCGTCATGCGTGCTCGCTTTATTCACCGCGCTTGCGCTCGCGCCCGCCCCAGCCGTCGCGGACGACGATGACACCGCACTCACCAATCTGATCGCACTGGCTTCGCAACGTCTGGCGCTGGCAGAACCCGTTGCCCGCTGGAAGTGGGCAAACCATCAGGCGATCACCGATACGCCGCGCGAAAACGCGTTGCTCGCCGATGTCGAGAAGCGCGCCGTTGCGGCGAACGTCGATCCGGCGTTTGCTCATGCCTTCTTCCAGGATCAGATCGACGCGAGCAAGGACGTGCAGAACGCACTGTTTGACAGCTGGCGCAGCACGCGGCCGCCGGAAGAGCCGGCGCCCGACCTCGCGAGCAGCACGAGGCCTCAACTGGACCGGCTGACGCAGTCGCTGGTGGCGGGTCTCGCGCGCGTGCAACCGCTGCGCGCAGCGCCGGATTGTCCGTCACGCGTGGCGCAATCGCTTGCTAACTGGAAATCGTTGACCCGTTACGACTCGACCCGCTCGAGCGCGCTGACGCGCGCGCTTGGCCATATTTGCGAAACCGGAGGGGTTGGCGCGACCGGCTAATCGGTTTGCCGCACGTCCAAACGTGCGGCAGAACCCGCATCAAACTACCGATTAAGCGAGGCTCGGCGCGCCCAGCGACGCTGCTGCACCGCCCGGGATGCTCAACGGCATCACACGCAAGCCGCGCGCGAGATGCGTTTGCAGGATGCGATAGGTCGACAGTTCGAACGGCCCGGCGCCACTGGACGCATGCAGCGTCGCCGCCTGCGCGAGCGACGGCGCATGGCCGATGTAGCGCCATCTATCCACCACGTGAAAGGCTCGCGCATGCGAAGCCTCTTCACGCTCCTCGAAAACAATCGGGCCGTCGAAAGGCCAAGGCGCGTCCGCCGGATCGCCCTTCGCGATACGCGGCACGCGGTTGTGTCCCGGACGCAGCGCCGCGATCCATTGAGCCTCCGTGAGCAAAGCGCCCAATTCGCCGCCGGTTGCGCGCCATTCAACCCGCCGCACCTGCTGCGCGAGCCGCACATCCTTCGACGAACGCCGCTCGCCAGTCAAATGCGAGCGCAACCGCTGACGGACACGGACGCTGCGCCCGACATACAGCGGCAGATCCTCCTCCCCATAGAATGCATAGACACCGCATCCGGCCGGCGCGGTATCGAGCAAATCTTCAGTGATGTCGCCTGCGAGCCGGTAGCGCCGCGTGGTGCGCTCGATCTGCGCCCGCAATACGTCGAGTGGTACGAGACCATGCAGACGCTGCCAGAACTGCCAGATCAGGTCGGCGTCAGCGAGCGCGCGGTGGCGATCGGATGGCACCAGCGCGTGACGTTCGACCAGCGCATCGAGCCCATGGCGCTTTTCCGCGGGAAACAGCGCGCGTGACAGACGCACGGTACACAGCACGTCCGGATCGAATGCAAGCCCAACCCGGCGAAACTCGCTACGCAGAAAACCACGATCGAAACTGGCGTTGTGCGCCACGAACAATTTGCCGCTCAGGCGCTCAAAAAGAGCTGGCGCGATAGCGTCGAACGTCGGCGCGCCGCGCACCATCGCATTGGTAATGCCGGTGAGTTGCTGAATGAAGGACGGAATCGGTTGCCGAGGATCGACCAGACTGCTCCAACGCGACACGCCGGCCGGTCCTACTTCGACCACACCGACTTCGGTGATGCGATGATCGCTGGTCGTGCCGCCCGTGGTTTCAAGGTCGACGAAGGCGATCGGCACGTCGAGAGCCGGTTCCGGCAAAAACTGTTCAGACATGGAAAGGGATACTTTGGACGCGTGGCTTTGCGGCAAGTATGCACCAGTTGGCCGCTCCGCACCCGGGCAGCTTCGCATTCTCATAGCAGTCATGCCGTGCGAAAGACGGCATTTTCCGATGGGCCACGAATCGTAAATCAGTCGTCGAATTATTATGGTTTTTTTGGCGCTTATTTAAAACACTCAGCGTGTTTACATGTTTTCCTATCTTTTTTCGCGTCCCGTTTGAACCGGATAGTTAATAGCATCAGTTGCATAACAAAATAGCGTGTCATCAATAAAAGAGCCCTCGCCAATGCGAGGGCTCTTCGACCAGCTGGCTGCGCAGTGACAGGCGCCTGTCAGCGCGTGGCGACTTACAGTGGCTGAATGTTAGCCGCTTGCTTGCCTTTCGGGCCCGCCTTCACGTCGAAGGAAACGCGCTGATTTTCCTTCAGCGACTTGAAACCTTCGCTGCGGATCTCCGAAAAGTGTGCGAACAGATCCTCGCCGCCCGAATCCGATGTGATGAAGCCAAAACCCTTAGCATCGTTGAACCATTTGACGATACCAGTTTCCATGTTCCAGTTTCCCTCGATGTTTTATAAAAGCGGGCATTGCCCTCAAACCGAACCTTTTGCCATTCAATCCATTACCGGATATCCCTGACGGCCTCCCGGCCAACAGACTTGACAATTGAAATTCAGCATTGCCGTTATACGGGGAACGAAGAATCGCCGTCAAGCGAATTTTTCATATGCACTTAGCACGTCGCGCGATAAACCAATGCCAAATGGATCGGAAAGATATGAAGGATATTTTCAGCAAAAACTGAATAAGTTGTACGTCATTATTACTCCATCGATTCGCGACACGACTAATATAGGTAAAAATTTCAGCATTGAAGTCTAAAATATGTAACAAGACATGTTTTTCGTAAGTGTTTGTCCGAGTTGTTCGGCCAGATAGTTCACAGCAAGATGGAAAGCGGTAGTAAGTAGTAGCGCGTATCAGGAGATTGCCATGCTGTTCAACGAATTCCGCCGCTTCATCACCTGGCTTACTCAATCGCACACAACGACTGTCACCGATCACCTGCCGGTCGCCGACTCGGCCGCTGCCTTCGAGTTCGATCCCGATCCCATGTGGCACGGCGATCACTGGCAGAACCTGCTGTCTTCCCCAATGGACGCGCGTCGCTACGTAATGGAAGATTGGAGCGTCTCGATTGAGCCTGACTGGGCAACAGCGAACGCGGCTGCGCCAGCCCGCTAGGCCCGCCGGACAACAGGCGAAAAAAAAGCGCGACTGGAAGGTCGCGCCGACAAAGGTTTGGAGATCTTTTTCGTCAACGAAAAAGTCTGCTTCGGAAAGCAGAGATTTCAGTATAGCTGCTTCGTCACTACCGATTATTCGCATAATCAACAATCATCTATTGCAATAACGACAACAATCTATTTTTACGATTTATAGCGTTGTTTTTTTACGTCGATTACTGTAGTAAATGAGCAACGCCATTCGGTTGACACGTCTTTCGCACCCCCTCAAAAACGCTGCAAGCCTTTACCAGCAAGGCTTGAACGCCACTCGCCTATCGTTTCTGATCGCGTAATACTTTATTGCGCAATTCGGAACGTCCACTTTCCAAGCGCCTCTCTACACTCTGCCTAACGGAAACCGGTGCGCCTGGAGTAGGCGCACTTCTCACGCGGATTTAGCCTCTCGCAGCTCCCGCGTGAAGGTCTCCTTAAAGCCTGGGTTGTAAAGCCCACTCTCGCTCTCGGAGTTACAAAGATGAAAAAGACACTCATGGTCGCGGCCCTCACGGGCGTTTTTGCAACGGCGGCGCACGCGCAAAGCAGCGTCACGCTGTACGGCCTGATCGACGCCGGCATCACCTATACGAATAACCAGCACGGTCACAGCAACTGGCAAGAAACGAGCGGCTCGGTGAACGGCAGCCGTTGGGGCCTGCGCGGCGCTGAAGATCTGGGCGGCGGTCTCAAGGCCATCTTCACGTTGGAAAACGGCTTCAGCATCGCCAACGGTACGCTCGGACAAGGCGGCCGTGAATTTGGCCGTCAAGCGTTCGTCGGTCTGGCAAGCGACCAGTTCGGCGCCGTGACCCTCGGCCGCCAATACGACAGCATGGTCGACTACGTCGGCCCGCTGGCACTGACCGGCACGCAATACGGCGGCACGCAGTTCGCGCACCCGTTCGACAACGACAACCTGAACAACTCGTTCCGCATCAACAACTCGGTCAAGTACCAGAGTGCGAACTACGGTGGCTTCAAGTTCGGCGCGCTGTACGGCTTCTCGAACCAGGCAGCCGGCTTCGCAAACAACCGTGCTTACAGCGCGGGCGCATCGTACAACTGGGGCGGCCTGAACGTCGCTGCTGCTTACCTGCAATTGAATAGCAACGGCGCGACCGGCGCGGCTGCAGCGTTCAACTCGGGCGGCGCAGTGTCGAGCGACAACACGTTCTTTGCTGGCCGTCAGCAGACGTGGGGCGCAGGCGCGAACTACGCGTTCGGCCCGGCAACGGTCGGCCTCGTGTATTCGCAAACGAACCTGTCGGGTCTGGCTGGCATCGGTGCAGGCGCATCGGGTCAAACGGCCGGTATCGGTGGCTTCGGCGGCAGCAGCGCTCACTTCCAGAACTTCGAAGCTAACGCTCGTTATGCTCTGACGCCGGCAGTGAGCATCGCCGGTTCGTACACGTACACGCGCGCAAGCCTGGCTGGCACGCGTCCGCACTGGAACCAGTTCAACCTGCAAACCGCGTACGCGCTGTCCAAGCGTACCGACGTGTACCTGCAAGGCGAATACCAGCAAGTCAACCAGAACGCCATCGTCGATGCCGACATCAACGGCTTGGCCGCTTCGGGAAACAACAAGCAAATCGCTGTGACCGCAGGTCTGCGTCACCGCTTCTAAAGCGGCTGGCAATACCCGCAGTATGGAAAGGCGCCGTTCGCGGCGCCTTTTTTATGCTGGAGAAGACAGGCCTTGAGACGAGAAAGACAATGGATCGGCTGTCAGACACCCTGATGGCTGGTCTAGCCGCCGGTATCAGGCGACGGATACTTGACCTCCAGCACGTCGATGGGATGCGGGCCAGCCGGCGTGTGCAGTGTGACCGTATCGCCGATCTTCGCCTTGAGCAACGCACGCGCGATCGGCGAGATCCAGCTCACGTGACCGATATCCAGATCGACCTCGTCGACGCCGACGATCGTAACGGTATGCACCTCGCCGTCTTCCGTTGCGTATTCGACAGTCGCGCCGAAGAAAACCTGATCGACATTTTCCTGCCTGCTGCTATCGACCACTTCCGCAAGGTCGAGGCGTTTAGTCAGAAAGCGAATCCGCCGGTCTATTTCGCGCAGACGGCGCTTGCCGTAGATATAGTCGCCGTTTTCGGAGCGGTCACCGTTCGACGCCGCCCACGACACCAGTTTGACCACCTCCGGCCGCTCATTGTCGATCAGATGCAGCAGTTCATCGCGCATGCGCCGGTAACCGGCGGGCGTGATGTAGTTTTTCGCACCCGCGGGAATCTCGGGCTGCGCGACGTCGAGGTCGTCGTCATTCTCTTCACTCGACTCTTTGACAAAGGCCTTGTTCATGATGGTCCGTTACGTGCAGCAAACGACTGTTTATCAAGGGTACACGATCAGCGCAATGAGACAAATCGCAGTTACACGCTTCCCTTTTTTAAAAGCTTTGCTATAATCTCGTTTCTGCGTGCGGCTGTAGCTCAGTTGGATAGAGTACTTGGCTACGAACCAAGGGGTCGTGGGTTCGAATCCTGCCAGCCGCACCACTTATTCGAGTGGCCTCCCTTTGGGGAGGCCCTTTCGTTTCACCCCAGTTTCATCGTAGCAAAGCGAGATTTACCGTTTTTAGCGTGCGGCTGTAGCTCAGTTGGATAGAGTACTTGGCTACGAACCAAGGGGTCGTGGGTTCGAATCCTGCCAGCCGC
>NZ_JAWRXB010000217.1:0-322 GCF_046535245.1 Paraburkholderia sp. SIMBA_030
GCTGGAGCGTCTGCCGGGGGAGACATGGCCATGATCGTCGGTTCATGGCCGGTCCCGGTGGCTTCCAGTAGGCTCGCCGGATGATCGAAAATGACGTGCACGCGCGCCTGCTCGCCGCCTATGACGAGCAACTCCGAACGGATGCAGAGGCGTCTGGTGCGATCAACGTCGCTGTCCATGGGCCCCTCCTGCTTGTCACGTTCGCGGGCGGGAACGGCTTCGTGACCTATAGGAATTTGGGCGGCGCGGACGTTGACGCTGTTCGTCAACTGGTCACCGCCGCTATCGAGTACTACAGGGCAGACACCGCCGTCACCCGCGT
>NZ_JAWRXB010000218.1:0-322 GCF_046535245.1 Paraburkholderia sp. SIMBA_030
GTAAATGGGTGTTTGCGCGAGGCTGAACCCACCTCAGTGACACCGTCTTTACTATAAAAAATATCTACGCGACCATCACTATTCAACACACAATTTAATAGTCCACCTTCAATTTCCATCTCTACGCGTTCTGGCATAAAAATATAGTCATCTACATTGATAAGCTTTTTTTCTACTTCTCGTTTAAAAAATGATTTGATATCGAACATAAGTACATCCCTAACTTTATAATTATAAGATACGTGAGCATGCCGAGCACTGTGACTGTTACCCAGTATTCATCTGTGTGATTAATGGGTCATGCTTTACTCAGTTATCCTAT
>NZ_JAWRXB010000219.1:0-321 GCF_046535245.1 Paraburkholderia sp. SIMBA_030
GATGAAATATCAGGTCATATCCTTCGGTTTGATGATCGGCCTTACGCTTGTCGCGTTTTTGACGGTGGCTGCTTACGGCATTGCCGGATGGTTTACGATGCCGTTTCTGATCCTGCTGTACTTCTTCGCGTTCCTCGATCGCGTGAACGTCGGCTTTGCCGCGCTCACGATGAATCGCGATCTCGGCCTGACCGCCTCGCTGTTCGGCTGGGGCGCAGGCATTTTCTTCATCGGTTATTTTCTGTTCGAAGTACCAAGTAATCTCGCGCTCGCCAAAACGGGTGCGCGGATCTGGCTGGCGCGCATCATGATTACGTGGGG
>NZ_JAWRXB010000220.1:0-320 GCF_046535245.1 Paraburkholderia sp. SIMBA_030
GTCGCGGCAGTGAAATAGAAAATGCGGCTTTGGGCAAAATCGGGAGAGAGCGCCACATCCATCAGGCCACCCTGGCCGCGGGCGCTGACCTCGGGCACGCCGGCAAGCGGTTCGGAGACCTTGCCATCGCGGATGATCCGGATATTGCCGGGACGTTCGGTGACGAGATAAGCGCCATCGGGCATGACCTCGACAGCCCAGGGATGATCAAGCCCGGTTGCCAGCGTATCGACGCTGACCGCGACGTCCTTGGTCTGCACCCTGTCGGCTGCATATGCAGCGCCTGCCACTGCAAATGCGGCACCTGCCGTCAAAGCGAT
>NZ_JAWRXB010000221.1:0-320 GCF_046535245.1 Paraburkholderia sp. SIMBA_030
AGGCATTGCTCCATTGCGCGGGCGTTTGTGTCCACGTCACCTCGATGCCGCTGCCGATCGCGTCGCCGCCCGTGCCCGACTTGTAGGTACTAGCCCAGCCGAGGCCCTGCAATTCGACGGGAGCCGCTTCGGGAGCGGGGCCCACGTGGGTCGCCGGTCCCGCGCCGTGGGTCTTGCCGAAAGAGTGACCGCCCGCGATCAGCGCGAGGGTCTCCTCGTCATTCATCGCCATGCGGCCGAACGCGTCGCGAATGTCCTTTGCCGCGGCGACGGGATCGGGGTTGCCGTTCGGACCTTCCGGGTTCACGTAGATCAGCCCC
>NZ_JAWRXB010000222.1:0-319 GCF_046535245.1 Paraburkholderia sp. SIMBA_030
CCAGAAGATGCCTTGTTGTTCCTTGATGAATCACATGTGACGGTTTCGCAGATTGGTGCAATGTATAAAGGCGATAGATCGCGTAAAGAAAACTTGGTCAATTATGGTTTTAGATTACCCAGTGCGATGAATAACCGCCCGATGAAGTTTGAAGAGTGGGAGCGTATTAAGCCCAAAACCATTTATGTCAGTGCCACGCCAGCGCTATATGAGCTTGAGCACAGCGAGCAAGTCGTAGAGCAGGTCGTCCGTCCGACAGGTCTGATTGACCCTGAGATTGAGATACGTCCTGTATTGACGCAAGTTGATGAAGTGCTAT
>NZ_JAWRXB010000037.1:0-34635 GCF_046535245.1 Paraburkholderia sp. SIMBA_030
CTCAGCCATGCAAGTGCTTTCCCCGGCAAAGGCGTCGCCGTTGAGAACATAACATTCTTGTTCTCAAGGCGCGCCAGGCAGTCAAAGGATGCGGTTGGACTCAAACATTAATGTCCTTCTTCTTCCACTGTCAAATTGTTCTTGACCGACGTAACTCCAGGAACACTCTCAGCAGCTTTCCCTGCGAGATCTATCTGCGCCTGATCTGGAACCATTCCTACAAGCGTAATCTTGCCGCTACGAGCGATGGCGTGAAGATCAGTCGTCTCCAAGCCCTTTTGCTTGTACAACGCCGTCTGAACTCGCTTCGCCAACTCCCTATTTGCTGCTCTAATCGACGAACGAGAGGGCGCTGTTGCTGAAGTTGCCGCAGTCGTCTCTTGTGCATTAACAATGGGCACGATCGCAACAATGGCGCTGACGGCGATCGCTGTGGCAACGTAGGTCTTCATGGATTTCATCTCTTCTCCTTCAGGTGGGTAGCAAAACTGGGTGGGAGAGACTCGAAAAGATCGCTGGTCAATCAAAGTGCGGCGAAAAATGCGCACCCCGACGTTGATGACCAGCGGCCACGACGTTCGGCAATCGAATTGTAGACTTTTCCTCGTCGGATGCGCACTTCAAGCGCGTCGAGAACCGCTGGAGAGTCCTTGCCGGACCTTCGACTAGTGGGTCAGGGCCAACCCTTTGTGTGAATGAGGGTAAGGGAACCCGATGACTCGTCGTTCGGCGTGCCTAGGCGAACGGTCGCTGTCCAATTGGAAGCCGCCGTTGACTTCGGACTGACTCGAAGGGCTGTTGAGGGTCGACTACTGACGCTGGCTTCGGGCGGAAGCGCCCGTTCGATGCCCGTCATGGGTGGGGCCGCACCGATATGTGCAAGGGCCGAATTTCCGGTCCCAGTCAAAAACGGCGGCCGTCCAATCGCAGTGTAGTATTCCACCATGTCCACGTTATTGCTCGGCCTCGACGGCGCGCAGATTTAACGCATCCGTGACGAGGACGGCAAGCGGGTTAAAAGGCCTGGAAACAGCGCCAGCGAAACGTATATTGGCGTCGGCCGTGACAAGGGCATTGATCATGTCAAGCGAGTGGATGCGCCGCATCAAGCTATTTGTCCAGCGTTTCTGGCAGCCGACAAGCGCATGCATGACCTGCATGCCGGGCAGCTGGGGCAATATCATGAGCCTTGTCCACTGGACGATTGCATTCCGGACCGGTCTGCTCACCGGACTCCTGGCCGTACTTCTGACTTTCACGCCTGCGGCGAAACTCTACGGCCATCGCTACGGCAATGCGCTTGTCGTCGGCTTCCTGACAACGTTAGGCGACGCCTACTCGCACGAGAGTCACTACCGGATCCCCTATGTCGAGCACGTCCTGACGGGGGCTATTTCAGGTCTCTTGACGCTGGCTGCCTCATATCTCTTCGAAGACCGCGCGCGTCGCGTTCGGGAGGCATGGGCGCGGGTTTTCGGATAGCCTGTCCGTTGACTTTCTGAACCGTCCTGATCGAACCGAAAGAGGCTTGCTGGCTTGGTTACGCATCATTGCTGGTGAGCTTGCGCGTGGACAACGGCAATTCGGAGCCGTTACGCGCCCCAGCGTCAGGGTGCGGCCAGTATCAGCCCTTCGTGGAGACAACCTAGGTGGCTGGTATTCGGTGCTCAACGGACATTGACGCACGCGCAGCGTGCGTCTGTGATGCGTCGCGTTGAGCCGGCCACAGCGATAAATGCGTCTGCGGGCCTAGTCCATCAGAGTTGGCGCCGCCGTTCAGGCCTGCGCCTGAAAAACCAGATTGAACGGCGTCTGCGTTGCGCGCCTGAAGCGGGTGAAGCCGCCCGCGGTCACCACCTCCCTGAGCCGTGCTTCGCCGGCTTGAGCACCCAACGCCCTTCTGCCCTCCTGCGACAATGATGCTCCCGTGCAGATCATCGTGGACGCCGAATAAAACACGCGCCCGACAGGATTCAGATTGTCTTCCAGTCGGTCGTGCGCGAATGGCTCGACGATCATCCACGAACCATCTGGTTTTAGTGAGTGCAAGACGTGTGCAGCAGCGCCCGTCGGGTCGCCCATGTCATGAAGGCAATCGAAGAACGCGACGAGGTCGTAGCCGCTTCCGGGGTATTGCTGTGCGCTGGCCATTTCGAACTTGACGCGATCGCCGAGGTCCGCTTCACGGGCCAACTCTCGCGCTCTCTGGATGGACGGCTCATGATAGTCAAAGCCGACGAATGTCGCATCTGGATAGGCCTGCGCCAGCAGAATCGTGGATGCGCCGTGGCCGCAGCCAACGTCGGCGACTTTCGCGCCATGTCCCTTGAGAATCGCTTCGACACCGTCGAGCGCGGGAATCCACTCGTCGATCAGATGCGCGGCGTAGCCCGGACGAAAGAACCGCTCGGTGCCCTTGAACAGCGACGGATGATGTTGATGCCATCCGACTCCGAGGCCCGTACGGAAGGCTGCTTCGAGTTTAGGCAAGCTCCGAAACATCGCTTCAGCACAGTCGCAGAAGCCCGGGATGAAAGTCGGGCTTGTCTCGTCGGCAAAGCACATCGCCATTTCGTTTTCGAGCCGGTATTGGGTGGTCGCCGCGTCGTAGCTGACGAAGCCCGACGCGGCCTGCGCAGCCAGCCATTCGCGGACATATCGTTCGGCAAGACCCGCGCGTTCGGCGAGCTGTTCCGACGTCATCCAGCCCTGTTCGGTCATCGCCTTGTACAGACCAAGCCGGTCGCCCAGTGCGATGAGCGGCGCGGACGCTACCGCGCCGAACTCGCCGACCATGCGCGCCATGAAGTCCTGCACCTTCTGTTCGTCGTATTGCATGTGTCACCTCCTTGACGAAGGTAGGATTGATCTGACGAAATGAGCCGCCGTTCGATGCCGACTTCGCCTATGCAAAGTATAGGGAGAGGAAACGCAGGTTAAAGGCAAAATGCAGAATCGAGGCTCAAGCATTGAGTTCGATGGCAGCCAGCAGATGACCTGTATTGGTAACCTACCGGCCGTTGGCGTTCGTCGCCCGAAAGGCCGTTGAGGGTCGCAAGTACGCATCCGCTTGCGGTGAGACCGGTCATTCGCGTCCGCCGACATGCGAATGACAGGAAAGCGATTCGTAGCCGCCTGACCAACGCCGATACTCGAATGACGGCAACTTGCCGACTTATTGTCCGTGAGTACATCCATCGAGCAACTGCTCGAAATCTGATACCTGCCGTTGCACCGCTCACGGATCGATCGGCGGCAATCGGTCGCCATGGGACATTGACGACGGAGTCGAAGTACGACGCAGTGCGCTGGTGGCTTGGCGGTCGACATATCGCAACCCCGTTGCACGAGACTCCGATGGCAAACGGACGACTAGGTCTTCGTCTGTATCCGCTTTAGAACATCCAGCATTGCAGATGAGATATCGGTGTGATGATGGACGATCTTCCAGCTATCCGTCTCTCGGCGATAGATGTTTGTGACGCGATGATCTAACGTAACCTGGTGTCCGGCAAAGCGGGCCTGCCCGCGCTCCGAACCGATTTCGTAGGCCATAGCGCCTGTAACCTGAATCATCTGATCATCCAGCCTTATCCGCCCCTCCGAGGCGATCTGGGCCACTTGCTGAAACGAGTCTCGAACTTCGTCCCAACCTACGTGCCGTCCACCAACCGGATGCATGGCCGTTACGACGGCGTCATGCGACCAGATCTCTGACATCGCACTTGCGTCTCCGTTGGCCATGTCGTTCAGCGCAGCGTAGAACTGGTGGGATGCAGTACGTACTTCGTCTTCTGTGGACATGAATCATTCTCCTTGAGTGAACGACCGGGCGCTCTTGATCCAACATACACCATTGGCCATCGCGTGCCGATCAATTTCCATAGCCGTTGAGGCCCCTGCGGAACGAGTCTCGGGCCTGGAAATCGCGGGGATGAAGAGCACCAGGCGTTGAGGGCCGTAATCGAGGGGGCCATTCCGTGATGAACCGGTCGGCCAAAGGTGGGGCAAGCCCGAGCCCGCACTATTGGGGCGAAGGCGTTCTCATTCACCCACCGTATCAAGGTGTTTGCGGATGGCACGACTTGGGTGGCTGAACCACCTCCAGCCGGCTCCGGTCTGATCGGACGGGTGCCGGCGTACGCGCAGTGATGAGCGTCGGCCCATTGTGCAGAACGGCTGGGGTCGGCAAATCAGGGAAATCCGTCCCTAGTCAACGGTCGACCGCGTGCGTTCTTCGGCCATGAAGCGTCATTCACCCGTCGCGTCGCTTGGACGTTCATCTGTCGGCTCCGCCCAGTAAACGGCCCTTATCCGGAATGAGCAACGGCAAACAAATCGGAAGGTGCGAAACCCAACAGATAATCTATGCCACGCGGAGCCAAATCTCCATTGAATTACGATCGTCGGGTAACAGCGGCAGATGCCGAGGACGGCGGGCCGCTTTGGATCGACACACGCGCAACTGAACGAGCGGTCTGTAGCACCTCGCTGAATGCGCCATATATAAATAAGAGCAAGGGGACAAAAATGCGCACAGGCCGCAAAACCAGCACAAGGGTCTCGTCGTTATCGGCGACCGCTTTTCTCTCAGACGCAATCGCGCGGCACATCGTCAAACATGGGACGCGCCCGCTGCGCATGGAAATCTCGCCTGAAACAAGAGCGGACGTGCTGCGGGAATCCGACACGACGCCGATCAGCCTCGTGGGGTTTCATCAAGACGGCAGTCGAAAGGAGACGTTTGACGGCGTGCCCCTCACGGTCGTCGCTGGAGCGACGCCCAAACTGGTCTGCCAGACCGGCTTCATAGAAGATATGTGATCCACAGCCGAACAAGGCAGAATGACTCGTTCGAGAGAGCATGAAGCAAAATAACGGTGCGACGGCGTTCCTCCTTCGCTTCGTCTGACTCGACAAATAATTGACGGTATAGCTTGCCAAGCCCTGTCGCGTCGCATCCAGTCCTGTCGTTATCGGAGCACACTCGTCTCGGCGATGCTGCCGCGTATTTCAGGAGCGAAGGTATTCGGCATTGCCTGATCGTTGACGATCAGGGACGCTCGCTCGGCATCCTGACCCAGACCGACCTCGTCATGAGTCAAGGCGCCGAGTTCTTCCTGCGGATGAGGTCCATTGAATCCGTAGAGGTTTCGATGCCTGTGGTGGTAAGTCAAGATCTATACGTGAATGAGGCAATGCGACTCATGCAAACGCAGCGCCTGAGTGCGATCGTTGTCAAATATCCGGAGGGCGTACACGGCATTCTGACCGAGCGCGACATCGTTCGCCTTGTAGCCAGCGGTGCGCTGCTCGGGACGGTGGGTACCTCTGCAAGCCGTCCACTTCGCTCGCTGCGGCAGTCGCAGAGTCTTTACGCCGCGCGGCAGTACCTGGTTGAGCACCGTATGCGACATGTCGGCGTGCTCGACAACCAGGATTCGCTTATTGGCGTGCTGGGTCTGGCGGACATTCTGAACGACATCGAATATGAATACGTTCACGAGTTGAAAACCGCACTGCGCGAGCGCGACGATGCGCTGTTCGAATCGCGCTACAACTTGCGGGTGGCCGACCGGGTGGTCGAATCGTCGCTGGACGGCGTGATGGTCACCGATCTGCGGGGGAACATCGAGAGAGTCAATCCCGCATTCACGAGGCTAACAGGCTACACGAAGTTGGAGGCAGTTGGCCGAAATGCCAGATTGCTGAGTTCTGGACGCCAGTCGCCTGCTTTTTATCGTGAGTTCTGGAAATGCCTGCGCGAAAAAGGGCATTGGAAAGGCGAGATATGGAATCGCAAGAAAAGCGGCGAACTTTACCTGGAATACCTTTCGATCTCCGGGATATGTGATCAGGACGGACAATGTTCCCACTACGCAGCGATCTTCTCGGACATAACCGGGCGCCGGCTAGCTGAAGAGCGTCTTAGCTATCTTGCCACCCATGACGCGCTCACGGGGTTGCCCAACCGAACATTGTTCAGCGAGCGTCTAAACCACGCAATGGCCAGAGCGCAGCACACATCAAAACGGGTCGCGGTCATGTTCCTCGATCTCGACCGCTTCAAGCTGATCAACGACACCCGTCGCGGAAGAGTCCGCGTTGATCGTACCGATCGGCGGATGGGTCCTGCGCGAAGCTTGTCGCCAGGCGCGCGCATGGCTCGATGACGGATTCGACTTCGGTTGGATCGCCATTAACCTGTCAGGAAAGCAATGCCGGCACGACGGTTTTCTGCATGAGCTGGCAAGCGTCTTGAGTGAAACCGGATTGCCTGCCGGACGCCTTCAATTCGAACTTGTTGAGAGCATGGCCATGACCGGCCATGAAGAAACAGGAGCGTTGCTGCGAGAGCTGGCGGGGCGCGGCATCAGTCTGGCGATTGATGATTTTGGCACTGGATACTCTGCGTTCGCGTATTTGCAGACGCTCCCCGTGGATACGCTCAAGATTGATCGATCGTTCCTGGCCCAGATAGGGCCAGGAACGATCGATGGAGCGATCGTGCGAGCGATCGTCGCGATGGCGAAGGCCCTCGGCATCACTGTTGTGGCCGAAGGGGTCGAGCAGGAGTCGCAGATGCAATTCCTGCGCGAAATCGGGTGCGACCGGGCACAAGGTTACCTGTTGGCGCGGCCGGCCCCGGCGCACCAGATGCAACGAACAGCACTCGGCGTTCGATGCGGCCTTCATGTCGAGCATCAATACCAGTTTCGGAAAACGAACGAAACCTAGCAACCGCAACTGGACAGGCTTAAGACATGCGCGAAAATCTACCAGTCACTGACGAAGAATATGTGTTGTCTGAGCGGGACGTCATCATCATTGACTGCTGGATTGACGCAGCCACGGACTGTTACACCGATCTGCGCGGGCTGGCAGACATTCTGAATGAGGTTGAGCACGTGGACTCCGGTCTCTGCTGTCAGGCGCTCGGACAGGACTTGCGCTCACGACAACGTCGAAGGTTGTTGTAGGGAAAGAAAACTATAATAGGCGCGCCTTGTTCACTTTCGGATCGCCCGCATGATGTGTCCCTCTCATGCCACGCAAGAGCATTGGGCGTCCTGACCTTCTGGCATCAGACCCCTTCACCGCTCGATCCGATCCACCCTATTCGACCATGCATACTCCGTTCCGCCTTTCCTCCGCGGCTTTCGTGCTTGCGCTTGCGAGCACACTGTCTGCGTGCTCGACGCCGAAGCCGCTTTACCAGCAAGAACAGTTCGACGCAGGCGACAGCCCCTATACGCACAAGTTTGCAGCGAAGACGGAGCCCGCTTGCGAAGCCGCCCGCCGTGCGTTGCTCAGCCAAGGGTATATCGCCAGTTCGGCAAGGTCTGATTCGGTCGATGGCTCGAAAAATTTCCAGCCTACCAGCGATTCGCACGCGGTGATCGAAATCCATGTGGTCTGCACAACTGACGACCCCAAAAGCAACAGCAGCACCGCGTACGTGAACGCGGTGCAGGATCGCTATGCGCTGAAGAAGAGCAACACGTCGGCGAGCGTCGGCCTGAGCGTGTTTGGATCGCTGTCGCTGCCGATCGGCTCGAGCGATGACTCGATGGTGAAGGTTGCGAGCGAGACGATTCCCGCCGGCGTTTTTTATCAGCGTTTCTTCGCGCTAGTTGAGCATTACCTGAAGGCCGACTCCGCCCAGCCGGCCCCCGTTGACGCCGCTACGGCGCCGAAGGAAACGCTGCCGTCGATTAACGACGCCGTGCCGCCGATCGGGGCAGCCCAGACAGGCAATGATTCGGAGAAGGCGACGAGCACCAAGTAAGCGTCGCCGTTATCGCGCTACGAGACCTCCGGAAAATCCGCGCCCACGGTCGTCTCTTCCCATGCGTCGAAGTCCTTGCGCAGCAGATCGAGCTTCTTGCGCGCCAGTTCGAGCGCGGTCTTGCCGAGCAGCAGACGCAACGGCGGCTGGTCCGATAGTGCGGCGTCGATAATCGCCTGCGCGGCCCGCACCGGGTCGCCCGCCTGGTTGCCGCTGCGCGCGGCGGTCTGCTTGCGGCGCTCGCCGGCGGTGGCGGCGTAGTCGTCGATCTGCGTCGCCGATTGCTTGATCGAGGGGCCCGCCCAGTTGGTGCGGAACGGCCCCGGCTCGACGATGAGCACGTCGATGCCGAGCGGCTTGACCTCGGTGGCGAGCGATTCGGAGATGCCTTCCACCGCGTATTTGGTGCCGTGATAGTAGCCGGTCGCCGCAAAACTGGTGAGGCCGCCAATCGACGAAACGTTGACGATCAGGCCGCTGCGTAGCTTGCGCATCACCGGCAGTACGGCCTTGGTCATGTCGACGAGGCCGAACACGTTGGCCTCGAACATGTCGCGCACTGCTTCGTCTTCGCCTTCCTCGATAGCGGCGAGATAACCGTAGCCGGCGTTATTGACGAGCACGTCGACGCGTCCGAAGCGCTGCTGCACCGCTTTGACGGCCTCGTCGATCTGCGCGCGCTGGGTGACATCGAGCGGCAGCACGAGTGCCCGCTCAGCGTGACCCTCGGCAATGTCCGCCACTTTCGCTGGGTCCCGTGCGGTAACGACTGCGCGCCAGCCGCGTGCCAGCACCAGTTTCGCCAGCTCGCGGCCAAAGCCTGTGGAACAGCCGGTGATCAGCCAGACGGGGTTGTCTCGATTCATCATTTGGGAAAACTCCTGTTCATGTTGCAACGGCAAAGGGAGTGGATGTGCAAGGCGGAATTCGCATCCGCGATGAGCGCCATAGCAACGGCTGCGAATAGGCTGCCCAGCCGGTTCTCCGGTCAACCCTGACTGCATGTGCGAGGGGCCGGAAGCGGCGCCTGCTGCGGGGGCGTCGAGTCGCTGACCGCGCGAGAAAGCGGCGGCTCGATGGAGTGGACGGCAACGGCAGTCGGGAGATTGTCGCTGATCTGGCGATAGCGCGTAAAAACCCTCACGCGTTCCGGGGAATGTGAAAGGTAGTGTACTAACGACCCGAATCGGCCATACGGCGGCTGAGATTGCTCGCCCACTAGCCGCCATTCGCAGCATCACCGGGACAGCGCAGCCACGAAGGCAAGCATGTTGAAATAGATCGCTGGACGACGTTGACGAGGCTGGCATGCGCGGCCACCATAGCGCATGGTCGCCAATGCCCGACCAACCGGAGAACTCGTTGGAGTGGCTTGGGCCGCTCTGGAATGGATGGTCAAGGGCGCCATCAAGAGCTTTCAAGGGGTATCATGACTGAGCGCGACAAGGTGTTTGCGGGCTCGATTCCGAAGTTCTACGACACGCTGATGGTCCCTCTGATCTTCGAGGCCTATGCCGCCGACCTGGCGGAGCTTGTCGCAGCCTCCTCGCCCGGTTCGGTGCTTGAAACGGCGGCCGGCAGCGGCGTGGTCACTCGGGCGCTTGCGCCAAAACTCTGCGCTGGCGCGCGCTACGTGGTGACCGACCTCAACCAGCCCATGCTCGACTATGCCGCCACCAGGCATGGGTCCGATAGTCGTATCGAATGGAGGCAGGCGGACGCGCTCGACTTGCCGTTCGAAGATGCCTCATTCGACGTCGTTTGCTGCCAGTTCGGCGCGATGTTTTTTCCCAACCGGGTCGTCGGCTACGCCGAGGCGCGTCGCATGCTGAGGCCAGGCGGGCGCTTTGTCTTCAATGTCTGGGACCGCATCGAAGAGAACGCCTTTGCCGACGACGTCACCAACGCCCTCGCCACGGTGTTTCCGCACGACCCTCCGAGATTCCTCGCCCGCACGCCGCACGGCTATCACGATATCGCACTGATCCGAGAGGAGTTGAGCCGCGCAGGGTTCGCCGACATCGAGATCGAGACACGCGAGAAGGAAAGTTGCGCGACCTCGGCACGCGACGCCGCCACCGCCTATTGCCTAGGAACGCCGCTGCGCAACGAAATCGAAGCGCGCGACGCCAGCTTGCTTCAGCTGGCTACGGACCGAGCGACGGAGGCGATTGCCAACCGCCATGGCGAAGGCCCGGTGGCCGGCAAAATTCAGGCGCATGTGATCGTGGCGGCAGGATAGTCGAGTTTCGGCGCAAGGCTGTTGCGAGCCCGATCGGCATTTACGACAAGCGCAGGCATCTGAGGCACCGTGCGCATCTGCCCGTGTACACCAGAAAGCAGCCCGCCAAGACGAAATACCCCGAGCTTTTGTTCTCGGGGATGCTGCCGACGCACGTGCTTCATCGCGGCGGTGGTCGTGTGAAAAGTGCCTATTTCCGGGCCGAACATTGATTCGCTCCGCCATTAGCGATACCTTTACATCTAGCCGGATCGTCGAATTCTGGTCAACGGGAGAACTGTTCGTGAAGAGAGCGTGGGCTTTCTCCTGCATCGTCGCTTTGAGTGCGATCCTTGGCGGATGTGGCAAGGAGGGATCGCAAAACGTCACTGAGGCATCGGGCGCATCCGCGAGCCAGGCGCCGGTTCAGCCAGCTCGGGGCGCGAGCGATACACCCATCGCATCAGGCGCGCGAGAGACGGGCGTGCTGGGCGCCGTCACGAAGACACAGTTGCCGGGGGAAGCAGCCGAAACACTGCGGCTGATCAAAGCGGGGGGCCCATTCCCTTTTGGGGAGGACGGCGTATTGTTCCGTAACAGTGCGCTTTTGCTGCCGAAGCATCCGCGCGGCTACTACCACGCATACACGGTTCGCACGCCTGGCATGACGGATCGCGGGCAGCGCCGGATCGTATGTGGTGGACCGCGCAGGCAGACCGGCGACTGCTATTACACCGACGATTACTACGCCAGTTTTAAGCGCATTGCAGAATAAAGTCGGACCCTGATCCGTCATTGAGGTGACGACGTCGGTTCGACCTTATAAACTTCCTTGCCGGGCGACGCCGGCCTTTACAAGGGCCGGCGCGCTTCACAGGATCAAATCGAACCGGCGTACTTCAGTGCCCAGGTGAACGTACGATTACTTCCCGCGTTGAGTGCGAAGGGGCGCGTCGTACAGGCGAAGTTCGAATGCAACTGCCCGATCGGAGTGGTCGACAACGGATTGGTCACCCCGGCCGCCATTTCGAAGTTAGACAGGACGCAACTGTCGAAGCCCGTGGTGCCATAGCTGGTGGCATTACTATTGGCGTACTTCACCGAGAAACCATCGCCATTCCCGGTGGTGTTCTGGAAAGCTGCAAAAGACGTGAAATCCGTCTCGACCGCGATGTTGCCGGTCAACGTTCCAGAACTCAGCGTATCGGTTCGCGTCAGTGTGCCTTGACCAAACGTTAGAACCGTGTGGACCTGCAGGTCGATATCCGTGGCATAGGTGGCATTCTTAACGGCCTGCCGGAATTTGGTCGTGTCGAAAGAGACGACCACCTGGCCGTTGTTTTCCTGAACATTCAGGTTCTTATAATACGTGACCGGAATGTAGGTTTTCCCGTTATAGGAAACTTGCGGAATCAGCAACGCATAGCCCAGATCCGTTGTGCCATAAATCAGGTTGTCGGAGAACGGGGTCGGGTAATAGGGCGCGTACGAATTGTAGTCGGGTGCCTGGCTCAGGTTGAGATTGATGACGCGCTTGCCGTCGCGTACCGTAATGAGCGCTGCGCTGTAAGGGTGAGCCGTATCGGTAGGCAAGTTGTACCAGGTGAGCGTGTAATGCGGTCTTGCGTCCAGCCAGGCTTGCAGTTCGGAATCAGACATGGGCGCCTTGCCGCCAAAACCGAGTTTGTTCCACCAGGCATTCACGTACATGTATTGGTGTAAAAGGCTGAAATTCTCACCCATGACTCGAGGTTTGCCGCGATACGCATCGGTTCCGCGCCCTTTGACCCACATATTCACCGACGGCGTGGGCAGCGTCGGGTCGTACCAGAAAGTGTCAAAGCGGTAAGCCGCCTTATAGATAAACGAATAGGCCACCTGCATTTCCTGGGCGGACAATACGCCTGCATTTGCCGCAGCAGTCAGGATTTCCATAAAGGCTGAGTCCCCGTATGGCCCGATGGACCTGCCATAGTTGAAACCCTGGCCGTTTGCGTTGAGCTGGGGAAGAATGAGATCGACTGACTTGCGCAGATAGGATTTCAATTCGGGCGTCAGATTGGCCTCATTGCCCATTTCGAACGTTCGCTCAACAACTTCGCCAATGAGCAACGTGCTGTATCGATCGAAGCGTGCCTGATCATAATAGGTCGTATGGGTATTCGAGGCCTCGTCGGAAAAACCGCCGGACGAGTCTTTTCTAATGTGATTCGTGAGCGTGTACAGAAGCGCGTCCCGCGCGCCCATCGATGCCACAGCCGGGTCGGTGGCGGAAAAGAAAATCGGATTGCTCCATCCGAGTTTCTGTCTCAGCCCTGCAATACCGTAAGAGACGGCATAGTAATTCTGCGCGGTATTGAGCGATGCAACGTCGATCGCACCTGTGGCGGGGCACGTATTCTTCGTGCCGCTCGCATCCGCGCCGAACATATCGCAGAAAGTCAGTCGATTTTGCAGCGTAGCCAGCATTGCGTCACTGAAAACCTCGTTGAGCATGCCGTGCGCTTTGAAATTATTGAGCGCAACGAGGTAGTAGTACTCGCCCCAGGATGTATTCGCGTACGTGTAGTTGGCGCCGCTCGTCTGCGTCATCATTGCGGTCGTTATCTTTTGATATGTCGCGAGGTAATCCGCGTATTTCGGATCCCCTTTCGCTTTCATATCGATCAATATGTACGACAGCCCGAGCGCCAGTTTGCCTGGCAGGAATTTATCGCCCGTATTGGTATTGAGCACGTGCACTGGACTGCCGTCGCCAAGGTCCATCACTACTTGCGTGAAATCAGGTGCCTTCTTGATGAGGTCAAAGAGCGCTCTCATCTGTCCCATCATGGTGATGGACACGCCTGCTCCTGACGGGACGCTCGTATCCGTCGCTCCATAGACAATTCCGTGCAGAGAAACTGTGGACGAAGAAGAAACTGGATTTTTCGGACCATCATCCAGGCCACCTCCGCAGGCACTGACGAGAAGGAACGTCAGTGTACTGACCGCAAAACCAATGGATGATTTTCTTGACGAATGCATTTTTGTCTCCTGATTGTAAGTGGATCGATGCTGAAACTGGCAACTTCACAAGCGTGTCCGGCGGTTCGTTAGGCACTGGCTCGACGGAAGTCAGTAAAAACCCTAGGAAAAATCCGCTCGCTGTCGTTTCAATCTGTTCGCGCCGACACGACCGACCCGTGCCCTGCCAGTCCGCCTGATCTCCGCCAACGCCGCGCCGTCTCGACCTGCCCGAGGCTGCTACGCATGGTCACGAAAACGATTAACTAATCTTCTGGGCTAGATGGTCCCATCACTGGATCACAGTGCGCAAGACTAGGTAAACTATGGACTAGCTAAAGCATCACAAAACTTCTATTCTAGAAAAACGTTTTCCTAACTGGACGTGCTCGTGACGTAACACTCCTGCCGTGGCGCGCGTTGCGACCCTCGGCGCACCCACCTTCAATGACACATAGCGCGACGCGACGAGCGCCGCCGCGCAACGGAGACTCACATGCAAACCGCCGTCATCGGACTCGCCCGCACCGCCGCCAGCCGTTACCGCTGGACGGTCTGCGCGCTGCTTTTCTTCGCCACCGTAATCAACTACATGGACCGCCAGATTCTCGGTCTGCTCGCGCCGCTTCTGCAGCACGACATCGGCTGGACCCAGGTGCAGTACGGCCGCATCGTGATCGCCTTCTCGGCGTTCTATGCGGTTGGCCTTCTGTGCTTCGGCCGTATCGTCGACTGGCTGGGCACGCGCATTTCGTACGCGCTCGCCATGCTGATTTGGAGCCTGGCAGCGGTGTTGCATGCGGCGGTCGGCTCGGTGACCGGCTTCGCAATGGTGCGTGCGCTGCTCGGCATCGGCGAGGGCGGCAACTTCCCGGCCGCCATCAAGACGACTGCCGAATGGTTCCCGCGCCGCGAACGTGCGCTTGCAACCGGCATCTTCAACTCTGGCGCGAATGTCGGCGCGGTGTTCGCGCCCGCAATCATCCCGCCGCTCGCGCTGGCGTTCGGCTGGCGTGCGGCGTTCGTGATCATCGGGGCGGTGGGCCTCGTCTGGTTGGCCGTATGGTTCGCGCTCTACCGGTCTGCCGACCCGAGCTCCGTGGAGGAAGCGCAGGACGAAGTCGAAGCGCTCGATGCCGCCAACGTGAACGCCCGCGCGCCGGGCTGGGGCGTGCTGATCAGAAAGCGCCAGACGTGGGCGTTCCTGATCGGTAAGTTCCTGACCGATCCGGTGTGGTGGTTCTATCTGTTCTGGCTGCCGAAGTGGCTTAACGAGTCGCGCGGCATGGACATGCAGCACATCGGTCTGCCGCTCGTCTGCATCTATGCAATGACGACCGTCGGCAGCATCGGCGGCGGCTGGCTCTCTTCGGCGCTCCTGCGCGCCGGATGGAGCGTGAACGCCGCGCGCAAGACAGCGATGCTGATCTGCGCGTGCTGCGTGCTGCCGATCGCATTCGTCTCACAAATCGACAACCTCTGGGGTGCCGTCGCGATCGTCGGACTGGCGGCGGCAGCGCATCAGGGCTGGTCCGCGAACCTCTTCACCACCGCGTCCGATCTCTTCCCGAAGCGCGCGCTGGGCGCAGTGGTCGGCATCGGCGGGATGGCGGGCTCGATCGGAGCGGTGCTGTTCTCGGAGGTGATCGGTCAGGTCCTGCAACGCACCGGCCACTACTGGGTGCTGTTCGCGATAGGCGCGCTTGCCTACCTCGTCGCCCTCGCCGTCATGCAGATGCTGACGCCGCGCATGGCGCCCGCGAAGCTCGACGCGTGAAAGCACGAGGCGCGTCAGCCGCGGGCCGCCGTCGATTCACGGACGATGAGCTTCGGCTCGAACATCGAATGCCCAGCCTCCGCATGGCCCGCGAGCGCGTCGATGAGCTTTTGCATCGCGAGCTCGCCCATCTTCTCGCTCTGGATATCGACGGTGGTGAGCGCGGGCGCTGCGTACTCGCCGTACGGGACGTTGTCGACACCGGTTACCGACAGCTCGTGCGGCACCTTGATGCCGAGCGACGCCGCCTCTTTCATGAAGCCGAGCGCGATCAGGTCGTTATAGCAGATCACCGCCTGCGGCCTGCGCGGACCGAGCATCACGCGCGAGCACGCGTCCTCGCCTGCATGCGCGGTCGGCGCGTGAGCGTCGTACACGTCGAGCGTGAGGCCGGCTTCCTCGAGACACTCGCGCGCACCGCGAATGCGCTCGTCATTGATGCGAGCCTGCCCGAAACCGAGGTAGGCGATGTGACGATGTCCAAGGTTTAGCAGATGCCGCGCGAGCATGTAGGTTGCGAGCCGGTTGTCGATGCCGACGCTCGGGATCGGCAGCGCATCGCTACGTCTCAACAGCACGACTGGCTTGTCGAGATCGAGCAACCACTGCGCCTCCTCGTCGGGTATCCGCGAGCTGACGATCAGGCCGTCAACGCGCTGCGCGAGCGCTTCGATCAGCGGGCGCTCACGCGCCTGGTTTTCGTCGGTGTCGACGAGCAGCAGCGTGTAGTCGTGCCGCAGCGCGACGCGGTTGGCGCCTTTCACGACGCTCGTGAAGTGCGGATTGCTGATGTCAAGAATGGTCAGCCCGATGGTGCGGGAGCGGCCGGTGATCATCGATCGCGCAAGCGGATTCGAGCGGTAGCCGAGTTCCTCGATCGCCGCCTTCAGGCGCGCCTCGACCGGTGCGGAGAAGCGCTGCGCACCGTTCATGTACTTGGACACCGTGGCGACTGACACGCCGGCCGCTGCGGCGACGTCGCGAATAGTTGGGGAAAGTTTTTTCATGCAAAAGGTAACGTTTTCTCTTTTGTTTACCGATTGTCGCAGAAAGCGCGATCAGGCAGGCGAATGCCATTTGTTGTAATCGCTGCCTGATAGCGGCGTATCCGGCAATCGACGCTGTATCTCCTCCATCGTTCTCGTTTAGAAAACGTTTTCTGAAGATCATTTCCCAGGAGTTTTTTATGAGCCAAACAGTCACAGCTTCGTTCAAGCCCTTCCGGCGCCTGCTTCTGACCGGCGCCGCCGGCAACCTGGGCCGCCAACTGCGCGGCGCGCTCGCCAATTGGGCCGAAGTCGTGCGCGTGAGCGACATCGCGAAACTCGGCGAACCTGCGCCGCACGAGGAAACGAGCATCGTCGATCTGGCGGACCGGCCGGCGGTGATGCAACTCGTCGAGGGCGTCGATGCGATCGTGCATCTCGGCGGCATCTCTGTCGATGCCCCGTTCGAGGATCTGCTCGGCGCGAACATCGCCGGCACATACAACCTGTACGAGGCGGCGCGCAAGCACGGCGTGAAGCGCGTCGTGTTCGCGAGCTCCAATCATGTGATCGGTTTTCATCCGGTCACCGAGGTGCTCGACACCGACGCGCCGCAGCGCCCGGACAGCCTCTACGGCGTGACGAAGTGCTTCGGCGAGGCACTCTCGCGCTATTACTACGATCGTTTCGGCATCGAGACGGTGTGCCTGCGAATCGGCTCGTCGTTCGAAGAGCCGAAGAACCCGCGCATGCTCGTCACGTATCTGAGCTATCGCGACTTCATCGAACTTGTGCGGTGCTCGCTGTTCACGAACCGCGTCGGGCACGTGGTCGTGTACGGCGCGTCGAACAATCCGGTCAAGTGGTGGGACAACACGAAAGCCGGCTTCCTCGGCTTCAACCCGCGCGACAGCGCTGCGCAGTTCGCGGAACGTTTCCCCGCGACCGCACCGAGCGACTCGCACGACGATCCCGCACAACGCTTTCAGGGCGGGCCATTCGTGCTTGGCCAGCCGATGGAGGCAAAGCAGTGAGGCAACGCTCGCACGTACCTGACGAGCTTGACACAGGAATCAGGTTATCGCGCGTAAAGGAAGCCGGCATGGATTCACCCGATCGCCCGCAGTTCGCCCTGCGCTCCTCTCGAGACCACGACCCATTTGCCGGCCAAGGGGCAATATGGGGGCTTGGTCCAATATCGGCGTTCGCGGTTGTGATCTATGATCTCCGTTAGGTAGGCAATACGCCGGGGTATCGCCGCGCGCATCGCACGCCGCAATCATCTGTTCGCGCTTTGTCGATGACTTGTGTTAGCGAGTCTTAGACGGAAGCTGAACCGGCCGGTAGTTCGACGGGCGGAGCGATAGTACTAACTCTATTCCGCTCAGACGAGGAGACGACAATGATGACGATGGCGTTAGGCCTACGGTTAGCGTCGGCAGCTGTGTTGGCGATCGGCCTCGCCGGGTGCGGGGGCGGTGGCGATTCGACCAGTACGGATGCCGGCGCATTGCGAGCATCGACACAGGCGAAGGCGTTAGCCGCCACCGGGAGCCCCACCGCAGACGGTGGATCGGTCGCGTCCACGATCGTAAAACTTCAGCGCTATCGGATCGACCCGACGAAGGTCTTCGTCGCGGGTATTTCCTCTGGCGGTTTCGCGGCAGTGCAGATGCACGTTGCCCACTCTTCGACCTTCAAAGGGGCCGCTGTCTACGCTGGCGGGGTGTACTGGTGTGCCGGCGCAGGAGGAGCCGCGACGGCTTTGGCAAACTGTGGCGGCCTGACGCTTCCGACGAATCAGGCGTCGGACAACAGCACGCTTACGGCATCCGAGGTGTATCTGGACACGCAATCGTCCCTCGGCACCATCGACCCGGCGACGAATCTGCGTGGACAGCCCGTCTACCTCTGGTCCGGCACGCAGGACCAGGTCGTCAATCCGCTCGAGATGGCCGACCTCGACTCGGAATACCAGCGTTATGGGGCCAATGTTCACTTCGACAATACGTATCCCGCCGAGCACGGCTGGGAATCGCCTGACGGCGAACTTGCATGCGGCACGCTCGGGAGCCCCTACATGGTGCGCTGCTTGGCGAATGGCGCAGTCTACGATTCAGTAAAAACGTGGCTGACGATGTTCCTCGGCCCATTGACACCGCGCAACGACGGGAAGCTGTCGGGTACGCTGTCTGCATTCGATCAAACGGAGTTCGGGGCGTCGCCAAACCTTTCGATGAGTTCAACTGGGAGCGTTTTTGTTCCCAAAGCCTGCGTGCAAGGGAACAAGTGCGGACTCGTGCTCGCCCTCCATGGCTGTCTGCAGGAGGCGTCGCTTATCGGAAACCGCTGGGTCACCGAGGCCGGCATCAATGAATGGGCCGACACGAACAAACTGGTGGTCGTGTATCCCGACACGATTGCGTCGTCTGCGCCAGGGCCGACGAACCCGAATGCATGCTTCGACTGGTGGGGCTACTCCAATCAATACGACCCGAACTACGCACTCAAGAGCGGCTTGCAGATGTCGGTGCTCTACGCGATGGTGCAGCGCGTGACTGGCCGACCGTAGGGCCGTCGTGGCAGGTTTCGGGGCATTCCATTCCCTCCGGCCACTGTATCGTCAACCGCGATCGCTTAATGGCCGATCACTGCCCATGCCACGCCTCACGTCGAAGTCACGGTACCGCCGAGGATGCTCACCGGAGTCCTCGCGTTCCGCTGTCCCTGGCCCCGAAATTATTGATCTATACATCGATAAGTGTTACTGAGGTTACCGCAGACCGTGATCGACCCGCAGCAGACCTTCGGGTTCGCGAGGCATCAATGGCGGCTTGCGGGGCGCTTCGTTCCATCCGTCTTCGCAGCAAGGATGCTTCATGTCGACCGATCGACTGGGACAAATGCCGATTCATGATGAGTGGCATCACCTCCAGTGAAGTCTGCAGCAGAACTTCACCGAGTACGTCGCAGGGGGATCGCCGCTCTACGCTGGGTGAACGATTATGCCGCCAGCCGCGTTCGCGTTTCCCGTCGGTGTTTGGGCGCAATGCGCAATCAAACATGTTGTGCGCCTTTGGGAGCAGCCCGTCCTACCCCACTTCACGGCTGACATATGACCGGGTGATTCTGCGGTGCACAGGCAGCAGTAAAGGCGTTGAGACCATCGAAAGCGCGACGACGAGTGTAACAAGGGACGATTGGCGCTGCTCGATGACATGTGCCGCCATTGAAGCCGCCATCACCACAAAGGCGAATTCGCCCCCTTGTGACAGCAGAATGGCGAAATAGCCAAAGTTGCGAAGCGGGTACGTCGAACTTGTCTGCCAGCAACCACTGCGCGATCGTCTTGATGCCGACTACGGCCACGACAAGTACTGCGACACGAAGAGGCTCCCGCATTAATACGCCGAAATCGATTGACATTCCCACTGCAATGAAAAATAAACCGAGCAACAAGCCTTTGAAGGGAGCCATGTCGGTTTCGACCTGGTGGCGATAGTCCGAATCTGCGAGAAGTAGACCGGCGACAAAGGCGCCCAACGACATTGACAGATGGACGCCCTGCATGAGCAACGAGATACCGACGATCCAGAGCAATGCGAAAGCGGTGAAAATCTCCGGTACTCCAATGCTTGTGATCACACGCAGCACAACGTGCAACAGATAGCGGCCAACAAGTCCCACCGCACCAAGCATGGCAAGCGCTTTCAAGGCTACAAGCCATCCCGGTTCCGCTGCGGGTGTGATCACCGACGGTCCCAGCAACGGCAGCAACGCAATCAGAGGGATAGCTGCCATGTCCTGGAACAGGAGGATGCCGAACCCGGCACGGCCGGTTGGCATGTCCATCAACTTGCGCTCCTGAAGTTCGGACATAACCATTTCGCCCACAGCTCGTCGATCCGCATTTCCAATCCGATCACGAACATCATCAGCACGATGCCCAACTCGGAAAAATGGAGGATCGCGTCGACGTCGGTCACCAGCTTCAATACCCATGGCCCAATGAAAATGCCTGCCACCAGATAGCCGAGAACGGCACCGAAGCCAAGGCGTACTGATAGCGGTACGGCAATCAGTGCCGAAGCAAGAAAGATCACCACGTCTATCAGCAACTTTGTCATCCTGACTCCCTGAAATGACCTACGACATATCTGCAAGCCATGCGTAGTAGCCGATCACGAGCCCTGGGCTCACGAGAAAAGACAGTCTGCCCTTGATCAAGATTGCCGTTGCGAGCGCTCGGCCATGAGGTGACTCCTACAGATGACGTGCCCTATAATCAGCGCCTTTGCCTTCACCACGGTGGAAGCCGGCAACGCACAGCCGCTTAGCGCCCCATCCGCCTGTCATAGCTGCGCGAAATGCGATCGAGCAGTGCGGGATCGCGCGCGTTCTTCGAATCGAACCGCACGACGACACTGCCATCGGCTTGCGGACGCACGCTCGTCATCACGACATCGCCGGCGAGTGCGCCGATGATCGTGCCGCTGGCAAGATCCTGCCCGGTAATCGACAGACCCTTGTCTCGCATCGCGTCCCACCGCGGCCGCGAAGGACCGGTCAAAGCCGGCAGGTGCGGCGATGACGGTGCCGGGAGGTACTTCATAGTATGCACATCCCGTCAGAGGCGATATCTCCAACCCTAACTGGTCGAAATTGCGCGCCTCTTCTCCCACCTCCACTTGCACCGCCCTGCCTTTGCCGTCTTAAAGCGTCACGGTACGGGTGTCTGGTTCCATCGCGACGATGGTGGCCGTGACCTTCGCGGTTCCCACGACCGTGGCGCTACCTGGCGCGCTGGTGACATCCACTGAGGTTTGAGGCTGGGCAAGTCCGGGGCAGCCTGCCATCAGCGCAACCATCGCAACCATGACGTGATTCGCTTTCCTTTCCGCCCTGCTGGCGACCGCACAGTAGACCACCGTACTGAGTCAGTTCTACCCGAAAGTACTGGGGAACACGGCAATGGCGCCGGTCCGGTGAACTCAGCACAGGGCATCTCACACACCCGCTCAACGCCTCGGAAAGTGGATCAAAACCAGTCTACGCACTGCCTGCCAAGGAAGGTATTGGACCTTGGTCCCATACGTCGCGCCCGCCTGGCTGGGCTATCCTTCATTTGGAACGGCAGTGCCGCACACTCCGGATCGCGACTCTTTCGATCACAACCATCCGACAAATGCAATCCGATCGTCCTACTCATGAAGGTGGACAGGCTGCCGTCGGGGCGACGCGATGGTTGCGTTGGCTGCCAGGCCTGGCGATGCTCAAGACGTATCGGGGTAGCTGGCTACCCAACGATCTGGCTGCCGGACTGGTGCTCACCACGATGCTGGTACCCGTCGGTATCGCATATGCCGAGGCGTCAGGCGTTCCAGGCGTCTATGGCCTCTACGCGACGATCGTTCCGTTGCTGGCGTATGCCGTCTTTGGTCCCAGCCGGATTCTGGTGCTCGGTCCGGACTCCGCACTCGCCGCGCCAATTCTTGCCGTCGTCATCGCTACCGCGGGCAGCGACCCCTCGCGCGCGATAGCGACGGCCAGCATGATGGCGATCGTCTCCGGGCTGTTCTGCGTCGTGATGGGACTTCTGCGGCTCGGCTTCATCACAGAACTGCTCTCCAAGCCCATCCGGTACGGCTACATGAACGGCATTGCGCTGACCGTCCTGATCAGCCAGTTGCCGAAACTTTTTGCCATCTCGTTTGATGATCGGGGACCGCTGCGCGATCTGCTGGCGCTTGGAACGGCCATCGGTGCGGGCAAAGCCAACTGGTACAGCTTCGCCGTCGGCGCGGGAAGCCTTGTGCTGATTTTGTTCCTCAAGCGCTTCGAAAAAGTGCCGGGCATCCTGATCGCCGTCGTTCTCGCGACGCTAAGCGTCATCGCATTCGGGTTGGACAGCGTCGGCGTCAAGGTACTCGGCAAGATCCCGCAAGGCCTTCCATCGTTCGCATTACCATGGGTCGGTGACGCCGATCTCGTCAAGATTCTGCTTGGCGGCTGCGCGGTCGCGCTGATCTCGTTTGCGGATACCAGCGTGTTGTCACGAACCTTCGCTGCGCGTTTTCATATGCGCGTGGACCCAAACCAGGAGATGGTCGGCTTGGGGGCGGCCAATCTGGCCGCCGGTTTTTTTCAGGGTTTTCCGATCAGCAGCAGTTCTTCGCGCACACCCGTGGCCGAAGCAGCGGGCGCCAGAACGCAGGTGACGGGCGTGGTCGGCGCGGTGGCGGTAGCGGTGCTCCTGATCGCCGCACCGAATCTGATGCGGTATCTGCCCAATAGCGCACTGGCCGCCGTCGTCATTGCCGCCGCCCTCGGCCTGTTCGAATTTACGGATCTCAGGCGCATCTATCGAATCCAGCAATGGGAGTTCTGGCTCTCCGTTGTCTGCTTCGCAGGCGTCGCCGTTTTCGGTGCGATTCCCGGTATCTGCATTGCAATCGTGATCGCGGTCATCGAGTTTCTCTGGGACGGTTGGCGTCCCCATTACGCCATTCTCGGGCGTGTGGAAGATCTGCGCGGCTACCATGACATCAAGCGCTATCCACATGCCACGCGGATTCCGGGGCTGCTGCTGTTTCGCTGGGATGCGCCGTTGTTCTTTGCAAATGCCGAGCTTTTCCAGGAATGCCTGCTGAAAGCCGTCGATGAGTCATCGACGCCCGTGCGCAGGATCGTAGTGGCCGCTGAACCCGTAACCAGTATCGACGTGACCTCAGCGGACATGTTACGGGAACTGATTCGAATACTGGGCGGGCGCGATATCGCATTGCACTTCGCCGAAATGAAAGACCCGGTGCGCGACAAGCTCAGACGTTTCGAAATGTTGGACATCGTCGGCGATGAGCGATTTCATCCTACCGTGGGCAGTGCAGTCGACGACTACATCGACCAGCACTGAGCGCGATCGTAGGGAGACAGCAAACATGGACTGGAATCGCTGGTACAGCTTAAAGAGCTACCTAAAATCTTCGCTGTGGGCTGTGCCGCTCATCGCAGTCGCGATCTATGCCGTGGTAAAACCTCTGACTGAAATGCTGGGAAGGTGGATGATCAGGCAAGCGATCCTTGATCCGAAAACCGGTTTTCTTGGGCTGTCCATGACTGGGGCGCGGTCGTTGCTTGGTGACATCGTTTCCGCAGACCTGACGTTTCTGGTGTTTACGTTCGGTTCGCTGCTCGTCGCAATCCAGGTCGCTGGCGGCCAGTACACCCCGCGGATCATCGCGACGACACTGCTGCGCGACAACATCATCCGTGGCATCTCGGGATTGTTCGTTTTCACAATGCTGTTCGCCAATAGAACGCTGGGCTGGATGGGTGAGAATGAGGTACAGCAGCTTCAAGTGTTCATTGCAGCGCTATTCGGATTCACTTCCGTCGTCGCGTTCCTTTTCCTGATTGACTACGCCGCGAAATCTCTGCGTCCCGTAAGCCTCGTAGCAGGCGTTGGGAAGCACGGGATGGCGGTCATAGAGAGCGTGTATCCCGCTCCGACTAAGGGTGCAAGTACCTCGCCGGAACGTGACAAGGAGCGAGGCGTACCTGATCGCATTGTTCGTCACCGCGGCAAATCTGGCATCGTTCTGGCCGTGAATCTGGAAAGGCTGGTGGCCAAGGCGCGGCGCACTAACTCAATCATCGAATTTGTACCGCAAGTGGGTGATTTCGTCGCGGTGGACGAACCCTTGTTTTATTTGTACGGGAACTCTGGCGCAATCGATGAGCGCAGGCTCCGCACCCTGGTCGCTTTCGGGACGGAACGCACGATGGAGCAGGACCCTATGTTCGCGTTTCGGATCCTGGTCGATATTGCGCTGAAAGCGCTGTCGGCGGCGATCAACGATCCGACCACGGCCGTGCTTGCAGTCGATCAGGTGCACCGACTCTTGCGTGTGGTGGGCAAACGGTCTCTGCACATCGAAGAGATTGTGGATGGGTCAGGGCGGGTGCGGGTGATCTTGCGGACGCCCAATTGGGAAGACTTCGTGCATATCAGTTTTCGCGAAATACGACAGTACGGCGCGGGCAGCATTCAGATCGCGCGACGTCTACGCGCGGCCATAGAGAATCTCGTCCAGAGCCTTCCGGAACATCGTCATGACGCGTTGTGCGTCGAGCTGGCACTGCTCGATCGCGCGATCGCCTCGACGCACCTTTTTCCCGAGGACCAGGCGTTGGCCCGCATCCCCGACTCGCAAGGGCTCGGAGGTTCGGCAGCAAACGACTAGCCCTTTCGGAGGCAAACCGTGGACAAACTCATAATGGGGATTGTCGAATTCCGCGAGAAAATGCTGCCGCAATACGCGCAGCAGTTCAGCAGACTGGCGCTCGCGCAGACGCCCGATGCGCTCTTCATCACCTGCTCGGACAGCCGGGTTGTGCCGGACCTGCTTGCCTCCACCCATCCGGGCGATCTGTTCGCCGGCACCGACAATCGTGAGCGCAGCGTTAAGCGCAATCCGCCCCCTCTCAACCGCGATGACCAGCCGTTCCTCCCCATGATGCAGCAGCATCAGAATGCCCTGGACATACTGCTGGGTCAGTCCTGTCTTTTCTGCGATCACCTTCAGCGTGTATCCCTGCTCCTGCAATTGCCGGATGCCGGCGAGGAGTTCGAGTGGTCGGCACTGACGACGGGCTATGTTCTCGGCGAGACTCATGATGAATGCATCTTCGTCGCTGACATTCACAACCATCGCGGGGATGGTCGTTTCGCCGAGTGAACGGAAAGCCTTCAGACGCCCTTCGCCGCACACGAGCAGATACTTCTCGACGCCATCGGCAGTGGCGCGCGGCGTGACCTTGATGGGCTTTTTCAGGCCGATCGCCCTGATGTTGCCAACGATTTCGTTGAAGACGCGGTTATTACGTTCGCGCGGATTGATGACCTCGATCTTGTCGACCGGAATCATCCGGACCTCGCCCGTTTGTTGCTGCTGGTTCATGCCACCCTCCGAAGGCGGGCGCGCTCGGCCATGCCGTAGAGATATTCCAGCGTGTCGAACCGGTAACTCTCAAACTCGATCGTATTCTGGTCGGCGAGGCTGATGCGCGGCTGGCCGAAATCCAGGCGCGGCAGGAGGTAATAGTCGAGCGCCGCGGAATTCGCGTGATCGAGCCGAACGGCTACCGTAATGTCCGGCAGCAGGCTCGCATCAAACCGGACCTTCCAGTGATGCCGGCCATTGTCGTGCGTCTGGCAACGGGCGAGTACCAGACAAGCCGTAAATTCGTTGTTGACCGTCAGGAGATCAGTAGCTGAATCACGCAACACTGCGCCACCGAGATCGGCGATCTTCTTCTCCGTCTGCATAATGATTTCTGGGTGCAACTGCCGGAGGAAGCGGTTGGTCTCGAGATAGCGGTAGTCGCGGCCGGGCGTGAAGCCCACGGTCTGGTATGCGCGGATCAGGCTGCCGAACCTGTACATGTAAACGGAGCTTGATGGCATGCCATCAGTCTCGTCGATAACCAGGCCAGACAAGAAACCACGATTGCGGTACAGGTTGCGCAGACGCTCAATGAGTTCCTCATTCGAATAGCGTCGGGCGCGCGCCCGCATGATGCCCTGTGCTGTGTAAAACGCCTCACTTGGTACGATAGACTGGAATGCACCTTCCTTTCGGATCCACATGTCCGGTGTATTCACGACGCGCATTTTCTTGAGTTTGAACGACACGCGGTTATAGACGTTGTTGCCGATGTATTTCTCGTTGGTCAGTACCTCCCGTACAGTCGCTCGTGTCCATTCCCGATCGAGATTTGTGCGAACGCGCATGCCATTCAACCGGGCTGCAATCTCGTATTCATTTAACGACCCGTCGATAAACCAGTTGTAGATGAGATTGACAATCCGGGTTTCGCTCTCGGGCCCCGGCATCAGGATGACGCGATCGGTCTGCAGGCTCTTGTGCTCGCCTCGCTGAAGTTCTCCTTTCATGATCCCGTGCTGATCAATGAGCACCCGGCGCAGACCGAAGCCGGCCGGTCCACCCTGCCGGAAGCCGAGCTCGATCAGCCGGCACTGGCCAGCAAACACCTTGGCCGACAATTCCCGGCTGTACTCGCCGGCCATCGCCCGCTTGACTCCTTTTACGATGGTGGACACCGGCGAGCCGTCGTTTTCGAACTGTTCGGCGCAGTAGGCAACCTGGATGCCGCCACGCCGGCAGACATACTCGTAGTACGCACTTTCATCCGCGTCCTGGAATCTCCCCCAGCGACTCACGTCATAGACGAGGATCACCTGAAAATCCGCACGGCCGCTTTCAACGACTTTGATCAGCTGCTGAAGCGCCTGCCGCCCGTCGATACGCAGACCGCTTTTACCCTCGTCAGCATAGGTGCGAACGATCTCGAGACCTCGCCGCCCGGCGTACTCACGGATCCTGTCGCGCTGGTTTTCGGTTGAGTATTGCTGATGCTCGGTCGACATCCGAACGTATTCGGCCGCCCGCACCGAGGGGGCCTGCGCGACGACGGCATCGCCTGTGTGATCGAGTGACACGGTCCTGCTCCAGCCAGCGTCGAACCCCCGCTCACTAGACCTCCGCCTGCGGCGGGACGCCGGACGATGGAGGTTTGACCTGTTACGCCGGTGCACGTTAAGTGCTGCGGCGTTCGATTGATAGCGGGTACAAAGCAAAGGTAGCAGGCCCGGCGCGGAAGTCGATCACGTCATCTCTTTGCAATCACGTATCACACTACGAAATGGGGCATCGAAGGTTTCCTTGCAAAACATTACTCAGGCGTCAATAACCGCTGACACGGGCCATTCCATTTGTCGCGCAACGCCTCGCCGTAGATGCCAAGAATCAACCCAACTGTTTGTTTCGGACTGTTTTGTTTTCTGAAGTCGCCCCATGTTACGTTCTAGCGGCCGTTCAGCATTTCTGAACGGCCTGTAAATTCGCTAACCGCCCGCAATAAGTACGCATTCAATGGCATAAACAAACTTCCTTGTACGATGGTGGAACCATGAGCGAAAAAGACCTGAAAAAGCTATGCGCGACGCTTAGCCCCGTGCTGGCGGAGCCAATCTATGTCTATTGTTTGCTTCGTGACTTCAACCTGCCGGCGGAACTACCGACGCTCTGTGCCATGCGAGAGCGAGAGGGACTGACGGCAATCGTGGAGCGTGCAGATGCCGAACGTTTTGGCCTGTCGTATACGTTCGATGCCCGTCTCATTACCCTGACGGTACATTCCAGTCTCGAAGCGGTCGGATTCATCGCTGTCGTCAGCCGCAAGCTGGCCGACGCCGGCATTCCATGCAATGTGATTGCCGGGTATTGTCATGATCACATCCTCGTTCCGGTTCAACGTGCCGAGGCCGCGATGGCATTGCTGCACGACATCGCGGCCTCGGCCGACAACTGATCTCTAAGACGAGCGAAAATTTCACGACCTTTCCTGCTTCTTCCAGTCGGCGCAACACATGCACCGCATGTACCACAAACAACACCAGAAGTTGTCGTGGCTACCGCGCAGCTTCACAGTCTCCAGCAACGAGATCCTCGAAGCGCTCACCGACCCGCTGAACCAGATCGTATCGGCGGTCAAGATGGCCCTCGAACAGACACCGCCGGAACTCGGCGCCGATATCGCCGAGCGAGGCATCATGCTCACCGGCGGCGGTGCGCTGCTGCGTGACCTGGATCGTCTGCTCGCCGAAGAAACGGGTCTCCCCGTGTTCATTGCCGATACCCCGCTGACGTGCTTCGTGCGCGGCTCGGGCATGGCCCTCGAACACATGGACAAATTCGACCGTTTCTTCTCCTACGATTGACAATGGCGCCGCGGTGGCGAAACGACGGTCTTCGGCGACCATGCTATCAACAAAAGACACTGCGCCGCACGAAGGGTATACAGTGGGATAAAGGCTGGTCGCGCCTCGCGACCAGGTGCTCCGGGACCCATCATGTCAATACAGACCAAACCAGCTTCGACCATCACGGGCGGCTCGAGTGCGTACGCCGTCGAGCGCAGGACGCACGCGCTTATCCTCGAAACGGCGAACGCTTTGCGCGCAGAACAGAGACGCGTGAGTTTTGCCTTGATCGATTCGAATGCCAGCAAGTGGCGTTACTCGGTTGCAGACGTGAAAGGGTGACCGTGGCACTTCAATTCCCCAATCCCAGCCGTAGCTACGATGCCGCGAGACATTGCGTATGTTTCTGGGGATACGACAATTCGCGCGAAATCACCTTCCAGGTTGACGACGCGATGCTAAGAAATCTGCAACCTGAAGCTGGCTCCGACGAGCGGTCGATCCTCGACGCCTTCGACCAGTTTCGCGAGAAACTCCACGAAATCGCCAGGAATCAGTATGTCGACGGTCCTCAGAACCGATATAAGATTTCCTGAGTGGTAGCCATGTCCATAGAACTAGCACGATATAGGCGGCAAATTCTCGCGATCGGGGCTCCTGCGGTCGACGAAACAGGTGTCTGATTCCGCGGTCGAGCCTTTGCCCCGTCTCCGGAACCCCGGTGTCGATGCGCTGGAAGTCGCTTGGTTGGACTATCTCGGGTTAGCTCGGTGATTTCCAACTGAACCGGCCGTTGCGTCTTCTGCTGCATGATCGTTGCCCGTGACGCAACACGCTGACCAAGGCAGATATCACGCACTCGCAGTTTGGTCGGATCGCACGCTCTCAACTTGCTGTCGATGGCCAGGTTGAACATCGAAAGATCGCGGGTTCTCGCTGCCAGTTGCAGACGAATCCGGATCGCCCAGATCTCTTTCAGTTTCAGCGGCGGCTTCTGCCCGTCAACTTGCCTTTATTCCAAGGCACACGTGCCGCGCTGACACCGGTAGTCGCTTCCATGAAGATCTCCTTTCAAGTGAAGGGAGTGCCAGTCTGCGCCGACCACCGGGGGCGATAACCCTTAACGAACCCGGAAGTACGCGGTCAGTCCGAACAGCGGTGGCCGCGGCCGGATGCCGAACTTCCGTACCCGACCCGCCGGGCGTGCGCTGCATGGATGTTGATTAGGGTTTATACTTAGTTCGTCTCCTCCATATCTTGATCTCCTCAGCTTATGGATTAAGCCCGCCCCTCCCCTGTGGCGGGCTTTTTTTCGGGCTGCGCGCCGCGGGCCCCAGAAATGACAAAGGGCGCCGAAGCGCCTTGCAAGGTCATATGCCTTCGATCGATCAACGGCTCTTGACCTCTTGCCCGCGAGGTGGGCGACTCATTCTCGATGAGCGCACGGCCTTATCGTATCCGGCGACCATTTACGACAGGTTGATAAAGCTGTCAATGGACATGCGCTTGTACGCATGTCCATTGTAGACCGGTCATTTCGGCAACCAACACGTGAGTTGCCGCCTTGATGTGGACGCAATCACACCGTTGCCAATGCAATCTCCGCAGATCTCCAGGCAAATGCCGCCACACCTTCCGCCAGATCCTTGCGGGCGAAAATATTTCGTAAGGACTCTGACGCCGAGCATTCATACGTCGATGCTCTAATAGCTGCGCTTTCCTAGCCCCCGTTGCCGCGCAGCCCTTCACATCCGAGCGGTATCAGCGATGTGATGGGGATCCGACAGTCCTCATGCCTGGGCGTCGCGGCCACCCCCGACAATACGAATCCAAACTGGAGCCGCATAATGAAATGGCGTCATGTAGCACTTGGTTCGCTCACAGCCGCAGCACTCGCATCGTCAGTTGCATGGAGCGCCAATGATAAAACACATGATAAAACACCGCCGGGGCAAGTTCGTACGGCCACTCCGATCAAGCATCTGGTCGTGATCTTCGGTGAAAATCGTTCCTTCGATCACTACTTCGGCACCTACCCGAACGCGCAGAACCCGGTCGGTGAGCCTGCGTTCACAGCAGCGGCGAATACGCCGACCCAGATCAACACCCTGAATCAGAAATCGCTTCTGACGAGCAACCCGAACTTCCTGAACACGGCTAACAACGCGTTTGCCGCAGGTAGCGGCAAGAACCCGTTCCGCCTCGACCGCAGCCAGGCCAACACGAACGGCCAGTCGCACGACTATCGCAACGAGCAGCTCGCCTACGACAATGGCGCGGCTGACCTGTTCCCCAAGTTCACGGGTAACAACGGTGCCGGGAGCGGTTCGACATTCGGTACGCCGGGTCTCGTGATGGGCTACTTCGACGGCAACACGGTCACGGCGCTCTGGAACTACGCCCAGAACTTCGCAATGAGCGACAACATGTACACGGACACGTACGGACCGTCGACGCCGGGTGCGCTTGAAGTCGTCTCGGGCCAAACGAACGGCGGTGTTCCCGCGAACGGCGCCGCACAAGGCGACAACGTCATCGCCGACGGCACCGGAGGCTTCACGGTCAATGGCGACTCGGACCCGACAGGCGACCTGTGCTCGTCGACGTCCGCCAGCGGCAATGTCTCGATGTCCGCGAACAACAAGAACATCGGTGACTTGCTCAATGCGAAGAACATCACGTGGGGCGGATTCATGGGTGGTTTCGACCTGACCGCCAAGAACCCGAACGGCACGACGGCGTGCAACCGCAGTACGTTCTCGTCGGTCCTCGGTGCAACGAAGGTGGACTACGTGCCTCACCACAACTGGTTCCAGTACTATGCGACGACGGCCAACCTGGCGCACACCCGCCCGACGTCGACCGCGCTGATTGGCCAGACCGATCCGCTCGATTCGACGGCTACACCGGTTCACCATCAATACGACGTCAACGACTTCTTCGCGGCTGTCTCGTCGGGTAACTACCCGTCGGTCAGCTATCTGAAGGCACCGGCCGTCGGCGACGGCCACCCGGGCAACTCAGATCCGATTGACGAGCAGGCGTTCTACACGAAGGTCGTCAACTTCCTGGAGCAACAGCCGGACTGGAAGAACACTGCCATCATCATCACCTACGACGATTCGGATGGCTGGTACGACCATGCTTACGCAACGCCGACGACTTCATCGTTCGACCCGACCGCCGATCAGTTGAATGGCGTAGGTACCTGTAACGCAGCGGGCGCAACTCAAGGCGTCGGCGTGACGGGCGCTGCTGTGAACGGCCGTTGCGGTCCGGGCACGCGTGTTCCGCTCATCGTGATCTCGCCGTATGCACGTAGCAACTACGTCGACCATACGCTGATTACGCAAGCGTCGGTTGTCAAGTTCATCGAAGACAACTGGCTCGGCGGCACGCGCATCGGTGGCGGATCGCACGATGCGGCGACGGGCAGCCTCAATTCGCTGTTCGACTTCACGAATGGTGGCAAGACGCCGGCGGTGTTTCTCGACACGAACGCTGGCACCAAGCTGTCCTCCGCGCCGGCGAAGAACTAAGCAGTCGCCTGGTTTGTCTGTCTGTCATGCCGCAGGGGACGTGCTGGTCAATCCTGCGGCATGACGTTCGGCGAACCGGTCGTTGATAACAAACAGTCAGTAAAGGCGTCGAGCCAGCCAGTACGGTGGCTCGACTTGCTTATTTGCAGTTCAGATTTGCCACAGCTATCGCGATGAACCTTCCTTCGAATGCCACCTTGCCTTCGCAACTACCCACCGGAAGCGGCCCGTCTCCCGACGCTGCCAGCCACACGCTGCGCCGCCGGATCCTGTGGATACTGTTGGGCATCGTGCTGGCATGCGCCGTCGTAGTTGGCTACGCGCTGATCTACCCCGAACGCATGCCCGCGGCGATCGGTGACAGGGTTGAGGACCTGACGGGCGCGAACGCCCACCCGGTCAAGCTCTTGCGTCCCCCAGTCGCGCCCCTTAGCGCGACGGCCGTGCTCGGCAGGGACTTATTCAATGACCCGTCGCTTTCGGCGTCGGGCAAACAGTCGTGCGCGTCGTGCCATAGTGCCGCACACGCTTTCGGACCACCCAACGATCTTTCGGTACAGCTTGGCGGTCCTCACATGACGGACGCTGGCTATCGGCCGGCGCCATCGCTTGCCTACCTGTATCGCCAGGCTCCATTCAGCATCGGTCCCGACCAGGGGGAGACAGACGCCGCACCGGTCAGCCTCGACGTACTTGCATCCGCCGCACAAGGTGTGCAACGCGCCCAGAAAAACGCAGGCGTCGCGCCTGCCGCGCCTGCCATGGTGCCGCAAGGCGGGTTCTTCTGGGACGGCCGCGCAAGCACGCTTCAGGATCAGGCGATCGGACCGCTGACGAACCCAGTCGAAATGGCGAACCCGAACGTGCCGGCGGTCGCTGACAAGCTCATGCACTCGAAGTACATCGGTACGATCAAGCAGCTCTTCGGTACGCGCGTCGTCAACGACCCGAACCTGCTCGTGTCGGAGGCCATGTTCGCGATTGGCAGGTATCAGTTCGAAGATCCGGCGTTTCATGCATTCTCGAGCAAATATGACGCCTGGCTCGAAGGACATGCCCGCCTTACACAAGCCGAACTGCGGGGCCTGCGCCTGTTCAACGACAAGGACAAAGCGAATTGCGCAGGCTGCCACCTGAGTCAACCGACGTCTGACGGTCTTCCGCCGCTATTTACGGACACGCAGTATGAGGCGCTCGGCGTCCCGCGCAATCACGAACTTGTGCGGAATAAGGATCCCAAGTTCTACGACATGGGCGTTTGTGGCCCGTTCCGGACCGACATGACGAAGGACACGCAATATTGCGGCATGTTCCTGACCCCGACGCTGCGTAACACGGCAACCCGCGGTACGTTCTTCCACAATGGCGTGTACCACAACCTCAAGCAGGTCATGGATTTCTATAACCTGCGCAACACGAGCCCGGAGAAAATCTACCCACCTGACGCGGCGGGCAAAGTCCTGGTGTATGACGATCTGCCTGAAAAATACCATTCGAATGTCGACGTTGCGGATGCCCCGTTTGACCGCAAGTTTGGCGACAAGCCTGCGATGACAGATGAGGACATCAACGACATCATTGCGTTCATGAAGACGCTCGATGACGGCTACGAGAGCATTCGCAAGTAATCGCTGGATGGAAGGCGAGCGCAGCACGCGCCCGTCGCGCGCTGATCAAAAACCTGCAATAGGGGTACGGCAGCCGCCTCCCGGTCGCCGATCGAGGGGCCGGCACGTTGTCGTATAGAAGGTGCGGGACGGCCCAGTGAGCCGATCAATGCAGCGGGGTTGGTCGCAAGAGGAGATACCCCACGACGAAATCCTTCAGCCTGACTATCGTGAAAACCAGTCAGCTCGCTTGGACTGCCCCGTCGGATGGAGGAAGAACGTCAGGGATGTGCCAGCACAAAACCGGAATAACCCGGCCGGTCCCGACGTACTTTTCTAGCAGGTCGAATTGGCTGGAATCCTTGTGCAGCAAGGATTGAGAGGAATCGTTGAGATGTGCAACCCGTCGCACGAGGGGGTCGCCCTGGCAGGCTTTCAGTCGATCGCGGTCCCATTAGTCGCGCAAGCCTGCCGTGTTGTTCTCGGGTAGTCACTACGTTTCGGCGACAGGTCTTAGAGGCTATCGCGAATTAAATTTTGGGGCCTGTTAACTGTTCGATGTCGCCGCTGAGCCTCTGCATGCTAATGCCGCCGATCTGAGGCATCTGGGACGAGGCCCGACAGAGGTCTAAGGATGCGCTTAGTCGGCTGAGCGGCCATCACTCACGTTAGCTCAACTTGCTCAAGAAAAATCCTGCACAGTCACGCGAAGTTCCCCGATCCCATCGACCTCTCGCAGCCGCGCGGGCGTTTGCTCAATGACATCGAACACGGCGGCACCGAAGGCCTTGACCAGCCGGCCGGCGTATACAGGACCAATGCCCTTGACCATCCCGGAGCCGAGGTAGTGCTCGATGCCGGTCAGCGTGTTCGGCGGCGAAATCCTGACTAAGACCGCCTTGAACTGTCTGCCGTGCTCGCGATCCGTGACCCATGTACCCGATGCCGAGGCGTACTCTCCTGGCGCTACGGTCGGAGTGTGCCCGACCAGGGTGATGAGTTCACGCTCGCCCTTGACCTTCAGCCGCAGGACGCAGAAGCCGCTATCGGCGTTGTGGAACGTGACGCGCTCGACGAGTCCAGCGAGGCGATCCGGTTCGGGCCTGGGTACGGCGTTAGTTGGACTTGCTGACATGAATGAGGCGTGGCTTGTCGTATCGCTACTGGAATGCTGACAGGATCGGCATCCTACCTGAACCCTTCATCCGCAACCTGTGTGCGTCTGAAACTGAGCCGGTTTCGCACAATGGCGAACTTCCGTAGGCGACCCGTAGCAGGCGGTTGGCCCGATGTCGGACCAGAGGCAGCAGTTCGTGCCGATTCGCTTCTGGCAACCGGTTCGCCGTTGCAAGTACCGCGTTCGGCGAACACCGTCGTCAGCAGATCAAGCGCCCGCACTTCGAGTGCGGGCATGCGCTCGGCTTTCGCATCGATGACTGGCCGGCCTTGACGACGCCACGAATGACCGTTGTGCATTGGAAGTAACCTTGCGCATATTGTCCCCGCGAGGGTTGCGTTGGGTAGGCCCTACGGGTTTCGAACTGTCCAAGTTCCCCGCTGCGTGTCCAGATCGCGGTAGAAGCGCTCAATTTCCTCTCGGGCGCTCCGTATCTCGCTAACCTGTACAACACGGCCACGACTCCAGTCCGCCGATTCATGGCTATCCCTCTTTGGTCGAATTCGTGAGGGTAGCCCCTTGAAGTCGGCGTACCACCAAGCGTGGACAGTGTCGTTTCGAAATGTGCCTAACGGCAAGGCCTTCTTTATCAGCTCACAAAAAGCGTCCGCTTCCGTCGTGGATAGCTCGCTCCTCGCGAGCTTCGTCAATTTCCCTGTTTCCCCGCAGATGCTTTCCGGCGGTTTGTACGAACGCGTACTGCCGGCCAATTGCCGCCGCTCGCCATCGCCGTCTTGCGGTCTTTCGA